>NZ_NNSR01000045.1 GCF_002834225.1 Ruminococcus bromii | reverse complement strand
AATGCGTTGCACATAAATGTGCTTCCTATTGCTCGTTATTTCAGACAGCGCATTGCTCCCTTTATCCGCCACCGGCGGCGGTCGCAAGGCTACTAATCATTTCGTGTGCAAACACGATACGAATAAAATTATATTGGCTACAATTAACTGTGCTTTAATCCCATAATGATACCAAGGGCAATGTTTTGTTTTTCTTTTGGCAGACAACGAAATTCATTGAGAAGTTCGCATTCCGTTTCCGAAAGTTTAGACTGTGCAATTTTGTCAATCGGCTGTCTGATGTTCGTATATTCAATTATATAATCAACAGATGTATTAAAGATTGACGCAAGCTTTTTGAGCGTTGTAATGCTCGGTTCAACCTTTCCGTTTTCATATTCGCTGATTATCTTCTGCGAAAAGTTAAGTTCCATTCCCAATGCAATTTGGTTCATAGATTTTTCTTTTCGTAGTTCCTTAATTCTTTGCATTTGTCGTACCCGCTCCATAAATTATACTTTGTGAGTATAATATTATAACTTTTTGTTGACAATTTTATACAATATGGGTATAATTCAAGTGAATAAAGTATATAAAATTATAGAACTTGCTTTTGCATTAAGTGATTTTTTAATTAGAAATAATTTAAGGAGTACGCAATGATTATTTTATTTAGTAATTGTGGTTTTGCAATTATTGCATTTTTATTTTATCTGTGTGGAAGTAATAGAGTAGCCGAAGTATTTGCTGATTTCATTGTTAACAATTGCTATTTAATATTTGCGGTTTTATTAATTATTACTTTTCTTATATCTTTCTATTTAGTTCGGAAAAATTCATTCAAATCAGTAAAAGTTACAGCTACGATTGGGTTTACAATACTTGATTTTGCAAAGGTGTTAATTTTTTATTTGTTACTTGTTACTTGGTCAATAGATTTTGTTTGTCATAATGATGTGCTGAATTCAATTATATCGTTGCTTGTGATACCTCTTGACTTAATGTTCATAAGTTCTATATGTGTAGTACCGACATTTATTTTAAGGTTAAAATATGCAGAATACGGTAATATTTTAAATATATGTTTAGTAATGGCATTGGATTTATTTTTAACAATACTATTTGTCATACTCATTCGTTTGCTAATAGCGGAAAGTTTTCTCACAACCTATTCAATAATATCATCTAATGAATGGTGGGAAAATATTCTTAACATTGCAAGAAAATGATGATTGCATACAAAAACAGACTGATAATCTGTCAGTCTGTTTTTTGTATGAAAGTTATTGTTAATCAGTAGGGGCGTTCATCGGACGCCCGCTTTGATGAAATTATTTGTTTATTCACATAATTTTTGATGTGATGAAAACTGTGTATAATCTGTAGCGGCGGTCATTGACCGCCAATCGTACCGATTGTAAAATCGATGCGATTTAACACAAATTATGCTCGAGCGTAAAATTGTTACCTTTTCTACAATGCAATGTAGCGGCGAACCTCGTTCTCCGCTACATTATTTCGGTAACTGCATTTCATTTATAAAATTTGTTTTAACATATAATTTATGCCTTTACTTGGCGGGCGTCCGATGAACGCCCCTACAATATGACGGTAGTTTTGCGACATTAATAAAATGTTCCCTTACGAACTCGGTTGTGTGGCAGTTTTACTGCACATTTTGCCGTCAACATCTGTGTAGTATTCGCCTTTGAGCAGAATTTGCGAAATCGGAACGATTTCGTAGCCCTCGGACTTGATTGCCTCGATTACCGTCGGCAATGCTTCGGGGGTATTTTTTGCACCGTTATGCATCAATATAATACTGCCGTTCTTGATTTTTTTCATAATATTCTGCTTTATCTGCTCGGGAGTAGGATCTTTCCAGTCGAGCGAATCGACATCCCATTGCACGCAATACATATTACATCCGTTGACCGACTTTACAACATCATTGTTGTAATCGCCGTAGGGGGCTCGGAACAGGGTGGGGGTTTTGCCCGTAAGCTCCTTGATTTTTTCGTTGCAGGACTGAATCTGACCGACCATATCGGACGATGACATCTGCGTCATATGCGGATGCGTGTTGCTGTGATTGCCAACATCATGACCGTGCTTTGCAATATCCTTTACGCTGTCGGGATAATTCTTAACCCAGTCGCCCACAAGGAAAAATGTTGATTTCACCTTGTATTTATCAAGAATTTCAAGCAGATGCTCGGTCTGTTCATTGCCCCATGCCGCATCAAACGACAGGGCAACCTGCTTTTTGTCCGTGTCAACATAGTAAATGGGAATTTCACGCTGAGCAGCCGCACTCTGAACGGCTCGAACGGTTGATGTGACTGCAATTGCCCCTGCAAGCACTCCGATTAAAAGACAGAATCCGATTGATATTAGATTTCGTTTTGTTATGATATACAAACGCATAAAATCCCCTCCATAC
Source organism: Ruminococcus bromii (assembly GCF_002834225.1). GTDB lineage: Bacteria > Bacillota > Clostridia > Oscillospirales > Acutalibacteraceae > Ruminococcoides > Ruminococcoides bromii. The sequence goes on along the minus strand of NZ_NNSR01000045.1, from coordinate 53,295 downwards.
CAAATTTATATGAAGGGGATTTTTATTTATTCATATTTTGTTTTAATTAGGTGCGTTCATTGGGCGATAGCAGTCAAGTTAGCCCTCAATATGCCATTCAATGCCGTCTTTTGTGTCCTTGACAACAACTTTCATCTCTTTAAGCTTGTCACGGATAGCGTCGGCTGTCGCCCAGTCCTTATCGGCACGGGCCTTTGTACGCTGTGCAATAAGCTCCTCAACTTCCTTGGCAAAGTCATCGTCAGCGTCCGCTTTGTTGCTTTCGGGAACTTTTGTAAGGTCGAGTGAAAGCACCTTGTCAAATTCGCCGATTACATAAAGCTTTGTCGCATCGTCAGCGTCAGCTTTGAGAACATCATAAACGCAGGTGAGCGCAAGAGATGTGTTGAGGTCATTGTCGAGTGCCTCACGGAATCCCTTTGTAAGCTCCTCAGCCTTTGCCATATCAGGCTCACCGTCCCTTGAAAGAGCGGAAATTCTCTTTACAAGCTTGTTGTAGGCTGTGGCTGTGTTGTCAAGGTTGTCATATGAGAATGTGAGCGGCTTGCGGTAGTGGCTCTGGAGGCAGAACATTCTGTAAACAAGCGGATTGTACCCCTTTTCTTCAAGAAGTGAAACTGTAAGAAAACCGCCCTTTGACTTGCTCATCTTGCCTCTTGCATCGTTGAGGTGAAGTACATGGAACCAGTACGGACACCACTTGTGACCGAGAAAAGCCTCGCTCTGTGCAATTTCGTTTGTGTGGTGGGGGAAAGCGTTGTCAATGCCGCCGCAGTGAATGTCAAGATATTCACCGCAGTGCTTGTAGCTGATGCAAGAACATTCAATGTGCCAGCCCGGATAACCGACACCCCACGGACTCTCCCACTTGAGTTCCTGTGAATCAAACTTTGACTTTGTGAACCAGAGAACAAAGTCAGCCTTGTTACGCTTGTTTTCGTCCTCTTCAACGCTGTCACGAACACCGACAGCAAGGTCATCCTCATTCATATTGCCGAACACATAGTAGTTGTCGAGCTTTGAAGTGTCAAAGTAAACATTGCCGCCTGCAATGTAGGCATAGCCCTTTTCAAGCAGAACGGAAATCATATTGATAAAATCGTCAATGCAGTTTGTTGCAGGTTCTACAACATCGGGACGCTTGATGTTGAGCTTTTCGCAGTCGGCAAAAAATGCGTCTGTGTAGAACTTTGCAATCTCCATAACAGTCTTATGCTCACGCTTTGCACCTGAAAGCATCTTATCCTCGCCTGTGTCGGCATCGCTTGAAAGATGACCTACATCTGTGATGTTCATTACACGGTTTACATCATAACCCGAAAAACGAAGATACTTTTCAAGAACATCTTCCATAATATAGGTGCGAAGATTGCCGATGTGGGCATAGTGATAAACAGTAGGACCGCAGGTGTACATATTAACCTTGCCGGGTGTGTGCGGTACAAATTCCTGCTTTGTCTGTCCGAGAGAATTATATAAAATCATTTGCTATTCCTCACTTTTTACATTTTCCTTTTTCAGCTCATCAAGCTGTTTCTGAAGTTCAAAAATTTTATGCTCAAGGTTGCACAATGCAAGTGCAACCGGATCCGATACATGAATCTGGTCAAGGGTTTCACTGCGAACACCGTTGACTTTTACTACTCTTGCCGGAACGCCGACAGCCGTTGCATTCGGCGGAACTTCGCTTAAAACAACCGCACCTGCGGCAATTCTTGCGTTGTCACCAACCTTGAACGGACCGAGAACCTTTGCCCCCGAGCCGACAAGCACATTATTGCCGAGCGTGGGGTGTCTTTTTCCCGTTTCTTTGCCTGTTCCTCCGAGAGTAACATTCTGATAGATGGTGCAGTTGTCACCGATTACTGTAGTTTCGCCGATAACAACGCCCATTCCGTGATCTATAAAAAGTCCCTTACCGATTGTTGCGCCGGGATGAATCTCAATTCCCGTCTTGTGACGACTGCGCTGAGAAATCCACCTTGCAAGAAACTTGAGGTTGTGTCGCAAACACCAGTTGGCTTTTCGGTGAGAACGCACCGCCTTGAAACCCGAGTAGAGAAAAAACACCTCTGCTCTGCTCCTTGCGGCAGGATCACGCTCCATAACCGCATCAATATCCGCTTTCAGGTTTTTAAACACGCAATCACCCTCCTGTCAAGACCGTGAGAGTCTGTTCTCAGGTCTGAGAAATAAACTGTCTGTTCTGAACTATATATACAACGCCCGAAATGATTGTGAATACAACCGAAATCCAGATGAGAATTTCTCCCACCACAAAGAAAATCGGTCCAAATGTTGCCGTGTTTATAAAATTAAGTCCGACTTCGGGCAGTTCAAGCACGATTTGCATTGCAATTACTGCAATTATAGCAATCATCTGTGAAACCGTCTTTGCTTTGCCCCACATATTGGCGGCAACAACCTTGCCTTTTGAGGCGGCAATCAGCCGTATTGAGGTGACGGAAAATTCACGGAAAAGCACGATTATAACCGCAACACAGTCACATATTCCAAGCTGTACAAAGCACAGAAAGGCGGCAAGTACAAGAATTTTGTCTGCAAGCGGATCTGCAAATTTTCCGAAGTCTGTTACAAGACCGTTTTTTCTTGCAATTTTTCCGTCAAACATATCTGTGAGTGATGCCATTACAAAAATAATCAGGGCAACGGCATTGTTGAGCGGAAAGTTTGCAAGCAATGCCGCCACAAAGAACGGAACAAGAATTATTCGTCCTACTGTCAGTTTATTTGGTAAGTTCATTTTATGTGCCTTTCAAAGTTAAATATTATGAAATTGCTGAGTCTTTTAGCCACTTAGTCGATTTTGCCGACAAATTCGCCGACAGAATCGCAGCCTGTGTAATCGGTTACACGCACCTTGACAAAATCTCCTGCCTTTGGCTTTTCACCGTCACAGGTGAAGAATACACAGCCGTCAACCTCGGGGGCGTCGGCATAACTTCTGCCGAAGAAACATTCGGCAAGCTTGTCAAAGCCTTCAACAAGAACTTCAATCTCTTTGCCAACAAGGCTTTCACAGTATTCAGCCATAACCTGCTGTTGATGCTCCATAATAATATCGGCACGCTTTTGCTTGATTTCATCGTCAATTTGGTCGGGCATTTCAGCCGCCTTTGTGTCTTCCTCGGGAGAGTAGGCAAAACAGCCGAGTCGCTGAAACTTCATCTCAGCGGCAAACTCTGCAAGCTCATTGAACTGCTCCTCGGTTTCACCGGGGAAACCTGTAATAAAGGTTGAGCGGAAGATTACATTCGGAATTTTATCCTTAATCTTGTTCATAAGTGCAGTAAGGCTTTCTCTGTCGCCGTGACGGTTCATTCTGCGGAGAACATCCCCGTCACAATGCTGGAGCGGAATATCCATATATTTTACAATCTTATCTTCACTTGCTATTGTGTCAATAAGCTCGTCTGTAATTCTGTCGGGATAGCAGTAGAGAACCCTTATCCATTTAAAGCCGTCAATCCTACAAAGTCTTCTGAGAAGTTCTGCAAGCATCGGTTTGCCGTATTTATCCTCACCGAAACGGGTTGTGTCCTGAGCAATTACATTGAGTTCCCTGACTCCACGCTCGGCAAGACCTTCCGCCTCTTTTACAACATCTTCAATATCTCTGCTGCGGAATCTTCCTCGAATCATCGGGATTGCACAGTAGGAACAACGGTTGTCGCAACCCTCGGCAATCTTGAGATAAGCAGTGTAGGGGGGAGTTGAAAGGATTCTTCCGCCCTCAAGCGGCAGACAAACCTTGTCGGGGAAGCTTTCGCACTTCTGTCCGTCAAGTGTTTTCAAAACGATGTCTGCGATAGTTTCGTTAGCACCGATTCCGATAACCGAGTCAACCTCGTAAAGCTGTTCGGAAATTTCCGATTTATATCTTTGAGCAAGACAGCCTGTTACGATGATTGCCTTGATTTTGCCCTCGTCCTTGAGCTTGCCGAGTTCAATAATTTCGTTAATGCTTTCCTGCTTTGCACTTTCGATAAATCCGCAGGTGTTTACAATTACTGCGTCCGCATCTGCCGGATCGTTCACAATAATAAATCCTCTGTTCTTGAGTGTGTACAAAAGCATCTCGGCGTCAACCTGATTTTTTGCACAACCGAGTGATACAATGCCTACTTTATAATTCATAATCAGTCTTCCTCTGTGTATTCTCTGAGGACGGTCTTAATGTCATCCCATCCGTATCCGAGCCTTTGCAGAGCGGCAACGGCTCTTCGCCTTATTTTTTCATCATTTATGTTTTTATATTTTCTGTCGATAACCGCCCTTATTCCGTCACATGGATCAAAGTCGATTTCTTCGATAATCTCTTCTGCAAGTTCACGGTCAATTCCCTTTTGAACAAGCTGTCTTACCGCACCTCTCGGAGCATTATGTTTTGAAAACAAAAGCTGTTCGGCATATCGTCTTGCAAAGTTTTCATCATTTACAAGACCGAGTTCTTCCATTCGCTCAACAGCCTTTTCCGCCGATTCTTCATCACAGGTGCGTTTGATTTTGTCGGTGAGTTCTTTTTTTGAGTGGTCACGATAGGAAATAAGCCACAAAGCCTTTTCCTTTGCACGGCGCTCATTGCTTAGCCTGATAATCTCGTGCAGATCCTCGTCATCAATTTCTCTGCCGACATCAAATCGGTTTTCAATAACTGTGCGTGCGTCAAGATTCATAACATATTCGCCGTCAATGTAGAGCGCACACATCGCCTTTCTTCGTGGTTCAACTGCGGTTATAAGCATCAGTCGTCAACCAGAACATCAATTTTTGCACCGCTCTTTTTGTCTGTCTTATCCGCAGAATCAGGCTTGATTTCTTGGTTTGCAGACGGAACTTCGGTAATTTTTACCTTTGGAGCAGGCTTTTTGCGTTCATAAAGCTTGTCAATATTTTCCCAGAGTTTCTTCTCAATTTCAGCAGCAAGCTCCTTGTCGGTTTTGAGAAGTTCCTTGACCTTGTCACGTCCCTGTCCGAGTCGTCTGCCGTCATAGCTGAACCATGCTCCTGCTTTTTGAACAATCTCAGCCTTTACGGCAAGGTCAAGAAGCTCGCCCTCACGGGAAATGCCTTCACCGTACATAATATCAAATTCAGCTTCACGGAACGGGGGAGCAATCTTGTTTTTTACAACCTTTGCTCTTGTATGTGAACCGACCATTTCACCGCCTGATTTAAGGGTTTCAACCCTTCTTATATCAATACGAACGGAGCTGTAGAACTTGAGCGCACGACCGCCGGTTGTAACCTCGGGGTTACCGTAGGTTACACCTACTTTTTCACGCAACTGGTTAATGAAGATTGCAACGCAGTTTGACTTTGAAATTGCACCTGCGAGTTTACGCAGTGCCTGTGACATAAGTCTTGCGTGCAGACCTACATGGCTGTCACCCATTTCGCCCTCAATTTCAGCCTTTGGAACAAGAGCGGCAACGGAGTCGATTACGATAACATCAATCGCACCGCTTCGGATAAGCGCCTCTGCAATTTCAAGAGCGTCTTCACCTGTGTCCGGCTGTGAAACGAGGAGTGAATCAACATCAACACCGAGAGCTGCCGCATATGTCGGATCGAGTGCATGCTCAACATCAATAAATGCAACATTGCCGCCGTTTTTCTGTCCCTCTGCAATGCAGTGGAGAGAAAGTGTTGTTTTACCCGAAGATTCAGGTCCGTAAATCTCAACAATTCTTCCGCGGGGAAGTCCGCCGATTCCGAGTGCAATATCAAGCGAAAGCGAACCTGTTGAGATGTGTTCAATGTTCATATGTTTATTTTCGCCAAGACGCATTACAGCACCCTTGCCGAACTGTTTTTCAATTTGTGTGAGCGCAGTTTCAAGCGCTTTGTTTTTATCTACTGCCATTTCATATACCTCCGTACTCCGCAAAGGGAGCTGATGTTTTTCAGTCTGTAACATAACCGTCACTTCAACGGCGGTTATGTTCGCACTAAGATTATAAAATATGTGAGGGGAAAATGCAATAATTTGGCGGTAATTTTATCGAACAAATTTTCTAAAATCAGAGCAAAGTCCCAATAATCGCCCTCTGCACACCGCCAAAGTCGAGCGAAATTTTAAAATCCGAAAAGCCTTTGTCAGTCATAAGTGCCTTTACTGCGTCAGCCTGACCTTCTCCGAGTTCAAATGCAAGTGCACCGCCCTTTTTGAGTTTTCTGCTCCAACGGCTCACTATTTCACGGTAAAAATCGCAGCCGTCCTCGCCGCCGTCAAGCGCAAGCCTCGGTTCAAGCTGAACCTCTTTTTGAAGTGTTTCTATGTCGGCTGATTTTATATAAGGCGGATTTGAAACGATGAGGTCAAGCCCGCCGTCTGCAAATGTATCGCAGATTTTGAGAGCGTCAGCCATAACAGGCTTTACTGACGAATTGTTTTCTTTTACATTTGTTTCAAGATATGAAAAAGCGGTTTCGTCAATTTCAACTGCCGTAACCTTTGCACCTGAAATTTTATCAAGTGCAACGGCAATTGCACCGCTTCCCGAACAGAGGTCAACCGTTTTTTTATCGGCTCTGTTTTTGAGAAAATCAATGCAGAGATTGACAACCACTTCCGTGTCATCACGGGGTATAAGCACGCCTCTGCCCACCTTAAAATCGAATCCCATAAAGCTCCATTCGCCGAGAATATACTGCAACGGCTCGCCTGAAATTCGTCTTTCTATAAAATTTAAAAAGTTATGCGAACAGTTTTCATCGGCTTTATCAGTTTTGTGAATGATAAAGCCGACTCTGTCAAGCGAAAAAGCCTTTTGTAAAAGACTTTGCGCCTCAAATTTTGAATTTTCAATATTATTATTTTCAAGCAGTTTAAGTCCGCTTTGATAAATTTCGTTTACAGTCATTACTTGCTTACAATGTCCGAGCCGTCCTCGGGGATAACAGCCTTGATAGCCTCAATTGCAACTTCAATCATAGTGTCGTCAGGCTCTTTTGTTGTGATTCTCTGCGCCCAAAGTCCGGGAGCGGCAATGATTCTTGTTGCGGCATTGTCGTGCTTACCGCAGATTTTGATAAGCTCGTAACCGATTCCGCATGAAACGGGGAGAAGAAGAATCTTGAATACAGGTCTTAAAAATCCGATGCCGAAGGGTGCAACAGGAACGAAAAGACCGACAAGAATGCCGACAATCAGCATAAGAACCATAAAGCTTGTTCCGCATCTCGGGTGAAAACGGCTCTGCTTTTTAACATTTTCAACTGTGAGTTCTTCTTCGTTTTCGTAGCAGAAAATTGTCTTGTGCTCGGCACCGTGGTACATAAACACCCTTTTCATTTCTGTCATTTGTGAACATACTATAATATAAAGTAAGAAAAGAATAATCTTGAGAACACCCTCAAAAACAGACTTCCAGAAAACAGCGTTTCCGCCGTCACCCTTGAAAGCCGGCACAACATTTGCACTGAGGTCAAACAGGAAAGAGGGGACAAAGAAGAAAAGTCCCACGGCAAGCGCAACACCGAGGATTGACGCAATTACCATCATAACCTTAACAAGCTTGTCGCCGAATTTATCGTCAAGCCATTTTTCAAACTTTGACGGTTCTTCTTCAATTTCGGTTGATTCAATTGCCTTATCGGCAGAGAGCATAAGTGCTTTGTAGGAAAGTCGCATTGAGTCAATAAGACCTGCGATTCCTCTGAGAAACGGAAGCTTGAAAAGCTTACATTTTGAGGGAATTGTGTTTATGCTTATATCCTCGCTGTAAATCTTGTCGGGTGCGGTACGGACACACACAGTTGTGCGCTTCGGACCTCTCATCATAATGCCTTCAATCAGGGCGCTGCCGCCGATTGAGGTGATTTTTTTAGTAGTATTTTTAGCCATTAGCTGTTCCTTTCTGTATTAGGTTGCACAGAGAAATAAGATTAAAGCTTAATGTTTTCGGGAAGTGAGTTTTCACTGCCCTCTTTATATACAGGGAAGGTGAGCGTTACGGTTGTGCCGACGCCCTCTCCGCTTTCGATATTAAGTGAACCGTTGTGGAGGTTCATAATCTCATCGGCAACCGCAAGTCCGATTCCCGAACCGCCGACAGTCTGGTTTGCTTTGTAGAATTTTTCCTTAACCTTTGGAAGATCCTCGGCAGAAATTCCGCAACCCGTGTCGGTTATTACAATCTTGATAATATCGGGTTCATCTTTGCTGTAGATTACCTGAGCGGCAACAACACCGCCCTTTGGTGTGTATTTCAACGCATTGTCAAGCACATTGAGGAAAACCTGCTTGAGCCTGTTTTTATCGCCGTAAACGGCAGGATAAACAGCCTCGGGTTCATCATAGAGAAGATGCTTGCCCTCTGTAACGGCTCTTTCCTTTAAAAAGTAAACCGCATCGTCAAATTCGGCAAGAATGTCAAGCTTTTCCTTGATGAGCTTCATTCTTCCGCTCTGAATACGGCTGAAGTCAAGAAGCTCTTCTACAATGCTTGTAAGGCGTGAACTTTCATTGATAATAACTCCCATACCGCGGTCAAAGGTTTTGCGGTCAAGCTTTCCTCTTTCGGAAAGCTGCATTGTTTCAGCCCAGCCCTTAATCGCCGTAAGCGGAGTACGCAACTCGTGTGATACTCGTGAAATAAAATCGTTTTTCATCTGATCGGCTGTCTGCAAATCAAGAGCCATATCGCTGATTGCGTCACAGAGGTCGCCGATTTCATCGTCATATTTGTACTCGATTTTTTTAGCCTGCGAAAAGTCGCCGTGGGCAATCTTGCTTGAAATCTCCGAAAGCTTTCTTATAGGTGCAACGATTGAACGGATAAACATAAGTCCCGACAAAATTACAAGTGCAATTATAACAATACCGCTTATGATAATCCCTGCAGATACAAGCACGATTGCAGTATTCACCTGTTCCATAGAAACAATATATCTTACCGCACCGACGCAGGTTCCGTTTTCGTTGGTGATAATTCTCGTCTGGCTCATAGCACTTTCGCCCGATGAAAGCTTGCCGTTCCAGTAGGCATATCCGCTTTCATCAGAGAGAGCCTCGTTAAAGTCGGGAATCTGTTCGTTTTCATCGGGAGTGAATCCTGTTGAAGTCATAACAACTCTGCCGGAAGAATTGATTACGATAACCTCCATTTCTTCCTTTTTGTCAAAGTTTTCAACATAATCACGGGCAGACGCCACAAATGAGGTTGAACTGTCGCTTTGAAATCCCGAGAAAACAAGAGAAAGCTCACTGCTTGTTGTATTCAAATTTTGTTCAACGCTGTTTTGAAAAATATATGTAACAATAAAAATAAGGCTGACAACAATAAGTATTATGATTGTCAGTACGACGCTCAATGTGTTGAGCATCCATCTTTTTGAAATGCCCTTAAAAATTGTTGCCGTCCTCCTTTGTATAGATTATGTGCGGGATTTTGTCGGAATTATTCGCCTGAATCCCACTTGTAGCCGAGTCCCCAAACGGTGATGATGTGCTTGGGATTTGACGGCTCGTCCTCAACCTTCATCCTGAGCCTGCGGATATTAACATCGACAATTTTATCCTCGCCGACATAAGCGTCACCCCATACATGATTGAGGATATCAATTCTGTCAAGCGCAGCACCCGGATTTGAAAAGAAGTACTCCATAATCTGAAATTCAACCTGTGTCAGTTCAATCATCTTGCCGCTTTTCATAAGAGCACGGTTGCGAAGATTAAGTGTAAATTCACCCGATTTAAGTTCTTCCTTAAAGTTGTTTTCTGAATGTGACTGTGCAAGTGCAACCCTTCTGTAGAGTGAGTCAACTCTCGCAAGAAGCTCGCTCGGTGAGAATGGCTTTGTAACATAGTCGTCTGCACCGAGCATAAGACCTGTTACCTTGTCCATTTCCTGTGTTTTTGCGGAAAGCATAATAATTCCGATTCCACCGTTGCGGTTTCTCAGCTCCTTACAAACCTGAAAGCCGTCAATGCCCGGCATCATAACATCAAGAATTGCAACATCAAAGTCACCGTTATTATCTTCATATTTTTGCAAAGCCGCTTCGCCGCAGTCTGCCTCAACTACTTCGTAGCCTGCTCTTGTAAGATTGATAACGACAAAGTCACGAATTGCCGCCTCGTCCTCACAAACAAGAATTTTTTTCATACCAAAACCTCCGTTACTATGGTCAGATTCCCGATTGAACAAGTGTCATAAAACCGGTTTTAATTTCGTCATCACTGAGCGAAATCTGTGTGTCGGGATTTATATTATTAAATGTATATGCATATTTATCGTCTTTTGTAATAAGTGTAAAATTGTTTGATTTTCCGGATTCCCATTCGTTTATCGGCAGCACCTTTATTTCAAAAAGCTCCGTGTCAAGCTTTGAGCCGTTCCATGCGAAAAATGAGGTAGTTCCTTTTTTTAGGTCTGTAATTGCCGTAACCTTGTTTTCGTCCCACTTATCGGGATAGCTCATCATAAACATAAAATCATAGTTTATAACGGCTGTCTGTTTTTTTATAAGATTTTCTTTTACGGTATCAAAGCTGTTCCAGATAATTTTGTCTGCATAGATGTTTTTGGTGTCGCCCTTTTGTTTTGGAAGAGCAAGTGTAACCGGAATCTCAAGACTGCCGTCTTTGTCAATGTCGGAACAAATAACAGACGAGGTGCGTTCGGAAATGTTCTTTGTCTTTTCCTTAAACATAGGATTACGCAGAATTGCAAGGTCACGGCTGTAAAAGATAACCTGTGTGTTCGTAATCTCACTTGCCGAGGTTCCGTCAACGACAATTCCCGTAATATCGTTATCAAGCTTTGTAACGGCAATGTTCTTGTACTTTACAACATTCGGATCCATGTTTGCCATTGCTTTGGCATACAGGCTTTTGCTGTCCTCGTTGTAATCAAGCATTGACGCAAGAGCCTCGTTTTCGGTTGTGTAGAGAACAAGTGATATAATTTCGTTTGTTCCGTCACCGTCAAAATCTCCGGTAACAAAGCTTGAACAGCTCTGTCCGGACCCGATGTCGCTTGTTTTTCCGTCTGAGTAGGAATAGCAGGAAAGCTTGCCGACATTCGGAGTGTAGGTTGTTGAATTAACGATGATTTCAGCCTTTCCGTTGCCGGTAACATCGGCAAAATCGACGCTGTCAATATCCGTTGTTTCAAAGATGTTGTCGGATGCAATCTTCCACGAATTATCCTTTGAATACATAACGAGCATATGTACCGAAGAGGTTTCGGCACTGTTGCGGAAAAAAGCAACAGCCTCGTTGCTTTCGTTGCCGTCAAGGTCGGTCATAATTATCGCACTGCGGAATTTTCCGTTTTTAGGATACTTAAGCGTGTATCCGCTGTCAGCCGTTTTGGCAATAAGCTGTTCAATTTCAGCCTCATCGCCGACTGCCTTGGGAGGTCGGAGGAGATTGTCGGCACTGAAATCGGAAATATTGCAGCCGCTCATGCATAAAAGCATTGAGCCGAAAAGCACAGCCGAAATCAGTTTTTTAATCTTCACAAAAAATCCCCCTGCCATTTATTTTGATTCTTTAAGTCTTTTGCCTTGCAATAAGATACTTGATTTTTATGCCCTCCTCGGAGAACATTTTTTCATGCTCTGTTTCAATATTGTCCGTAACATTGCTTGCGTGCAAATCACGGGTAAGGTACAAAATCTCATATCCGCTCTGCTCAAAGTATTCAAGACTTTCGTCAAAAAGCTCGTCATCGTCCGTTTTAAAACGGATTTCGCTGTCAGGCTTCAAAAATGTTTTGTACATTTCAAGCTTTTTGTAGTATGTAAGTCTGCGCTTTTTGTGCTTTGCTCTCGGCCACGGATTACAGAAGTTTATGAAAAGTCTGTCAATCTTATCGTCAGCCGTAATAATTTTGTCAAGCATTTCAACATTGTACTTTACAAGCAGAAGATTTGTAATATCATCCTGCGTTTTGCCTGCGTCCTCAAAAAGCTTTACAATTGTTCTTCTGCCGACGCCGAGCATATCAACCTTGATGTCAAGTGCGATAATGTTTTTGTCGGGATTTTTAAGCGCAAGCTGTCCCGCAAAACCGCCCTTGCCGCAGCCGATTTCAAGATACAATGGCTGTTCCTTTTTGAAAGCCTGCATCCATTTTCCTGCGTATTCCTCAGGATTTTTTACATAAAAGTCGCAAACGGAAAGCTCCGGTTCTGCCCATTTCTTTTTTCTGATTCTCATAATACCTCATTTTGCGGTGCGTACAGACGGCGCACTACCACATATAGTAATTTACCGTATCATTATATCAAATTGTAACAAATTATGCAACAAATATTTTGATAATGATGCTTACAGGTTAAATAAATTTAATCATATCGTCACAGGATTGCGATTTTGTAAAAATAATGTCGGAAAATTTCTCTGAAAGCCTGTTTACAAGCGGCAAAATTACAACATCTTCACTTTTGAAGTGACCTGCGTCAATAATGTCAATTCCGAGTGATTTTGCGGCGATAATCTCATGGTGCTTGATTTCTCCCGTGACAAGCACATCAACACCCACCAAAGCCGCATCAAACACATTTGAACCGCCTGCACCCGATGATACGGCAACCTTTTTAACCCTGTCTTTAATGTCGGTGTAGCGAAGTCCCTTGCAGTCAAGATTTTTCTTTGCAAGCTTTGCAAAATCGTGAATATCGGTTTCGCTTTCGAGCTCGCCCGTGAACATACACTCGCCAAACTCCGACAGCACGGGATTTTTGACTCCGAGTGCGTCTGCAAGGCAGATGTTTACTCCGAACTTTTCGCTGAGATCAAGGTTGGTGTGCATACAAACGGCGGAAATTCCCTTTTGTGCAAGCATATAGGGAACGGAAGAAGGCGAAAGCCTTTTTATAGGGGCAAAAATTACGGGATGATGACTGATAATCAGCTCACATCCCAGACTTTCCGCCTCATTCACAACATCCTCCGTAATGTCAAGAGCGACAAGCACACGGCTTACGGCTGTGCATTTGTCGCCCACAATAAGCCCTGCGTTGTCAAAACTCATCTGAGTTGCACAGGGCGCAAATTCTTCAAAAAAATTAAGTATATCGTTTATGGTTTTCACTTAAAGCTCTCCTCAAGAATGCGTGCGGTTTCGGCACAGACAGGGTTGCCCTTAGCCTGTTTTAAAAGTCTGCGCACACAGCCTTCAATAAATCTGCGGTGCATGGGGTTGTTTTTCGGATCAAGTCCGTAAAGGTAGAGGTCACTCTCGGATACCGTGCGAACCTCGCCGCTGTATTCGGCAAGAATTACCGTGTAGCACTTGTTTGCGGCAGTACAGCAGTCACGCTTGATAACGCTGAAACCGTTTGCAAACAGCCAACGCATAAGCTCCTCACTCTTGGTCATAGGCTGAAGAATAAAGTGCTTTGACCTGTCCTTTGAAAACTCCCAGTTTTCGATAATCTGCGAAATGAGTTCTCCGCCCATTCCTGCAATTACTATGTCATCAGCCTCATCGCCCGAAATTTTTTCAAGACCGTTTGAAAGCCTTGCTTCAATTCGATTGTTAAGACCGCTGTTGTTAATTGTTTCAATTCCCCGTTCAAGGGGCAGGGGGTTGATGTCTGCGGCAATCGCTGTGTCGCATCTGCCAATACGGCACAGCCACACCGGAAGATAGGCATGGTCTGTGCCGATATCGGCAACCTTTGCTCCGTCACGCACAAAGTCCGCACAAAGTGCAAGACGGTTATCAAGCGAAAAATCAGATGCGCCGTTCATTATGCAATTGCTTTGTTAAGGTCTGCAACGAGTGCGTCTGCGTCTGCACCGTGTACCATACAAGCTTCTTCAATCGTTTCGCCTCGTGATGCAGGACAGCCAAGGCAGTGCATACCGATGCTGAAGAAAAGCTCTGCTGTGTCGGGGTACTGATCAAGAACATCACCGATTATTGAATTCTTTGTAATTTCCATTATAAAAAACCTCCTGTGTCATGAAACTGCAACACCGCCTCGGTGTCGCATTATAATAGTATAGCATAAAGCCGTGATTTTTAAAAGTGATATTTTTAATTTTTGTGTAAGGTATAAGTCTTATTTTGCCCAATATTTGCGGTCAAGACTGCGGTATTGAACCGCCTCAAGAACATGCTCGGAGCGGATTATTTCCGACTCGTCCAAATCGGCAATGGTTCTTGCAACTTTCAAAACCCTGTCATACGCTCTTGCGGTAAGTCCAAGACTTTCAAAAGCGTCTTTGAGCGTCTTTTCAGCCTCTTTATCAATTACGCAGACCTTTTCAAACTGCTCTGCGTTAATTTTTGCGTTGCAGGTTGTTTTACTGCCCTTAAATCTTTCACGCTGAATTTCTCTTGCTCTGTCGGCTCTCTTTTTGATGTCGGCTGAACATTCGGCAGATGAAGTGTCACGCAGTTCTTCAAATTTCACGGCAGGCACTTCTACATGGATATCAAAACGGTCGAGAAGCGGCCCCGAAATGCGGTTGAGGTAGCGTTTTATCTTCTGTTCCGAACAGGTGCATTTTCTTGTCGGATCACCGTAATATCCGCACGGACATGGGTTCATTGCGGCAACCACCATAATCGAACACGGATAGGTGCATTTCTGACCTGCTCTTGAAATTGTGATAGAGCCGTCCTCAATCGGCTGACGGAGTACCTCAAGCGACGTCCTTGAAAATTCGGGCAGCTCGTCAAGGAACAGCACACCGTTGTTTGCAAGTGAAACCTCACCCGGTCTGATAGTTCCCGTACCTCCTCCGCCGAGTCCTACGGGCGTTACCGTGTGGTGAGGCGAACGGAACGGCCGTGTTGTGATAAGTCCGTCATGCTTTAGCGTTCCTGCAATTGAGTGGATTTTTGTGGTTTCAATCATTTCGTCAAAGCTCATATCGGGCAGAATTGACGGAACTCGTTTTGCAAGCATACTTTTGCCCGAACCCGGAGGGCCTATGAGCAGAATATTGTGACCGCCGGCAGCGGCAATTTCAAGCGCACGCTTTACTTCAAGCTGACCTTTTACCTGTGAAAAATCCGGAATGTAGTCCTGCTCTTCCTTCGGTGAGTGTGTATTCGGCTTTGCGGGTGCAGGTTCAAGAATGCTGTTGAGATAATCTTTCAGTTGAAGTATATTGTCAACACCGTACACTTCAATTCCGTCAACAACAGCGCCCTCGCTTGCGTTGGCTTTCGGAACATAAATTTTCTTTATACCGCATTCCTTCGCCTTGATAACCATGGGCAGAACTCCGTTGATTCCTCTGACTTCTCCCGAAAGCGAAAGCTCGCCGATGAATGCGCAGTCGGAGATGTTGCTTTTAATCTGATTGAGCAGTACAAGAATTGCAACCGCAATAGGCAAATCGTAAATCGGTCCCTCTTTTTTTATGTCGGCAGGGGCAAGGTTTACTGTTGTGTGTGCGGCAGGATATTTAAAGCCGCAGTTTTTTAATGCGCTCAGAACCCTGTCCTTGCTCTCACGCACGGCGGCGTCGGGCAGACCTACCATATCAAATTCCCGTGTGCCGTAATACATTGACGCTTCAAGCTCAACCTTGTAGCCGTCCATACCGCTCACACCAAAGCTGTTGCAGGTAACAACCATCAAAATTCCTCCAGACCGTTAATTTGAAATTAAGTAAAATATATTTTATTATACCATTTTCCTTTTCTCTTAACAAGTTTCATAATGTATGTAATTTCGACTTTATTTCAGCTATTTTGCACAATTATTTTCAATATCATAATGCAATATTACAGAATTTGCTTTTAAGTTGTTGACATTTATGCGATTTTGTTATATTATTAAGCGTATAAGAATAAGTATTAGGGGCAGGTTATGACCGAATTGCAAAAATCCTACGGTGTTTTATCCGACGCACAGCTTGCGCATTTTGTGAGCCTCGGTGATGACCGTGCTTTTGACGAACTTGCGGTGAGGTATCTTGACACAATCAGCATAATTGCACGAAAGTTTTCGGCAGAGGGCTATGAACACAATGACTTTGTTCAGGAAGGACTTGTGGGACTGCTTTGTTCCTGCAAAGCCTTTGACCAAAACGGCGGTGCAAGCTTTAAAAGCTATATGTCGGTTGTTGTTGAGAGAAGATTTATTTCGATAATCAGACGGGGTGAGCAGAAAAAAGCCATTCCCTCATCAAGCATTGTTCCGATGGACGATGTGGGCGAGTCAATTGAAGATTCCGCCAAAACTCCCGAGGAGCTTTTGATGTGCAGGGAACAGCTTAATCAGCTGTTGTCACGCCTTCAAGGCATTTTGTCAAAATCCGAGTACGATGTTCTTATGCTTTACGGCAACGGCTTGAGCTATAAAGAGATTGCCGAAAGGCTTTCCGTAACCGAAAAAACGGTTGATAATGCACTTCAAAGAGCAAGAAAAAAGGTTCGTGTCGGATTGCAAAAATAGCATATGTCCTTAAACAGTATTGCGGTGCAACTCCGCACAGGGCAACAAACTAACCTCCGAGAGGTAGAAAAAGAGAGGTAAATACCAATGTACGAAGATAAAACACTTGTCTGCAAAGAATGCGGAAACGAATTTGTTTTTACTGCAGGAGAGCAGGAATTTTACGCTGAAAAGGGTTTCACAAACGAACCGCAGCGTTGCAAGGCTTGCAGACAGGCTCGTAAAAATGCTGCCAAGACAGAGAGAGAATTCTTTGAAACCGTTTGCGCTGAATGCGGCGGAACTGCAAGGATTCCTTTCAAGCCTGTTGAGGGCAAAAGCTACTATTGCAGCGAATGTTTTGCAAAAAGAAAAGCAGCTGAATAATTAATTGAATTTTTATTGTTTTAGTTTAATTTCTCGTAACTGAGGTTAAATATTTTAATTTTAAAAGCTTGATTATCTTCAGACTAATTTCAAATTTAAAAAGCTAAACACAAAAACGGTGGGCATCTGCTCACCGTTTTTATTTCATAATATCACTTCGTTAAAATCAGCAGGGGTCGAGTGTGAAAGCAATTGGGTATAAAAATAACGGTGCATTGACAATAAAAATATAGTACGGTGCGCAAATGCAAGTAAAGGATAAGGCTCGTTTATTCTTTTCTTTTTTATCAAACGAAAACTTTTTGAATACTACGGTTCTTGCGATGAAATATTCAACCAAAGCGGATAAAACTGTAAAAATCAAACAAACAGGTATGTATGTAAAATAATAAGTAGCATACATAGCCATAAATGAGGCAAATGAAGCAATACAGTTTATAACTGAAAAAATCAGAACTACTGTTATGTAATTTTTTCCTGTTATAAGTGTTATGTTTTCCATACAGGCTTTTCTTTTTGCATAATTCATAGCAATGAAAACTGTAACAGATGTAAAAAGTACAGATGCAATTATGTTAATAAACAGGATAACAAAAGTATATTGCGGATCAAATGTTGTGTTGAACATAAATGTCGAGTTAAACATAAACCAAACCTCCTTAAACACAAAATCAAAATATAATACTGTCGATAATCATATCTACAATCATTCCGTAGGGAATCAGAAATTCATAAGGTGCATTTGCAAGTGCGGTGAAAAACGAGAGTTTTATTCTTTTATTTTTAGAAACTTCAAAATCTTTATAAACAAATTTGTAATTGACGAAAAACAGAATGAGAATGTTTGCAATAATCAGAAAAGTATAGGGTATTGCAAAGAGTAACCACAAACCGAAATCACATTCTGCACCAAGAACAACGATTGCAAATACGGTAACAGCTGTCGAGAAAAATTCAGGCAACAGTTCATCAAAGAATGCATTTGTGTAAATTGTATTTATGGTGCATAAACTGATGAAAAGTGCAATTATTGCTATCGAAACATATTCAACACCAAGTGAAATAAATGTTGTTTTTACTGTTTTAAAATTGCCGCTATATGACTTTTTAGCAAGATATTTTGAAATGCCGTGATTTATGGCAAACAGTTTTCCTGTGCTTATTCCGATAGCACCGATGCAGAGTATAGTATATAAAACTGTTCTTAATGCAAAGTCGCTGTACATAAAATCACGCTCCTTATCAAGTAATTGTGCTAATTCATTAGTACAATTATATAATACAATATCTTTGTACAATTGTCAATCGGCAAACACAAAATTTTTGTTTAATTTCAAATGCTTTTTTGCGAAAATTGTATTAAACCGCCCGAATAACATACTTGTTGTCAAATTTGCTCATATAATGTATAATAATAAAAGTAACGATACCGAGAAGGTGATTGCCGTGACGATTGAAAAAATTAAGAGAATTTATGCATCTACCGCAATTTACAAGTTTTCGCAGGGACTAAAGAACGCTGAAACCGATGACTTTGATTCAGCGTTTGACAATGTGCTTGATTTTTTCGGAAACAAAATCGAGGAAGACGCTCTTAAAATTGAATGTTCGGGCGATGAGGTTAATATGATGTTCCTTGACTTTGTAAGAATGTTATCGTCAACCCGTCACCTTGCAATGTGTGTGTTTGTAAACGGCAATGCCGATGTTGATACAGTCAAAAGACTTGAACGCTTTTCGGGTTGGTCGGAGTGCTTTAAGGTTGTTCGTGATATGAATAAACATGATGACAAAATCTGCATCTACATAGGTTTTATAAATTGGTTTGACGGTGAAATTTACGATGTTGATTACACGGTTAATGTGATTATGTAAGGTCAAATTGCTTGAAAAGTCAGACTTTATCGGATAAAAATCGAAAGTCAGAAAAAGTCAAAAATATTTTAAAATATTAGGAAACGAGAGCATAAGCGAGGATTCGTGAGAATTTCAAAGCTTATGCTTTAATTTTTGACTTTAATTGACTTTGACTTTCTCTGACCTTGATATTATAATGTAGTCAAACAAATGAAAAGAGGCGACCAAAATGAGAATGAGCGATTTGGTGGCACAGTACATTATAGAGATGCTTGACCGTGAAAACGGCAGTGCGGAGATTCAGCGAAACGAACTCGCCGGCAACCTCGGATGTGTACCAAGCCAAATCAATTATGTTATAACCTCCCGATTCACTCCCGAAAAAGGCTACATTGTAGAGAGCCGTAGGGGCGGCGGCGGATTTATCCGAATAAGCCGTGTGAAGATGGATAGAGGTACGGCGCTTATGCATATAATAAATTCGATTGGAACAACACTTGACAAGGCAAGTGCAGAGGCAATGCTCAAAAATATGTTGCAAAGAGATATGATTGAGCTTACATCGGCAAGGCTGATAGCCTCGGCGTTGTCCGACAGAACGCTTACAAATGTTGAACAGAGTAAACGAGATGCCGTGCGAGCGGACTTGTTCAAGAATATGTTGCTCACATTAAGTTGATTTTGAACGGAGGCAGTTATTATGAAATGTCAAAAATGCGGTGCTAACAATGCAAATACTCATGTAAAGACCGTTATCAACGGTGAAATTAAGGAATATGATTTGTGCAGTGAATGTGCAAAGAAAATGGGATACACAAACATCTTCGGTAACTTTGAGGACGAATTTTCGGGACTCCTCGGAAGTTTCTTCGGCAACAGCCTTCCCGCAAGAACTCAGGCAACACGCTGTGACTTCTGCGGAAGCTCATATTCCGATATTGCAAAGTCGGGTCATGTAGGCTGTGCAAAATGTTACGAAATCTTCGGCGACCAGCTTCTTCCTTCAATCAGAAGAATCCACGGCAACACAACCCATTGCGGTAAGAACAGCCGTTTCGGTACAAAGAAAGCCGAAAAGAGTGCCGAGATGACAAAGAAAGATAAAATCAAGGCACTTAAAAAGGAACTCGACAAGGCAATTTCGGAACAGAATTTTGAACATGCCGCAGAGTTAAGAGACCAGATTAAGGAAATGGAGGCTTAATTATGAGTAACGAAGTAATTTCCACCAGAGTAAGACTTGCAAGAAACCTGAAAGATTACCCGTTTCCGTGCCGACTGTCCGAACAGGGCAGAAAAAAGGTTATTGAAAAGGTTACAAGTGCAATCAGGGACAGCAACAGCTCAATTGCCTCGGATTTCAATCTGATTAAGCTTGATGATTTGACAGAGGCACAGGGTGTGTCACTTGTTGAAAGACATCTTGTAAGTCCAGAATTCATCAGCGAAACAGAGGGCAGAGCATTGCTGTTGAGCAAGGATGAAAGCATGAGCATTATGATTAACGAGGAAGATCACATAAGACTTCAGGTTATCACAGACGGCTTGTCGCTTGAACAGGCATATGACACAGCCGATAAGCTTGACACCCTGCTTGATGAAAACCTTGAATTTGCTTTTGATGACAAGCTCGGTTATCTTACACAATGCCCTACAAACCTCGGCACAGGCATGAGAGCCTCTGTTATGCTCCATCTGCCGGCACTTGAAAAGAGCCGTACAATCGGCAGAATTGCGGGCAACCTTTCAAAGCTCGGACTTACAATCCGTGGTGCTTACGGTGAAGGCTCAGAACCCAGCGGTTCGCTTTATCAGCTTTCAAATCAGGTAACGCTCGGTATCTCCGAAAAAGCCGCAATTGAAAATCTTGAGAACATCACAAAACAGCTTGTTTCTCAGGAACGGCAGGCAAGAGAAAGACTTGCAAAGAGTATTGATATTCAGGATAGCGTAAGCAGAAGCTTAGGCTTGTTGAAATCGGCAATGGTTATGACTCATGACGAGGCTTTAAAGCTGTTGTCAAATGTTCGTTTCGGCATTTTGTCGGGACAGATAAAAGATGTTACCGCAGAGGTTGTTGACTCTCTTATGGAAAAAATTGAGCCTGCAACGCTTATGGTAAACTCAGGAAAAAATCTTTCCGCACAGGAAAGAGATATTGAAAGGGCAAAAATTTTAAGAGAGGCTCTTTCATAGAAAATAAGCAGTTAATACATTATCCACAAGGAAGGGTGATGATTTTATGTATCAGTTCAAAGGTTTTACAGAAAAAGCAAACAAGGCGCTTAATCTTGCGATTGAAAGTGCAGAGGAGATGCGCCACAACTATGTCGGTACAGAACATATTCTCTACGGACTCGTAAAAGAGGGCAGCGGTGTTGCCGCAACCGCTCTTAATGAGTGCGGAGTAACGGAAGATGCTCTCCGTGAAAAGCTTGAATCCATCAACGGTACAATGTCGCTCGTTGAGCTTACTCCCGATGATTTTACTCCCCGTACAAAGAGAGTTCTGAGAGCCGCAGTTATCATTTCTTCAAAAACAGGCTACACCTATGTAGGCACAGAGCATTTGCTCCTTGCAATCCTTTCGGAGAGCGACAGCTACGCAGTTGCTTTTCTTGAAGAACTCGGTGTATCTGTTGAAAGACTTGCACAGGCTGTGTCAAAAGGTATGCAGGGCGGTGCAGAGGAAGGCTTCGGCGGTTTTGAAAACGAATCCGCTCCGAACGGTTCACAGAAAGGCGGTTCGGCTCTTGATAAATTCGGCAGAGATCTTACTCAAGCCGCAAAGAACGGTGAAATTGATCCTGTAATCGGCAGAGAAAAGGAAATCCAGAGGGTTATCCAGATTCTTTCCCGCCGTACAAAGAATAATCCTGTTCTTATCGGTGAACCCGGTGTAGGTAAAACTGCGGTTGCAGAGGGACTTGCACTTGAAATTGCAAAGGGCAATGTGCCTGAAATTCTTAAAGACAAGCGAGTTGTCAGCCTTGACCTCACAGGTATGGTAGCAGGTGCGAAGTACAGAGGTGACTTTGAGGAGAGAATTAAGGCGGCTATTGACGAGGTTAAAAAGTCAAAGAACACTATCCTCTTCATTGATGAACTTCATACTATCGTTGGTGCAGGTGCCGCAGAGGGCAGTGCAGACGCCGCAAATATCCTTAAACCGTCACTTGCAAGAGGCGATTTTCAGGTTATCGGTGCAACAACTCTTAACGAGTACAGAAAATATATTGAAAAAGATGCCGCTTTGGAGCGTCGTTTCCAGCCCGTAAAGGTTGGCGAGCCTACTCCCGAACAGGCTGTACAGATTCTCAAAGGCTTGCGTGACAGCTACGAGGCACACCATAAGGTTAAGATTACCGATGAGGCAATCAATGCCGCAGTAACATTGTCATCAAGATATATCGCAGACCGTTACCTCCCCGATAAGGCAATTGACCTTATTGATGAGGGCGCGTCAAAGGTAAGGCTTGCATCTCTTACATCTCCTGATAATGTAAAGGAGCTTGAAGATGAAATTGCAGACTATGAAAAAGAAAAGGCAAGCGCAATTAACGAGCAGGACTTTGAAAGGGCTGCACGACTTCGTGATGAGCAGAAGGAACTTCAGACAAAGCTTGACGATGCAAAGAAGAAGTGGCAGGAACAGCAGAAGGGCAACAGCGGCGAGGTAACTGCCGAGGATATCGCAAAGATTGTGTCCGAATGGACAGGTATCCCTGTTGTTCAGCTTACTAAGGAAGAAAGCGAAAGGCTTCTTAACATGGAGAATGTTCTCCACGAAAGAGTTATCGGTCAGAGCGAGGCTGTAACTGCAATCGCAAAGGCTATCAGACGAGGCAGAGTAGGTCTTAAAGACCCGAAAAGACCTGTCGGTTCGTTTATCTTCCTCGGTCCGACGGGTGTCGGTAAAACAGAACTTTGCAAGGCTCTTGCAGAGGCAATGTTCGGCGATGAAAACGCAATGCTCCGTCTTGATATGAGTGAATATATGGAGAAACACACCGTGTCAAAGCTTATCGGCTCACCGCCCGGATATGTAGGCTTTGAAGAGGGCGGTCAGCTCACCGAAAAGGTAAGAAGAAAACCGTATTCGGTTGTACTCTTTGATGAGATTGAAAAGGCTCACCCAGATGTATTCAATATGCTCCTCCAGATTCTTGAGGACGGCAGACTTACCGACTCACAGGGCAGAACGGTTGACTTTAAGAACACCATTATCATAATGACCTCTAATGTCGGCGCAAGACTTATCACAGAAAAGCAGAGTTCACTCGGTTTTAATTCCGAAAATGAGAATGCCGAAGAGAGCGAGAAAAAGGACATCAAGGAGCTTGTAACAGGCGAACTCCGCAAGGTATTCCGTCCTGAATTTTTGAACCGTGTTGACGATATTATCGTGTTCAACAAGCTCAACAAGGACGAAATTAAGCAGATTGCCGTTAAGATGCTCAAAACTCTTGAAAACCGTCTTGATAAGATGAATATTAAAATCAGCTTTACAGACAACGCAATCAGCGAGATTGCCGACAAGGGCTTTGACGAAAACTACGGTGCAAGACCTCTCCGCCGTGCAATACAGAACGAGATTGAAGATCCGCTTTCAGAGCAGATGCTCGAGGGCAAGGTCAAGGACGGCGCAGTAGTTACTTGCGATTTCGCAGACGGTCAGTTTACCTTTACAACAGCAAACGCCAATTAAGCGTAATCCTTAATAAAAATAAAATCAACCGCAGAGCTAAAAACTTTGTGGTTGATTTTTTTGCTTTGAATATCTTGACAAAAATGAATTTAAGGTGTACAATCAAGCCGAAATCAAGCCGACAAAAACACAAGAGGGTGTTAATTATGAAAAAAATTATCTCGATTATGTTATTAGCAGTTGTTATTTCAACTTCAATTTTGTTTACAGGTTGTGGTGGTGAAGTTGCGTCAAATAACGCTCAAACTTCTGATGAAGCCGATACAACTGCTTTATCAGATACTACTCCGACCGCAGATCCAAACCAATTTTCAGTTGAATTTTATGACTACAAAACTAATGAACTCATTTCAAAATCAAACAAAAACAACCTTAACGAAAAGTTGAAGGCATCTGACGATTTGATATATATGACATCTGATAATAAGGTGGATTCGATAGATGTTGAACCGAGTTATGTACTTCTTTTATCATACCTGAAAGATACCAGTCGAGATATTTGGGTTTTGATATATGTCAAGGGTGATGATGTCTATGTTCAGGCTGACAAAAGGCACGCAAACATAAACCTTGACACGGCAGGCTATGACATCTATAAGAGCAAATACAATAAATCGCAGCTTGAAGAACTGATAAAATAATCACAGCATAGAGCTGCCTACATTTAAACAATTTTACAAAACACGGTGTAACCCAAATACATAGGTTGCATCGTGTTTTTTTATATCAAATTTCTGTTCATAATTTGAAAAGTGTAGCTTTTGCCCCTCAATTTGCATTGAAAAGTGTATTTTTTAGCTGTTCCTATTGAGGTGAAATCGGGCAAGGATTACACGGTCCACAGCGCCTTGAACACATTTATAAGCAACGAAGATTATCACATTAAAAAAGCCTTTGTCCTTTCAAACGAGGGAACAGTAACTTCCGACGGAAAGACTAACTATAAAAATCAATGCCAAAACAGAAATAACCCTTTGAGAAAAGGATTTCTCCTCTCTCAAAGGGCTGGTTGACAAACCGGAATTTATATTGCAATCATTTTTTCTTTAATTCTAGAATATTCTTCTCGATCTGCTGTATAACCCCCCTGAAATCATCATCCGTTTTTCCTGTCGGATCTTCAAGTTTCCAGTTGTCATCAAACGCTCTGCCGATAAACGGACAACCTACATCACAACCCATGGAGATGTCTGGCTCCGGGATGCTTGATATCAGCTTAGAATACTGCTTTTTCTCCATGTCGATGCCGTAAAGCTCCTTCATGAGACGGACGGCATCCTGATTGATCTGGGGCGCAGCAAGTATGATGGAATCCTTCAGGAAATCAAGTCCGTATGATTCTGTATAATTTCTGTGAATTAGTGACTTCTCACGCTGTGGTAAAAACATCTAAAAATACCAAACACATCTATAAAATTAATTTCGCCATCACAGTAAACATATGCAGGGCATATCTCAAACACGGTGGTAACGAAACAGAGACCATGCTTCTCATACAAAAGTATCTGACACCTGTCAGGTACAATCGAAATTATCCTATCCACCTCCGTCCAAAGAAAAATAGGGATTTCATGTATCGGGTTTCATAAATCGCGTTACCATTATACTCCATTATGAGGCAGATATGCAATCTGTCTTTTTGTCATACCCCAAAAAATGATTTGAACTCATCATACACCTGCTTTCTACACATTAGTGCACCTAAAAAATACAGCATTTCTTAACTGAACAGTATTTTCAATGCATGACCGCATATGATATACTGTTTTCATCATAAAAAACCTTATCTAGGAACCGTAATAATTCTATTCAAATTTTCTTCCTGATTCACTTCACTCTGCATGTACGGTCATATCACTTTCCTTTTTTTTAGACATAAACCAATAAAATATAACACAAAATGCTAAAGCAAACACAACACCAAAAACATTTTGAATCACTCTAAGACTAACTGCTCCTTGTAGTCCATAAGTCTCTGCAGCAATGGCTAAAGCACCAAATGTGTTAAATACTGCCTGCCAGCCATATTGTGCTGAAAATCCTACACCGATTCCACCAAGAATTCCTATATATGCATAGATTGACGAAGGAAGCAGAAAATATAATACTGTAAAACATATAACACCTGCAATATTTCCGACAATCCTTTTACGGACTCTGTAGTGCATATCTTCCATAGACGGCAAAATCACGGACATGGCCGCAATACCAGCCCACATTGCACGTGGCATATTACAAAGTTCTGCAATGCAAAGGACAATCGGTACGCATAAAATCTGACATATCTGCCATTTTGTTCTGGAAGAAGTGATATCAAATTCTTGTATCAGATCTTTCAGATTACTTTTATAAGTTCTGTTTTTATGATTTCGATAAAATACGAAGCAGGTAAGTGCTGCACCTAAAGCCATTCCGACTAATCGCATCTGATAGCTTTTTCCCGTAACATCATAACCATATAGCAGCAGATACCCAAGAACCAATGTAGATTGATTAAACATGAATGGATTATGGCATCCGAACAGAATCAACACAGCCAGTGCCGCAATATTTAACAGCATTCCCAATACCGGTGAAAACTGATTTGCTAAATGCGGACATACAGTCATAATTACAAAGAACAAAGCCAAAAGCATCGTAGATTGTCCGGTGTGGATCCCCAGATCCGCATTTCTAAACACCATGAGACATAATAAGACTACTACACCTACAATGCTGTTCTCATTTCCAAATAGGATGCTGAAAATACTAACAAAGAAAAAACAAAATGCCATTGTAACAGCTATCTTCACCAGATATACCCACATATGATATAATTTTTCTTTTAGTGTTTTACTCTTTTTCAACAGGTTTTTAGAACCTGCCTGATTTAACTGCAACTCCTGATAAAATGTCATATAAATCATCCAATCTTCTAATTTATCTTAAAACTATATAATCTCATCTTTCTGCTTTGGCAGCTCTACAACAAATCTGCATCCACCATATTCACGGTTTTCTGCTTTGATTGTTCCTCCGGCACTATCTACAATCCGTTTTACAAGTGCAAGACCTAGGCCATTTCCTTCTGCTTTATGAGATCCATCTACCTGATAGAACTTGTCAAATATTCTGGATTTTACATCATCCTCTATTCCTGGTCCTTCATCTTCCAGAATGAATTTAACAGAATCCTGTTCTTGTCTCAGAAACATCGTAATTGTCCCCTTTGAAGGGCTGAACTTAATCGCATTATCCAAAAGATTTATCCAGATATGCATAAAAAGTCCTTCATTCCCAGTATATTTAACTTCCTCCAATTCTACCTGAAAACCAATTTCTTTTTCTGTCCATTTTGTTTCCAATGAAAGAAATGCCTGGCGGATCTGTTCATCCAGACGATATTCTGTTTTTTTCATTGGTATATTCTGATTCTCTAACTTGGATAACAGCAAAATATTACCAACCAATCCGGAAAGTCTTTGGGTGTTAAATAAGATTTTTTCTACATATTTCTCTTGATCCGGAGACAGTTCTTCTCCCTGAAGCAGCATTGTATATCCTTCAATGGCATTAATCGGGGTCTTAAACTCATGAGAAACATCAGATACAAAATTCATCTGCAGCACCTCTGTTGCACGAAGTTCTTTTGTCATAACATTAAAACTTTGATAAGATTCTCCAACTTCTGCTATACGGCTGTTCGTTTCCAAATGCTGTTCAAAATCTCCCTGAGAAACTTCCTTCATTGCTTTACTAAGTCTGGTAATTGGTTCCAGTAACTTTGCATTAATAAAGGAAGTGATCAGCCCTGCAATCAATGTATTGAAAATCAAAAGCCAGCCAAGCACAGATATGCTGCCCGGCAGATTAAAAAAATGATTCAAAAAAGCAAATAATAAAGCAGATATGACTGTTGAAAATACAAGTGCCAGCCAGATTGCACCGGTCAGACAGGATCGGA
Organism: Ruminococcus bromii; assembly: GCF_002834225.1. Lineage (GTDB taxonomy): Bacteria > Bacillota > Clostridia > Oscillospirales > Acutalibacteraceae > Ruminococcoides > Ruminococcoides bromii. The sequence continues at coordinate 26,023 of NZ_NNSR01000045.1, read as the reverse complement.
TCCGCAATCCTTTTTCTTTCTTTTGTTTCATTATTTTTTCACCACCTTGTATCCAATTCCACGCATTGTTACGATTTCAAAATCAGGGTTATCTTTAAAATGCTCTCTGATTCTTCCTATATGTACCTCTATCGTATGTGGGTCTGCTTCCGTCTCGTATCCCCATACTTCATCCATCAACTGTTGTTTTGTAAATGTTCTGCCTGGCGAAGCTGCAAGCTTATATAAAAGCAGGAATTCTTTTTTAGGCAAAACAAGACTTTCCTTATCAGTTGTAACCGTCATTGCATCATAATCAAACTCTGTTGAACCGATCACAATTTTGTGTTCATTCAGTATCTGTGCACGGCGAAGCAGTGCTCCGACTCTTAAAACCATTTCATTCACATTTACCGGTTTTACCATATAATCGTCACTTCCCGAAAGAAATCCCTGGCGCATATCATCAAAGGAACCTTTCGCAGTGATCATAAGTACCGGTATCTGATATCCTGCTGAACGGAGTTCCGACACCAGTTCATAACCATCCATAACCGGCATCATAATATCGGAAATGATCAGATCAATATACTCTTTATCCAATATTTCTAATGCCAGTGCTCCATCCGATGCACTTTTGACCTGATATCCATTCTTCTCAAGCACATTTTGGAATAGCTGGCTTAATTCTTTATCATCTTCTACAATTAATATTTGAAACACGATCTTCTTCCTCCTTTTTCATCTCGTAATCCTCTTTTTACACCATACTCTGAATACCAGATTCTTACTAATGCTATCATTTTGTTCACAAAAAATTGCTTGCTGTTTCATATAATTTTCCAAATTGCTCATTTGAATCGCTCCTTTCATTCTGTTATGAACTTACATACTATACTCAGATATTCTTGTTTCCAGAGCATTCAGCATTGTCTGTTCTTTTTCTCATTCTTATTCATTAACAATACAATACAATGGAAAACTCAATTTAACCTCAACAAGGTTTGTTTTTTAATCCATGCAAAATCTTCTTTGTACAACAGACTGTTAGATATAGCAAAAACGGCCTTTCAAAAAAAGTTAACTTCTAAATCAACTGTTTTTTGAAAGGTCGTTTCATCAGATTCTTATAGCAATCCAGCAAATAATCTCATAAATAATTGTCCCAGTCGCAAATATGCACTTCGTCCGGTTTGATATTGGTCTGTCACATCTTCTCCGAAGCGGTCAACCATTGTTTTCATCAGGCTGTTATCACACCGTAAATCTTCAAGAACTTTCTCGCCTGAGAACATAGAGAACACTTCTTTTGTAAAATTCTCTTCTCAAAGGGCTGGTTGAAAAACCGGAAGTTAACTAATGGATGCCATTTTATCAGTCGGCCATGATCTCCTGAGAGCCACATAGGAGATTAAAAAGTTTGCAAGCCAACCAGCCGGTACAGCAAGCCAGACAAAGGCAATGCCGAAACGCGGTGCACAGATCAGGGCAACGGACAGACGAATCGCAAGGTTCACCATGTTTGCAACGAGGAACGGACGCATAATTCCGAGACCGCGAAGAACTCCATCGGTTGCCATCTTGATACCCATGAAGATGAAAAAGTAACCAATCCACCTCATATAATCACCGGACACCTGATAGGCAAACGCCGTTCCGTCTTTTCCTAAGAACAGCGAGGAGATCTGCGTGTGTAGCGTTTCAATGACGAGAAAGGCAAGAACGGCAAAGCACACATCCAGCACCAGTGCAGCATGGTAGCCTTTTTTGATACGATCAATTTTCTTTGCACCAAGATTCTGGGAAACATACGGCGAAACCGCATTGCCGATGGATACAAAGATCAATGAAAAAACATTTTCCACCCTCATCGTTGCTGTATACCCGGCGAGTGCCTGTGTACCGAAAGGATTTACCACTGCCTGTACAATCATCATACCGATGGACACTGTGGACTGCTGTAAAACCGACGGCACCGCAATGCGAAGCATGGAATACAGCTCCTGCCGTTCAAACCTGTTAAAGGGGCTTTTATATTGCCGCATCCGTGCAAAGAAAATCAAAAACGAAAACACTGCGGAAATTCCTTGTGCAATCAGGGTTGCAATAGCCGCACCGAACACACCGAGACCTAGCCCGGCTACCATCCAAAGATCCATTAAAATATTCAGGATGGACGAAAAAATCAGCAGTCCCAGCGGAATTTTGGATTCGCCGATTGAGGTGAACATGGTAGAAAGAATGTTATACATAAACAGAAACGGAAAGCCCACAAAATAGACCCGCAGATACAGTACTGCATCATCCAGTATGTCAGCGGGGGTTTGCAGTCCACTCATCATCGAGCCGGCGAAGAAAAAGCCAAAAACACCAAGGACTATACTTAGAAGCAAAAAGCTAATCAAGGAGGTTGACACGATTGTTTTCATTTTGCCATACTCCCTGGCTCCGAAATAACGGCTCACAAGCACACCGGCTCCGACACCGGCTCCCAGTGCCACACAAATGAACACATTGGTCAATGCTGCACATGCACCGACAGCTGCAAGTGCGGAAGGACCAACAAACTGGCCGACAATAATAGAGTCGGCCATATTGTATATTTGCTGAAAAAAACTTCCAAGAATCATTGGCATTGCAAAAACCGTCAACGCTTTGAGGGGCGTATCGGTTATCAAATACTCATCTTTCGACATTATCATATTCCTCCATGGTATCCCATTCACTTACCTTCTCAAATTCCGATTTATCTAATTTCTATTAACATCTATTTCACTGTTCCTTAAACTTCATTTTTCATGTCATCCCTACAAACTGGAAGTTGCACTTCCTCACTCATCTTCTTTTTTATTGTTTCTACTAATATTCGAGCTTAACAATAAAATTCCAGAGCATAAAAATAATACCCAAATTATAATATTTTCTTGATTTATCGCATTATAAATCAAGCATATTATGCTTAATATAATCTGTACAATTGAACAAATCACTCCTATTTTTTGTGTCTTTTTATCCATCATTGTCTCCTCCATAAATTCCGATTTGTCTTTTTCTTTCTGAAAATGGGCAACTCCGATTGGAATTGCCCACTCATTGCACTAATTATGCGATTTTTTCTTGCTTGCACCGATTTCTGCATCAATCTATTTTGTAAACGGTACATTTTTACATCATATTTTAATAGAGTTTTGCACCTGCGGGGATATGGTTATCTACCATGAGGAGGTGGAGCTTTTCTTCGCCTTCTTCTTCGTGAACTGCACTGAGGAGCATACCGCAGGAGTCAATGCCCATCATTGCTCTCGGCGGAAGATTTGTGATAGCGATAAGAGTCTTTCCAACCAGTTCTTCAGGCTCATAATAAGCGTGAATACCGCTTAAAATTGTGCGGTCTGTGCCTGTGCCGTCATCAAGAGTGAACTGTAAAAGCTTCTTCGACTTCTTAACAGCCTCGCAAGCCTTAACCTTTACTGCGCGGAAATCTGACTTTGAGAATGTTTCAAAATCAACATATTCTTCAAACAAAGGCTCAACCTTCACCTTTGAAAAATCAATCTTTTCTTCAACAACAGCGTCCTTGGTTTTCGGAATACCCGACGGCTTTTTGTCGGAATCCAGGCTCTTCATAGTCGGGAAGAGGAGAACATCACGGATTGCGGCTGAATCTGTGAGGAGCATACACATTCTGTCGATACCAAAGCCGATACCGCCTGTCGGAGGCATACCGATTTCAAGTGCGTTGAGGAAATCCTCATCGGTTGTGTTAGCCTCATCATCGCCCTGTGCGAGAAGTGCCTCCTGAGCCTTAAAACGCTCTCTCTGGTCAATCGGATCGTTAAGCTCCGAATATGCATTAGCCATTTCCCAACCATTCATAAAGAACTCGAATCTCTCAACATAATCGGGATTTTCGGGTTTCTTCTTTGTAAGCGGAGAAATCTCAATCGGATGGTCCATAACGAAAGTAGGCTGAACCATATGCTCTTCTGCAAATTCTTCAAAGAAAAGGTTAAGGATATCGCCCTTCTTGTGGCGTTCTTCAAACTCAACACCCTTTTCCTTAGCAATTGCCTTTGCCTCTTCGTCAGAATGAATTTCGTTGAAATCAACACCTGAATACTTTTTAACAGCGTCAAGCATTGTAATTCTTTCAAACGGCTTGCCAAGATCCATTTCAATGCCGTTGTATGTGATTGTTGTTGTGCCGAGAACCTCCTGTGCAACATGGCGATAGAGGTTTTCGGTAAGATCCATCATACCGTTGTAGTCGGTATATGCCTGATAAAGCTCCATAAGAGTAAACTCAGGGTTATGACGGGTGTCAACACCCTCGTTACGGAATACTCTGCCGATTTCGTAAACCTTTTCAAGTCCGCCTACGATAAGTCTTTTGAGGTAAAGTTCAAGAGAAATTCTGAGTTTTAAATCCTCGTCAAGAGCGTTGAAGTGAGTAAGGAACGGACGAGCCGACGCACCGCCGGCATTGGCAACGAGCATAGGAGTTTCAACCTCCATAAAGCCCTGATTGTCAAGGTAACGGCGGATACTGCCGATAATTTTTGAACGCTTTACAAAGGTATCCTTTACCTCGGGATTCATAATAAGGTCAACATAACGCTGACGGTAACGAAGGTCTGTATTTGTAAGACCGTGATACTTTTCGGGGAGGGGTTTGAGTGATTTGGAAAGGAGCTTAACCTCTTTTGCATGAACAGAAATTTCGCCCATTTGCGTTTTGAAAACAAAACCCTTTACTTCAACGATATCGCCGATATCCCACTTTTTAAGGAAACCGTATTCTTCTTCACCGAGATCGTCAAATTTTGCAAAAATCTGGATTTTGCCCGAACGATCCCAAAGGTCCATAAACGAAACCTTGCCCTTGCCTCTTTTTGAAAGCAAACGGCCTGCAACGCATACATCTTTGTTTTCGTACTCTTCAAAATTGTTTTTAATTGTTTCCGTGAGAACATCACGGGCACTTGTTGTAATTACAAACGGATCTCTGCCTGCTTCTTTGAGGGCGGCAAGCTTTTCGTATCTGACCTTGATAACATCGCTTGTGCCGGTCTGCTGTGGCTTCTGACTCATTTCCAATCATTCCTCTCTTTTTCAACATCAATAAATCTGACGGATTGCAAAAGCAGAATCCGTCAGCTAAAATTCAATAGATAAACAAATTACTTTGAGATTTCAAGAATCTTAAATGCCTTTACGCCGCCGGGAGTTTCAACCTCAACAACATCACCGACACATCTGTCCATAAGAGCCTTGCCGACAGGTGATTCGTCTGAAATTTTGCCCTGTGCGGGATTTGTTTCGTTAGAACCCGAACCAACGATTTTGTATGTCATCTGTCTGTCTGTGCCAACCATTTCGATTGTAACAACAGAAGTGAGGTGTACCTTATCGTTAGATGTTTCGGACTCATCAATAATCTGAGCAGTTTTGAGGATAGACTCGATAGTAGCGATTCTTGCCTCCATAATAGCCTGCTCGTTCTTTGCGTCATCATATTCACTGTTCTCGGACAAGTCGCCGTAGGAACGGGCTACCTTGATTTTCTCTGCAATTTCTTTACGCTTGACATTTTTTAATTCTGCAAGTTCCTCTTCAAGATTTTTAAGACCTTCCGCAGTAAGCATTGTTGGTTTAGCTGCCATTTTATATCGTTCCTTTCAGTTAATACCGCACCTGCACAAGCGTGCATACGGTATAAAATTCTTTCATATCAGCAAAAAACTGCATATAGATTTATTATAATTTTTTTCACACCGATTGTCAAGCAAAACGGGCAAGATAACTGCAAAGAGATTTCACTGTCTGCGCCTCATTGTCGTTACGGCACAAATCGGGAACAATTGAGCCGAGTTCGTACTGTGAACCGAGTGTGTAGAGTGCTGAGCAGAAGTATTCCTCAGACAATCCCTCAGGCCGCAAAAGTGCGAAACCGTTCGGCATTTTAAAGCAATAGCGAAAATACACAAAGCCCTTTATATTTTCCTTAGGTCTGCCGTTTGTGAGGATGACCGCGTCATTTCTTACAGGCAGATTTTCTTCAATTTCAAACGGTGCAATGACAAGGTCGCAATTTGAAAGCTGTTCACGGTGGTGAGTAACAACGGCACACGCACCTGTTTCTTCGGCAATGGTATTCAGCTCATCATAGAACACATCTTCGTTGTCTGTGATAATACAGGCATTGCCCGTATATTTCAACACAAATGAAACAAGGTCGGTGCATTGAGCATCGGGGTCATAAATTCCGACCGTCAGCCTTTCGGGAGTATCAAATTTGCTGAGGGCATAAAGCGCCATATTTGTACAAAGTCTTGCCGAAAAAAACGGCGAGTAAAAACGCTTGTAACCGCTGTCATTTGGAAAAGTCATTTCTTCGCAACACAAAAGTCTTGTGCGCTGATTGCCGATTGCCCTGTCAATTTTATTGAGATTGACCTTTTGTCTGCGACAGATGTATGTAAGCTGTTTTACGCTTACGCCCCTTGCCCTCTTGATTTCAACGCACACCTTGTCCCCCCTCAGCCTGTTAAAAAATCCCCTTATTTTCCCGCACTTTTCGGGAAACACAACATTCAATGAAGTAATCAAAACAAAAACCTCCGCATATTTACTTATTTAAGTATATGCGAAGGCTTTTAAATTAATTATCAAATTGTGTATGTATCAAAGAAATTATCACATGTACGGATACTCAGACATCGGGTTGTATCTTACACCGTTAAGACGGCATTCGTAGTGGAGGTGAGGTCCTGTTGAGTTACCTGTTGAACCGACATAGCCGATAACCTGTCCTCTTGAAACGGTCTGACCTGTACTTACTGTAAGACTTGTAAGGTGACCGTAAACTGTCATCTTACCGCCCGCGTGGCTGATCATTACATAGTTACCGTAACCGCCGCCGCAGCCGCAGCTGTAGCTCTTGCCCCAGTTGTGTGTACAACTGCTGTTGGTTGCGATAACAGTACCGTCGGCAGCCGCAACAACGGGAGTTCCCATGATGCCCGCGCCGGCAATATCAATTCCGCCGTGGTTATAAACTTCTCTGTCCTCAAACCATTCAGATGAACGGCTTACAAAGCCCGGTGTAGGCCATGCAAAGCCCGAACCCGACGGAACAATTACAGATGATGAACCTGAGCTTGATGAACCCGAACTGCTTGAGCCGCTTGATGAACTGCTTGAACTGCCTGAAGAGCTGCTTGATGAACTGCTTGAACTCTGGGCAGCCTGAGCAGCCTGTTCCGCAGCCGCCTTCTGAGCGGCATAGTACTCGCTGATTTTGGATTCAATCTCATCACTCTTCAAAGCCGCACTTTCAAGAGAATTTTGCGCCTTGGAATTTGATGCGTACAGATTTTTAAGAATCTCGTCATTATCCGAAATGAGTTTATTAAACTCGTCCTGATCCGACTTCAATGACGACTGCTGAGTTTCAAGGTCTTTCTTGTCGGCCTCAAGGGATTCCTTCTGGGTGCTGAGCTCGTCCAGTTTTGTCTGGATTTCGCTGATAAGCTCCTTGTCGCTGTTTGCAAGGTTCTTTACAAGCTCCATCTTATCAATAAGGTCAGAAAAATCCTTTGCACCGAAAATGATTTCAAGGTCGGTTGCATTGCCTGACATATAGAGAATTCTGAGTCTGTTTGCAAGTGCGTCAAACTGATCCTCAACTTTCGAAAGTCCCTTGTCATAAGCGTCCTGCTTTTCCTTAATATCATCGTTAAGGCTTGAAATTTTCTCACGGGTTACTGCAATTTTTTCATCAAGAACCTGAACCTTGCTTACAAGGGCGCTCTTGTATTCTTCCTTTTCTGCGATGTCAGACTTTGTATCATCAAGAATCTTCTGATACTTCTGATTTTCCTGTTCAAGCTGCTGAAGCTGTTGTTCAAGGTCTGAAATGCTGTCCTCAGCAGAAACAACAGTCGGAATTGCCATAGGAATTGAAATCATACATACGCAGAGCATTGCACATAAAATTCTTTTTAATTTGTTCATTGTAATCTCCTCCTTTAAGATTTCTGTCGGGATTACCAACCGAGTATTTCATTACCTTCCATTTTAAGGTATTTTCTTATTGAGATAAAGCTGCCGAAGAAGCCGATAACAACACCCGCAACTGCAAACAAGCCGCCTGTAATCCAGATGACATTGTTAATCGGAATGAAATCAATCGGAACAATCTGATAAACAAGAGCCTGTGCAGTCTCATAGAGAATTGCAATTGCACCTGTTGAAAGAATTGCGGAAATAAGTCCGATTATCATACCTTCAATAAGGAAAGGCCAGCGGACAAACGAATTCGTTGCGCCAACCGATTTCATAATGCTGATTTCAAATCTTCGTGAGTACATTGTTGCACGGATTGTGTTGGCGATGATAAAGATTGAAATGATTGTCAAAGCACACACAACTGCAACGCAAATCATATTTACAAGATTGCTGATGTCCGTAAGCTTTTTTGCAAGCTCACGGTGACTGCTGAAACTGTCAACACCGTCAATTTTCTTGATTTGTGCAATAGTTTCATCGTACTTTGACAAATCCTTCATCACTACAATAAATGAATCAGGGAGTTTGTTTCTGCCCTGCATTTCTGCAAAGAGATCATCGCCGAGAGTAGATTTATACTGCTTTATTGCATCTTCCTTTGAAAGGAAGGTTGCAGACTCAACATTGTCAAGCTTTTCAATTGCTTTTCCTACATAAACAGCCTCAAGCTGTGAATATCCGTCTTTAATGTATACAGAGGTTTCATTTGACTTGCCGACAGATTCAACAACCTTGTCAACATTCAATGAAAAAAGTGCCGCCGCACCTGTGAGAACAAGACAGCTTATAAGTACGCAGACGGAAGCGATACTCATAATACGGTTGTTCCACACATTTTTGAAACCTTCTTTTGCCAAATAACCAAATCCGGTCATATCAAAAATCCTTTCAAAATCCTATTTGCGCAAACGCATTATTCCGGAACAACCACTGCATTATCGGGATAATCCGGTGTGTTTTCTTCTTCACCGCTGTCATCACCGTAATCGTCAGTATAGTCATCTTTAACAAACAAATCCTTGGTGTCGCTCTTAATTTTTCCGTGGTCAAGAACAACAACTCGTCTGTCAAACTCACGAACAAGGTCATGTTCATGCGTTACAACAATAACGGTTGTGCCTGTTGCGTTAATTTCATTGAGAAGCTCAATGATTTCGTGTGACATCTCGGGGTCAACATTACCTGTCGGCTCATCGGCAATAATAATTTCGGGGTTATTCACAAGGGCTCTTGCAAGGCTTACACGCTGTTGCTCACCGCCCGAGAGTTCACTCGGTCTGTTTTTCATCTTATCTTTAAGACCGACAAGCTCAAGCACATACGGAACACGCTTTTTAATTACTGCCGAAGGTTTTCCGACAGCACGCATCGCAAACGCAACATTGTCGAAAACATTCATCTTGTCAATAAGTCTGAAATCCTGAAAAACAATGCCCATATGACGGCGCATATAAGGAACCTTGCTCCTTTTCAGCTTTGTAACATCGGTGTCGTTGATAACGATTTTGCCCGATGTCGGAATTTCCTCATGCATAATGAGTTTAAGAAATGTACTTTTGCCTGCGCCCGATGCACCGACAATAAACACAAACTCGCCCTTATCAATACTCAGCGTAATACCGTAGAGAGCATGAGTGCCGTTAGGGTATGTTTTAGACACATTTATAAAATCAATCATAAAGTCACCTTTGTTTTGTAGTTATTGTACAAATACTCATAAAAAGTCAAAACGCCCAGAGCACAGCGAACGCACTATGCTCGGGCACACTTTAACCAAATCAGTATTTTGTAGGACTTGCGTTGAGGTATTTCTTAACCATAAGAGCTACCTTGAACACAATTGCATCCTCAAACTCACGAAGGTCAAGACCTGTGAGCTTTTTAATTTTTTCAAGTCTGTACACAAGAGTGTTTCTGTGTACGAAGAGCTTTCTTGATGTTTCGGAAACATTAAGGTTGTTTTCAAAAAATCTTTGAATTGTAAAGAGAGTTTCCTGATCAAGGCTCTCAATTGAACCACGCTTGAAAACTTCTTTGAGGAACATTTCACACAATGTCGTGGGAAGCTGATAGATAAGACGGGCGATACCTAGGTTATCATAGCTTACGATTGTACGGTCAGTGTCAAATACCTTTGCAACCTCAAGAGCCGACTGAGCCTCCTTAAAGCTTCTTGCAAGATCCTTTATGCCTGTAACCGTTGTACCGATACCGACAACGCAATGCGTGTAGAACTCGCTCGAAAGTGTGTCTGAAATCGAGCTTGCCAGCTTTTCAAGGTCACGGCTCTCTGTGTCAGGCTTGATTTCCTTAACAAGTGCAATTTCAACCTCGTTAATGTTGATAACAAAGTCCTTTGACTTGTCCGGGAAAAGGTTCTGAATTATATCATAAGCGGAAACATCTGTTTTTGAAACAATTTTAATAAGCAGGCAAACACGGGAAACCTCGCTGTTAAAGTGAAGCTCTCTTGCTTTAAGGTAAATGTCACCCGGAAGAATGTTGTCAAGAATAACATTCTTAATAAAGTTTGAACGATCATACTTTTCGTCATAATACTGCTTGATGCTTGCAAAGGAAACCGACAAAAGCTGAGCATACTTCTGAGCATACTCATCGGTACCCTGAACAAATACTGCATAATCATACTTTGCATTGCTGCCGAAAGATCTGTATGTATAGCCGTTCACAACAAACGGTGCTGTCGAGCTGAGTGTTTCGGAATTAACGCTCTCGTTTACCTCGCCGATTTTTCCAAGCTCGGAGCAGGCAATAACAACCGAAGTCTCGTCAATTACGCCAATCGTTCTGTCGATTGCGTCTTTCATCTGGTGTACAATACCTTGAAATAATCTGTTTGACATAAATTTTTACCTCGTTTTCTCCGCAGTTATATATTGTGATTGTAAAAGAGTTCAATAAAATACAATCTGTCTCATATACATATTACACAAAAACGAGAAAAAAATCAACCTCTATTTACAATTTTTCTTGAATTTTTTTAGAGAATTTGCATAATCAGCAACAAGTTACAGTTTTGAAAGCAAAATTAAACAATTGTTACATAACTTTATTACTTTTTTAATATATCACAACATTGTGTTGATTTTGTGACAAAATACGAAAAATTGTTCATTCGTCACAGTGAAACGAATTTAAAAAGGCTATACAATAAGGCTCTATAATAAAAGTTGGAGCAGAAAAAGAGCCTGTAAATAAAAAGTAAAAAAGCAGAGCATATTTTGCCAAAATCCGTTAAAATAGAATTGCCTAAAAAGCCGAAACGGCGGAGCATAACGCTCCGCCGTGAAAACCAAATGAAATTATAATCAGTTTGTAATTGTCTTCTCAGTGTCCTTATCAAAGATGTGGAGTTTGCTGAGGTCGAAAGTAATCTCAATGTCGTCGCCCGGCTTAGCTGTTGAAGTCGGTTCAACACGAGCTGTAATAGGTGTACCGTTGATGTTTACATAGAGATAAATCTCAGCGCCCATAAGTTCGGTAACATCAACATTGGCTTTGAGAAGGCACTCAGCCTTAGCAATTTCTTCAGGCTCATCGTGAACATGCTCAGGACGGATACCGAAAACAACTTCCTTGCCAACATAGCTGTCGAGGTCAGCATTGACCTTTGACTCCGGAACAGGAATGTGATACTTGTCAAAATCAAGAGTATACTTGCCGCCGTTCTTAGAGAGAACAGCGTTGATGAAGTTCATCTGAGGTGAACCGATAAATCCGGCAACAAACATATTGCAAGGCATATCATAAAGATGCTGAGGAGTATCAACCTGCTGAATGAAACCGTCTTTCATAACAACAATTCTTGTACCCATTGTCATAGCCTCTGTCTGGTCATGGGTTACATAGATGAATGTTGTGCCGAGACGCTGATAAATTTTTGAAATCTCTGTTCTCATCTGAGCACGGAGCTTAGCATCAAGGTTTGAAAGCGGTTCGTCAAGAAGGAATACCTTCGGGTTACGAACGATAGCACGGCCGAGAGCAACACGCTGTCTCTGACCGCCTGAAAGAGCTTTTGGCTTTCTGTCAAGATACTGCTCGATACCGAGGATTCTTGCAGCCTCTTCAACTCTTCTCTTAATATCTTCCTTAGGGAACTTACGGAGTTTAAGACCGAATGCCATATTATCATATACTGTCATATGAGGATAAAGAGCATAGTTCTGGAATACCATCGCAATATCTCTGTCCTTAGGTGCAACATCGTTTGCGAGTGTATCGCCGATATAAAGCTCACCCTTTGAAATATCCTCAAGTCCTGCAATCATTCTGAGAGTTGTTGATTTACCACAGCCTGAAGGACCAACGAGAATGATAAATTCTTTGTCGGCAATCTCAAGGTTGAAGTCTGTAACAGCAGTTACACCGCCGTCATAAATCTTGTAAACATGTCTTAATGAAACATTTGCCATTGTGTATAAACCTCCAATTAGTCGATAACTATAAAGTCCTTAGCTTTATTACTACAATAATATACCACTTTTCGCACAATTTGACCATACCGAAATTGACCAAAGATATATGCATTATTTTATTTAAAACCGACACAGGATAAAATTCAGATGCATTTTTTAGTGTATATTGCCGATAAAGACCGACTTTTTATCCAAATCCGTCAACAATTTACACTCACCTATGTGCAAATTGCTATCAAGATACAAACCGCCTATTGAAATTCGTTGAAGATGCACAACTTTTAATCCACAACACAAAAACATTTTTTTAACCTGATGATATTTACCCTCACAAATTGTGACAATTCCTGTTTTTTTATCATTTTCGTCACATTCAAGCACGGCACTGCGGCACTTCGTTCCGTCAGAGAACTCAATTCCGTCGGAGAAACTCTTGACAGTATCTTCTGTGATTTCTCCGTCAAGCTGCGCAATATACTTCTTGTTCACATGCTTTTTAGGCGAGGTTATGCTGTGCGCAAAGTCACCGTCATCTGTAATAAGAAGCAGTCCCTCCGTATCACGGTCAAGCCTGCCGACGGGAAAAAGTCCCTTTCGTTTCATATCCTCAGGGATAATATCAATAACAGTCTTAAACTGCCTGTCCTCGGTTGCCGACACAACTCCCGCAGGTTTGTTCATCATTATATATATGTATTTGCTGTAATTCAAAGCCTGTCCGTCCACAACAATTTCATCCTTGTCGGGGTCAACCTTTGTATCAGGCTTTTTGCAGATTTTTCCGTTCACAAGAACCGCACCGCTTTTAATCAGCTTTTGAACCTCTTTTCTGCCGTCGGCTCTTTGTGACGAAATAAGCTTATCGAGTCTTTCCATCTTATTCAACAAGCGGCAGATTTTTACTGCCGTATTCTCCGTTTGTAATGTGTCCGCCGATTACCCTGTTTTTGTAAACAAGCAAAACGGCATTGTTATCCTTTGGTTTTTCCAGGGGAACGGTAATCTCCGTAACCTCTTTGCCCTTGAATTTTCCGAGGTCAAGTCCGATTTTCTTCTGAAGTTCGTTGTATTCCTCATAATATTTATTAAAATCCGACGGAATTACAACCGAGCGTTTTTCAGGCTTTGCGTCGGCGGTTTCAATTCCGAACTGTTCAAGGAATTTTTTCTCCTCACCGTCATTAAGCACAAGAGAATACTCCCCTGTTTTATCACTTACGGCTGTATCGGGCAACCGTGAATTTATTGCAACCGTGACGGCTGTACATATTATTGCCGCTGTTACGGACAGCACCGCCGCTAAAATTACCGTTTTCTTAGCCTTGATTTTAAAATCAAAAACGAACATTGTAAATCCTCCGCACATTTTATTCTCTGATAAAATGTATGCGAAAAATCTTCGGATAATTCCGTTTGTCCGATTTCAAATTATTTACTTTGTAAGAACATCCAAGAGTTCAGCCGTAGTTTTCACAAACACCCTGCCGCCCTCTTTTTTCATGCTTTCAAGGTCGCCGTAGCCGTATTCAACACCGACAAAATCAACACCGCAAAGTCTTGCACCCTTTGTGTCAAACCAAGTGTCGCCAATCATAACGGTATCTTTTCTGTCATTTTCAAGATTGCCGCCCAATCTTTCAACAGCATACGGAATGAGGTCTTTTTTATCTTTTCTGCTGCCGTCAAGTGTTGAACCGCAGATTGCGTCAAACATATCATGCACACCGAGAAGTTCTGTAATTTCTTCGGCAAACTTTTCATACTTTGACGAACACACGGCAAGCTTTGCACCGCTGTTTTTAAGCTCTGCAAGAACCCTGTCAATGCCGTCATAAAGCTTGTTCACAAGCTTGCCTTTTGTGTTGTAGTATTCACGATAAATCTCAACGCCTCTTGCCGATTCTTCCTCATTGAAACGGCAGATATTGCGGAATGTATCGAGCAGCGGCGGTCCGATATACAATGTATAATCGTCAAGATTCGGCAACGGCTTGCCCATACTTTTAATTGCGTTTTCAAGTGACTCTCTTATGCCCAATGCGCTCTCGCTGATTGTGCCGTCAAGGTCAAACAGATAATATTTGTACTTATTCATCAAACTTTCTGTCCGCCTTCATCTGAAATTTTTCTGATTTTACGCTTACTCTTGTGTGAGTGCCTCTTGCGATTTCACCCTTTTTATCTTCGGCAAAAACTTCAAAATTAAACATTCTGCCGTCAACGCTTTTGAGAACGGCTGTTGCCGTAACCTCAGCACCGAGGGGAGTGGGGCTTGTGTGCTCAATTGAAATCATCGTGCCGACAGTTGTAAGCTCATCGTTGTCAAGAACCTTGTCTGCAAGAGCTGCGGCGGCATTTTCCATAAGAGCCACAACGCACGGAGTTGCAAGCACACAAAGACTGCCGCTGCCCATTGAAACGGCAAGATTTTCTTCTTCAACCTTAATTGTTACAGAATATGTATTTATTTCGCTCATAAAAATTTCCTTTCTTATTGTTTAAAGCAATTTTATGTGATATACTTAACAAAGCGTGCATTACTCGTCTGTGAATTGACAGAGTAAGTATCCATACGATATAATAATACAATATTCAGTGAAAATAGGCAAGCATTGCCCGAATATTATTTGAGGTGAAAATAAATGAAACTCGGAATCGTCGGACTTCCAAATGTCGGCAAAAGTACTCTTTTTAACGCAATTACAGACGCAGGCGCTCAGAGTGCAAACTATCCTTTCTGCACAATTGAACCGAATATCGGCGTTGTTGCAGTTCCGGACAAAAGACTTGATAAACTTGCGGAAATGTATGATCCTGACAAATATACTCCTGCGTCAATTGAATTTGTAGACATTGCAGGTCTTGTAAAGGGTGCATCAAAGGGCGAGGGACTCGGCAACAAGTTTCTTTCAAACATCCGTGAATGTGACGCTATCGTTCATGTTGTCCGTTGCTTTGAAAACGACGACATTATCCATGTTGAAGGCAACATCGACCCTGCCCGTGACATTGAAACAATCAATCTTGAGCTTATTCTCTCCGATGTTGAAATGCTCGAACGCAGAATTGACAAGACAAAGAAAATGCTCAAGGGCGATAAAAAGTATCAGAAAGACATCGACCTTTTTGAAAGAGTTCTTGACGCACTCAACGAGGGCAAGCCTGCAAGAAGCGTTGAATGTGACGATGACGAAAAAGCAATTCTTTCAGAGGTTGCTCTTCTCACAAACAAGCCTGTTATCTATGCCGCAAATATGAGTGACGAGGATTTCTCAAACGGCATCGACTCAAACGAGGGCTACAAGGCTGTTCAGAAGATTGCCGCCGAGGAGCACGCCGGCGTTCTTCCCATCTGCGCTCAGATTGAAGAAGAAATCGTTGAAATGGACAAGGAAGAAAAGGAAATGTTCCTTGCCGATATGGGACTTGAAGAAAGCGGTCTTGACAGACTTATCAAGGAATGCTATGCACTTCTCGGACTTATCTCCTACCTTACGGCAGGCAAACAGGAGGTTCGTGCATGGACAATCAAAAAAGGAACAAAAGCACCTCAGGCAGCGGGCAAAATTCACTCGGATTTTGAGCGTGGATTTATCAGAGCCGAGGTTATCGCATATGACGACCTTATCGCCTGCGGAAGTATGACAGCCGCAAAAGAAAAAGGTCTTGTCCGCAGTGAAGGCAAGGACTATGTTATGAAGGACGGCGATGTCGTTCTTTTCAGGTTCAATGTTTAATTAAATCATTACAGTTGATGACGGTTACGAAGATTTTCGCAGCCGTCATTTTTTTGATGTCACACATTTCTCCTTTCACAATAATATGTAGTGTAAACGAAAGGAGGTAAGCGTATGTGTAACTTTGGTAACGGCAACGGCTGCTGCTCATGGATTATTCTTCTTATCATCGTTCTCTGCTGCTGCGGCGGAAATAACGGCGGCTGCGGTTGTGACAACAACAGCTGTGGTTGCGGCTGCTGATAAAGCAAGCTGACTAAGACCCAATTCGGCTTATTGCTGAGGATGTTTTAATATAGAAAAGGGCGGATACCGTATTTTGCGATATCCGCCCTTTGTTAATGCGGCTCAATTTCAATATTTGGGATACCCCAAAAAAACGGAAAGGTAACGGAAGAAGGTTAAAAATGCGTTTTTGATACATATGCTGTTTTCCTGCCTTGTTGACTCGGATTTTATATGCACTGAGCGTTTTATGCTTGACGATACGGTTAGCCGTGGAGGATATGATGATATCCCTGTTTTGCTTGAAAGACTTAACGCTTATACTGCCAAATGGGGAACACCTACAAAAGAACTGAATATACTTCGTTCTGAAATTCAAAAGCAATGTATAGCCGCCAAAGACAGCGACGAAAATCTTTTGTCACTTACAGTCCCTACAGGCGGCGGAAAGACGATATCTTCGCTTGCTTTTGCACTGAATTATGCGGTTCAGGACAAGCACAAGCGAAAGCGTGTGATTTATGTAATTCCTTACACGAGCATTATTGAGCAAAATGCCGCCGTTTTTAAGGACGCACTCGGTGCAGAAAATGTTGTTGAACACCATTCCAATGTTACTTTTGATCCTAAAAAAACTTCGTCAGAAACGGTTCAAAGACAACAACTTGCCTGCGAAAACTGGGACGCTCCGGTTATAGTGACGACTGCGGTTCAGTTTTTTGAATCCTTATTCAGCAACAAGCCCTCAAAAAGCAGAAAATTGCATAATATTTCCGACAGCGTAATTATTTTTGACGAGGCGCAGATGTTGCCGATACAGTATCTTGTGCCGTGTGTAAAAGTTATTAAGGTGTGGATTGAAATGTGATAGTAGCGTCTACTTTATAGCCGAGTTTATGTCACCTTCCGCGAGGAAGGTGACTGTGTGGAGCTGCGAAGAATGAAGTCTTAAACTTTATTTTTTCACAGCCCCCTTTTTTTCTGAAATTGTCTACACGGAGTGTAGACAACCAGATGTGCTGCTTTCGCGCTCGCATTATAGAACATTATTACAAGTCAAAGACCCTGAAGCCCGTAACCGGCATGATAAAAAAGCCGCAGAAAAGAAAATAGATCAAAAACTTATTTTTATATCACATATTAAACCACAATCTGACCGTTATAACACTCATGATTGCGGCGGTTAGGTCGGCGGTTATGGCGGCAAAGAGGGTGTGGCGAATTTTTTTGACTCGGATACAGCCAAAGTACATTGCGATTGCGTAGAAGGTTGTTTCGCTTGAACCTGCGAGTACGGAGGCTGTTCTGCCTGCAAAGCTGTCGGGTCCGCAGGTTTTGTAAAGGGCTGTGAGGAGTGCGGTTGAACCGCTTCCCGAAACAGGGCGGAGGAGTACGAGCGGAACAATTTCTTTCGGAAACCCCAAAAATTCCGCTGTCGGCTGAATCAGTGCGCATATTGCGTCAATTGCTCCGCTTGACTGCAAAAGGTCAACGGCAAACACAAGTCCCATAATTGTAGGGGCAATGTTGTACAGAAGTTTTACTCCCTCTTTTGCTCCCGAAATGAACACATCGAATACGGGAACTTTTTTTATCAGCCCGAACACCACAACAATACACGCAAATGCCGGCATTACAAATTCCATTTGCTCACCACATTTCTCAAATTTTACCTTGCCTGATATTCAGCGTACAGGCAATCAGCAATGCCACCGTCAACGCACACGCAGAGCTTATCCAGACGGGAACGATAATTTCAAAAGGCGCAGAGCTTCCGTAGGATTGGCGGAGTGCGGCAAGCGTTGTTGGTAACAGCTGGAGTGACGCTGTGTTCATAACTACAAAAACAACCATTTCGTTGCTCGCAATGTCACGGCGGTCATTGAGCGTGTGCAGCTGTTCCATTGCTTTTAGCCCGAAAGGTGTCGCGGCATTGCCGAGTCCGAGCAGATTTGCACTGATATTCATGGTGATGCTTTGAAAGGCGTCACTTTTTTTATCAAGCCTCGGAAAAAGCGGACGGAGCAACGGTGCAAAGATTTTTGCAAAAATGTTTGTCAAACCGCTTTCGACTGCGATTTTCATAATTCCCGACCAAAGGCAGATTATGCCTGCCATTGTGAGAATAAGCTGTATTGATGACGCTCCGCTTTCGATGAGTGCGTTTGAAATGTCGGCGGTGTTGCCCATAAACAACGCACACAATACGCTCACGGCAATGAGTCCGCTCCAGATATAATTCAGCATTTTTACTCCTTTTGCTGCAATTAACGACAAAATGTACAATATTGTCATTTTTGTAATCAAATTATTTAATAAAATCGTTGACAAAAATCCCGAAAAATGGTAGTATAGGTAAAAATAGGGATTATGGTGAATTAAAAAATAGGGATTATGGTGAATTAAAATGATTTATACAAACTTTAGGGAAATTGATAAAGCAGGCAGAATTGTAATATCAAAGGATATCCGCAACCACCTCAACATTAAGCCGGGTGACATTCTTCACATTGAGGCTGACGATGAGTGCGTTACGATAAAAAAGGCAGAGAGCAAGTGCGTTTTTTGCAATACTCTTGATAATCTGATTGCATTCGGCGGAAAATATGTATGCAGAGATTGTGTTGAAAAGCTCAAAGGCTGATACTGCTTTCGGCTACTCTAAAATATACTTGACCGAATTTGAAATTATGATAACGGACGGTGTTTTTATATGGACAGAATTGACAAAATTAATTATTATCTTGACATTGCCGAAACTGTGCTTGAAAGGGGAACTTGCCTGCGCAGAAATTTTGGTGCAATTATCGTGAACAACGACCAGATCGTTTCAACAGGCTATACAGGCGCTCCGAGAGGCAGAAAAAATTGCTGTGATTTGGGATTTTGTATCCGTCAGGAACGCAACATTCCCCGTGGCGAGCGTTACGAACTTTGCAGAAGCGTTCACGCCGAGGCGAACGCTATTATTCATGCATCAAGAGAACAGATGATTGGCGCAACGCTTTATCTTGTCGGCAAGGAGATGTCAAACGGCGAGTATGTTCAGAACACATCTTCGTGTGCAATGTGCAAGCGTATGGTTATCAACGCAGGTATTGACAAGGTTATTGTCAGAAATGATAAAACCGATTTTACGGAAATTGATGTGAACGATTGGATTATGTCCGATGATTCGCTTGACGCACTCCGTGGCTATTGATATGAAAACACGGCTTTTTATAACCGATATCCGCAAAATTTCTTTTGACAGAGTCGGTGAGCTTTCTCCCGAAAGAGCGGAGCGTGTTCAAAGATGCCGCAGAGCTGACGATAAACTGCGTTGCATTGCAGGCGGATTGTTTATGAACAAATTTCTTGGCGGTGCAAAAATCACCGTGAATGAATTCGGCAAACCCGAATGTGACAACGGGCTTTGTTTCAATATTTCGCACAGCGGAAGCTATGTGCTTTTTGCGTTGTCGGATTCCGAAGTCGGTTGTGATATTGAAGAAATTCGATTTCTCAATGGCATAAGGCTCGGAAAAATTGTTTTCTGCGACAACGAGATGAAATTGCTCGGCAATGCTTTTGACAGGCTCGGCACATTTTTTGAATTGTGGACAAAAAAAGAGGCACTCCTAAAATGTATGGGTGACGGATTTCACCGTGGCGCAAAAAGTGTTGATGTCAGCAGCGGAAAATTCTCTGAAAATCAAATCGAATATTATATGAAACAATATAAATTTTCGGACTATGAAATCAGCCTTTGCAGTGTGCAAAATGATTTCCCGAAAGATATTGAATTTATCACTTTATAACTATAAAGCCACGATTTTGAATCAACCTCCAAAATTATTAGATTTTTGGTCTGACTTTTTTGGGGTAACATCAATTTCGGGGCTTTTTTACATAGGAAATACAAAACAAACCCCTGATTTTGTTAATATGCTTGTTATTGCTATTTTTAAATAATTGTGATACAATTTACTTTAATTAGTGTAGCAATCGGCTGCATATATTGTGTATGAAAAAATTCGGAACGGAAATATCCGTCTGCACACGGATGTTTTGCAATTTTCAGGGGGGACACTATGCCGACATTTACAAAGGCGGCTATCAAGGCGACATTTATTTCGCTCTTGAATAAAAAGCCGTTGAATAAAATTACAGTCAAGGAAATTGTTGAAGAATGCGGAATTAACCGTAATTCTTTCTACTACCATTTTGACGACATTCCGTCGCTTCTTGAGGAAATTCTCGTTGAAGAGGCTGACAGATTTGTTGCGACCGAAACCGACAACAATACTTCTGTTTATGAAAGCCTGATTTCTGTAATTGACTATGCTTTTTCAAACAAGTCGGTGATTCAGCACATTTACAATTCTGCGAACAGAACTACATTTGATGTGTATCTCAACAGGATTTGTACTCACGCTATAAAAAGCTATTTTGACAAGCTTGAAATTACAAAAAATATTGCCGAAGATGACCTTGACGCAATGATTATGTATTACAAGTGTCAGCTTGTCGGTTTTATTATCGACTGGCTCGGCGGAGGTATGAAATATGACCTCAGAATTAAGATGAAACGCATTTGTGAGCTGTTTGAGGGTTCAATGGAGTCTGCATTGGACAGATGTGCCAAAATCAACGCCTGATTGCTGTTTTATTGGTTAAAAGTGAATATTTGCGTTTATTTGCGTGTCTGAAATGCAGACGAATTTAACAAAATGTCTGATTTCTGTACAAATTTATTGCCGTGTCTAAATTCCTGACACGGCATTTTTTGTGTCTGTTTAAATTTTAACAAAGCCGTAATAGAATATATTACGGACAAAGGAAATACGGTTCACCTCTCGGATCGTTCCTTTGAATGCAGAGTGCAGTCTGCAAATCATATATGAAGGAGTATGAAATATGAAGTTAGGGAAAGCGGTTGTTAAAAGCCGTTTCGTAATCCTTATACTTGCCGTTGCGCTGATGATTCCGTCAGCCTTGGGAATGGCATTTACAAGGGTTAATTACGACATTCTTAGTTATCTTCCCGATAACCTCGACACAATCAAGGGTCAGGATTATCTGCTTGATGACTTTGGAAAGGGTGCTTTTTCATTCCTCATCTTTGAGAATATGGATGATAAGGATGTTGCGGCAACAGAGGAAAAAATCAAAGAAATTGACCATGTTGATACGGTTCTTTGGTATGACGATTTTGCCGACATCTCAATTCCAAAGGAAATGTTGCCCGACAAAATTTATGATGCGTTCAATTCGGGAAATGCAACAATGATGGCGGTATTCTTCGATACCTCAACATCAGCTGATGAAACAATGAACGCTATCGAAGAAATCCGTTCGGTTGCCGGTAAACAATGCTTTGTTTCGGGTATGTCGGCAATGATTACGGATATGAAGGATATGTTTGAGGAACAGGAAATGACTTATGTTGCAATCGCTGTTGTCCTTGCGGTAATTGCAATGATGATCTTTATGGATAACTGGATTATCCCGTTTGTGTTCCTTGCAAGTATAGCGGTTGCTATCCTCGTAAATATGGGCAGTAACTACTTTATGGGTGAGGTTTCATTCATTACCAAAGCGTTGGCGGCAGTTCTTCAGCTTGCGGTAACAATGGACTACTCAATCTTCCTGTGGCACAGCTACGAAGAACAAAAGGGCATTTGTGAAAACCACAAGCAGGCAATGGCTGTTGCAATTCACGAAACCGTCCGTTCCGTAATCGGAAGTTCAATCACAACGGTTGCAGGCTTTATCGCACTTTGCTTTATGACATTCACACTCGGTCTTGACCTCGGTATTGTAATGGCAAAGGGTGTTATCCTCGGTGTTATCTCCTGTGTAACGGTTCTTCCGTCACTCATTCTTGTTCTTGACAAGCCTCTTGAAAAGACAATGCACAAGTCGCTTATTCCGTCAACAAAGAAGCTTGCAACAGGACTTGTTAAAATTTTCCCCGTATTTCTCGTGATGTTTGCGGCTCTTATTTATCCGTTCTATTCGGCATACAGCCAGACGAACAATGAGATTTACTACGATTTGTCGGAAAGTCTTCCCGAAGATATGGCAAATGTAATTGCCAACACTAAGCTTAAAGATGAATTCGGTGTCGGTACAACACATATGGTTCTTGTTGATTCTTCGCTTTCTGCAAAGGACGCAAGAAATATGACAAACGAGCTTGAAAAGGTTGACGGCGTAAAATATGTTCTCGGCCTTGAAAGCGTTGTAGGTTCGCTTGTTCCGGAAGAAGTTCTTCCCGATTCAATCACAAGCGTTCTCAAAAATGATAAATGGGAGCTTATGCTTATCAACTCTGAGTACAAAACAGCCACAGATCCTATGGCAAAGCAGATTGACGAGTTGAATAAAATCATTACAAAGTATGATAAGGACGGACTTCTCATCGGTGAAGCCGCTTGTACAAACGACCTTGTAAACATCACGACAGTTGACTTTCAGGTTGTAAATGCAATTTCTATTGTTGCAATCTTTATTATCATTGCGATTGTTGAAAAGAGTATCACACTTCCGATTATTCTTGTTGCGGTTATTGAGCTTGCAATCTTTATTAACCTCGGTATTCCGCATCTTATGGGCGAGTCGCTCCCGTTCATCACACCTATCTGTATAAGTACAATTCAGCTTGGCGCAACGGTTGACTACGCAATTTTAATGACGACACGATATAAGAAGGAAAGGTATCTCGGAAACGATAAACGCACCTCGGTTATTACGGCTCTTGAAACTTCAATTCCGTCAATTATCGTTAGTGCAATGGGACTCTTTGCCGCTACAATCGGCGTTGCATTCTACTCGGATGTTGACCTTATTTCGTCAATCTGTAAGCTCCTTGCAAGAGGCGCTGTCATCAGTATGTTCTGCGTAACGCTTATTTTGCCGGCAATGTTTATGCTGTTCGACAAGGTAATTGCAAAGACAACTCTCGGTTTTAAGCCGAAAAAAACATCAAATTCGGAGGCTGCTGTATAATGAAAAAGACTAACAAAAATAATAATCACAAATTTTTAAATAAAAACTACATTAAGGGCGCTATTTCGGGTGCACTTGCACTCACAATTCTCTGCAGCGGAGTAGGCGTTGCCGCTTATTCCGCCGGTGCAGACAATACTGCACAGGCTCTCGGTGTTCAGACAGAAAGTACGGTTGAGGCTGTTAAGAAGGCAAGCACAACTAAAGAGGCTCTCAAAAAGCTCAGCAAAAATGAAACCGTTTATGTTATTGCCGACGCAAGCGGTGCGGCTAAGAAAATCATTGTAAGCGACTGGCTCAAGGGTGTAGATACAAAAGGCAAGGTAAAGGATGTTTCAAAGCTCAAGGATGTTAAAAATGTTAAGGGTGACGAAACATACACGGTAAACGAAGACAACGCTTATGAGTGGGCTGCAAATGGCGATGACATCTACTACCAGGGAACAGGCACAACCGAACTTCCCGTAAAGCTCAAATTAAGTTACAAGCTCAACGGCAAAACTGTTTCTGCAGATGAAATTGCCGGCAAGAGCGGTAAGGTTACAATCCGCATTGACTATGAAAACACACAGAAGGAAAAGGTTAAGATTAACGGCAAGACACAAGAAGTTAATGTTCCGTTCCTTATGCTTTCGGGTATGATCCTTGACGATGACAAATTCAAAAATGTTGAGGTTTCAAACGGCAAGGCTATAAATGACGGTACAAGAACAATCGTTGCCGGTTTTGCTCTTCCGGGTATGCAGGACAGCCTTGACATTGACAAGGATGAAATGGAAATCCCTGATTATGTCGAAATCACAGCAGACACAACCGATTTTGAACTTTCAACAACAATGACAGTTGCAATGAACGATATTTTCAACGATGTTGATTTTTCAAAGGTTGACGATAAGGTTGACGAGCTTAAGGATTCTCTTGATGAACTCGAAGACGCCGCAGAACAGCTTGTTGACGGTTCTTCACAGCTTTATGACGGTATCGGCACACTTCTTGACAAGTCAGGCACACTCATTGAAGGTATTGACAAGCTTTATGACGGTGCAGAACAGGTAAACAGCGGTGCAAAAAAACTTGACAGCGGTGCAGACGGTCTTTCAAGCGGTGCAAAAACGCTTGATGACGGTGCGGCAAAGCTCAAAAACGGTGCGTCACAGCTTGATGGCGGTGCATCACAGCTTGACAGCGGTCTTGCAACACTTGCAGGCGGTGCGTCACAGGTTGACAACGGTGCGGCAAGTCTCAGCAGTTATGTTGCAACACTTGCGGGCGGTCTCGGCAAGCTTTCATCCAACAGCGCAACTCTAAACGGCGGTGCAGAACAGGTGTTTAACACACTTCTTTCAACTGCCGACACTCAGATTGCCGCCGCAGGTCTTACAGCCGACAAGCTTACAATTAAAAACTATGACAGCGTTCTTGAAGGACTTATTTCATCACTCAGCGACGAAAATGCTCAGAAGCTCGCTTACAATACAGCACTCGAAACAGTAACGGCAACTGTAAACAGCCAGAAGGATGTTATCAGAACTGCCGTTGAGGCAACGGTAAGAAAGTCTGTTACGGAACAGGTTCTCGCAGCCGCAGGTCTTGGTATGACGGCAGATCAGTATGATGCCGCTGTTGCCGCAGGTCAGGTCAGCGAAGAAGTTCAGGCTCAGGTTTCTACTGCAGTTTCTACACAAATGAGTTCATCTGCGGTTCAGACTGCAATTGACAGCAATACAGAGGCACAGATTCAGAGCCTTATCGAAACAAATATGAACAGCGAAGAGGTTCAGAGTCAGATTCAGGCAGGTGTTGCAAAAGCTCAGGCAGGCAGAAAGTCACTTCAGGCTCTCAAAACTCAGCTTGACAGCTACAACACATTCTATCAGGGTGTGCTTTCATACACAGCGGGTGTTGATCAGGCTAACAAGGGCGCTCAGCAGATTCTCGCCGGCACATACACACTCAAGGACGGCACAGGTTCACTTGTAAGCGGTGCCGGTCAGCTCAAGAACGGTTCTTCAAGTCTTAAGAGCGGCACAAGCGAACTCAAGAGCGGTACTTCAACCCTCAAGGACGGCACATCAAGCCTTAAGAGCGGTGTAAAGACTCTCAAAAACGGCACAGGCTCACTTTCAAACGGTACAACAACACTTCTTGACGGCATTGCAACGCTTAAGAACGGCGGCAAAACACTTGTTGACGGTGTACAACAGCTCAATGACGGTGCAATGACATTGTCCAAGGGTATGAAGAAGTTCAAAGAAGAGGGCATTGACAGCATTGTTGATGCCGCAAACGGTGATGTCAAGGATATTATCGACCGTTTCAAGGCTGTTCAGAAAGCATCAAAGAAGTACAACAATTACAGCGGTATTTCCGATGATATGGACGGTAAGGTTGACTTCATCTACAAGACCGATTCAATCGAGAAAAAGTAATTCAATATATTTTAACAGCAAGACGAAAGGCTTATTTCCCTAACCCTTTCATACACAATATAAAAAGCAGTTATGTCGTTTGGCATAGCTGCTTTTTGCTTTGTATGATGTTTTTTGTGAATTTCAAAACTTGAAAAAATTACAAATAATA
>NZ_NNSR01000044.1 GCF_002834225.1 Ruminococcus bromii | reverse complement strand
AAATCATAATTGCCCTTTCTGCTTTCAACGCAAAAGGGCAAAAAATAATGCCGACAGGTAATAGCATTAAAAGCTATAACTTGTCGGCATTTAAATTCTAAAATTTGACTTTATTTAATCTCCGCAAATATAATCAGTCAACTATGTTATTCAATTCTTCAAAAGGTATATTGTGTTCATTTGCATATTGTTCTGCATATGAGCCTTTTATTCCATAGATTGTGAGCTTATCACAACCTTCAAAGGCATTATCCGCAATATCTTCTGCCTTATCGTAAATGATAATTTTCTCCAGCAAGGTGCAGTTTTCAAAAGCACCCCATTCAATGCTCTTAATATTTTTAGACAAAACTAACTGTTTTAAGGATATGCAATTACTAAATGTATATCGTTGTATTGCAGTAATATTATCGGGAATATTTATACTTTTTAGTGATGTGCAACCGGAAAAAGCACCGTATGCTATACCACGATCAGCAATATTATCCGGAATTACAAGCGTTTCTAATGAAGAACAGCCTGAAAATGATAAACTTTCAATTTCTTTTACATCACCATTAAAATTAACATTTTTCAGACTTTCACAATTCGTAAAAGAGAATTGTTTTATAGTACTTGGGAGTTGTATGCTTTCTAATGAAATACAATGGTCAAAACATCTGTTAAATATATACTCTATCCCTTCAGAAACAACAATCTCTTTTACTATATCGTTATCCTCAAACATTCCTTTCCTTTCTGCTCCCCACAAATTGTATCCTGTAACATATCCGCCTAAAGCATTTACTTTATGGAAAAATATTGTTGAAGGAATTACAACTTTCTCTGACGGGTAGTTTATCTTTACAATTGTTGCTGATTTATTTGTATATCCATCGGTTTCATATGTGTACCCAAACCACCAATGTTCACTTGAACAGCTTTGCAGCAATATAAGTATCGCTATCACTACGCACAATATCCCGATAGGTAGTTTATATTTTTTTATTTTTTTCATCATATTAAAATTCTCTCGTAAAAAATATAGTTTTAATTATCAACAAACCGATAATTATTAATTTACAGACTGAATTGTTGTATCCAATTTTTCAAATGGTATGTTATGTTTTTTTGCATACTGTTCTGCATAACTACCCTTTATTCCGCAGATTGTAAGTTTATCACATCTGTCAAAGGCATCATTAGCTATATATTTAACTTCATCATGAATATTTACTTTTTCTAAAAAGTCGCAGCTATAAAACGTCCCACTATTAATAGATGTTACTTTTGGTGGTATAGTAACAAATGTTAGAGAATCACACTCCCTAAATGCATAAGATTCAATTGTATTTATGTTTTCAGGTAAATCTATTTTTTGTAACGCACATTCTGCAAAGGCATCACCTTCTATCTTTTCTACACTACTTGGCAATTCGATAAAACGCAGGTTTTTACAATTACTAAACATTGATTCACTTATTGTTTTTATTCCTGTTTCAAATTCCACAGACCTTAAATATTTACAAAAAGCAAACGCCCTTGTCCCGACTACTCTAACGCTGGAAGGTATATTCACTTCACAGAGACCTGAAGAATAAAATGCATCATTACATATTTCCGTTACACCTTCAGGGATACTCACTTCTGACACATTACCTTCTTCGAATATTCCCCTTTTAGCTGCTCCTGAAAGATTAAGCACCTCATACTCACCTAACTTTGTAACTGGAACTCCATAAACACTTGACGGAAGCTTAACATGATACTCTTCACCCGTATATTTAATCAAAGTTGCTTGACCATTATCCACCTCAAACCAATAGTTATATTTTTTTGACATATAATACTCCGTACCATCTGATTTGTTACTCTTCCAAGGATGAAGCAAAAGTATTATTAATGCTATAAATGCTACAATTAATACAATTATCAATATAATTTTAGTTTTTTTATTCATACACTATCACTCTTTTTGTTATAGTATATTGTAATCGGATGACATAGCAAAAGACTTTGTCATCCGATTGCTTATCAAAGTATATTACGGTTTATATGTTGACCATATACCATCTTTATACCACACATCCCGTGTTACTAAGTGACCTTCTTGTAATACTCCTGGTATCTGCTTATTTTGAGAATCATTAAATATTACTTTAGGATTGTCTATACCATATATCGTATAGGTTAACCAATTATCGTACATTTGACTATTCATCAGCGTACCAGGCCATTCCATCAGAATATTATTATCTTCATAGAAGTAAATTCTTGTGTCCCAATATTCCCAATTAGAAGGACGATAAAAATGAACAGTAATTCCCTGTGGTTTTTGGCTATATACAGTTTCATTTACTATCCACATTTCATCTTCTGTTATTTCAATTCCGGGTTGATTGATACCTGGATGTTGTTGTCTGGTTGCAGGATCAGTAGTGTTATTATTAAAAATAACTCTCGGATTGTTCACACCGTAAATTGTGTAAACATACCGGTTATTACCACCCATCTGGGGACATTTTCTCTCCTGGAAATGGAAGTTCTTGGTCATCATCATTATAATAATAGATATGAGGCTTTGTCAAGAAAAGTGTGCAAGTTATTTTTCTAACTTACACACTTTATTTTACAAGCTCCAATCCGCTGTTTTGTTATTGCTTGAAGGATTATTATTTACACAAAATTTTATGGGGAGCCTGATTAGTATTTCAGCCACCGTGAATTTACACGGTGGCTGTTTTGACG
>NZ_NNSR01000043.1 GCF_002834225.1 Ruminococcus bromii | reverse complement strand
AAATCATAATTGCCCTTTCTGCTTTCAACGCAAAAGGGCAAAAAATAATGCCGACAGGTAATAGCATTAAAAGCTATAACTTGTCGGCATTTAAATTCTAAAATTTGACTTTATTTAATCTCCGCAAATATAATCAGTCAACTATGTTATTCAATTCTTCAAAAGGTATATTGTGTTCATTTGCATATTGTTCTGCATATGAGCCTTTTATTCCATAGATTGTGAGCTTATCACAACCTTCAAAGGCATTATCCGCAATATCTTCTGCCTTATCGTAAATGATAATTTTCTCCAGCAAGGTGCAGTTTTCAAAAGCACCCCATTCAATGCTCTTAATATTTTTAGACAAAACTAACTGTTTTAAGGATATGCAATTACTAAATGTATATCGTTGTATTGCAGTAATATTATCGGGAATATTTATACTTTTTAGTGATGTGCAACCGGAAAAAGCACCGTATGCTATACCACGATCAGCAATATTATCCGGAATTACAAGCGTTTCTAATGAAGAACAGCCTGAAAATGATAAACTTTCAATTTCTTTTACATCACCATTAAAATTAACATTTTTCAGACTTTCACAATTCGTAAAAGAGAATTGTTTTATAGTACTTGGGAGTTGTATGCTTTCTAATGAAATACAATGGTCAAAACATCTGTTAAATATATACTCTATCCCTTCAGAAACAACAATCTCTTTTACTATATCGTTATCCTCAAACATTCCTTTCCTTTCTGCTCCCCACAAATTGTATCCTGTAACATATCCGCCTAAAGCATTTACTTTATGGAAAAATATTGTTGAAGGAATTACAACTTTCTCTGACGGGTAGTTTATCTTTACAATTGTTGCTGATTTATTTGTATATCCATCGGTTTCATATGTGTACCCAAACCACCAATGTTCACTTGAACAGCTTTGCAGCAATATAAGTATCGCTATCACTACGCACAATATCCCGATAGGTAGTTTATATTTTTTTATTTTTTTCATCATATCACCTAGGTAAAATAAATATTATAAAAATAATATCAGCGGAATATGCAATATCCTCTATATTCCGCTGATTTTTAACAAACTACTACTTTCTAGTCTGTAGGCTCATATGTTGTATCTAATTCTTCAAAAGGTATATTGTGTTCGTTTGCATATTGTTCTACATATGAGCCTTTTATTCCATAAATTGTGAGCTTATCGCAACCTTCAAAAGCGTTGTCCGCAATGTAATCACATTCATCATAGACATTAATTCTCTCTAAAGAAACGCAATCCCGAAAAGCTCCGTCACCTATTTTTATTAAGTCCTCAGGCAAATTAACTATTTCAAGAGATTTGCAACCATCAAATGTCCAGCTCTCAATAATTCTGACCTTTGACGGAACATCAATAGTTTGCAGAGAAGTACAACATTGAAAAGCGTTTGAACCTATTTCTGATAGCTTGTCGGGTAAATCAATATTTGTAAGTGAAGTACATCCTTGGAAAGCCACACTCTCTATACAATAAACATTTTTTGAAAACTTCACATTTTTTAATGAATAGCAACGAGCAAAAGCATTAGTGCTGATTTTGTTAATTTGCTTCGGTAAGTATATTTCTTCAAGCCCGGAACAATCGCTGAAACTAAAGGATTCGGTAATAGTATCTCCGTCAACAATGTTCACTTCCTTTAAATTATCACACCGCACTACGTCAAATGTCGTCATTGTGCCTGGTATAGTAATTTTTTCAAGATTATAGCAATTAGCTATAGCCGGGCCATAAGTTTCCACTACTCCTTCAGGTATTATAATTTCTTTTACAACATTATTTCCCTCAAATACACCTGTAAGAGACACCCCAACTAATGCAGCTTCTTCTACACAACTTAGCTTTTTGACTTTATATGAAGAAATTTCCGAAGGAATTTCAATGGTTTCAGCCAATATATCGTTTTTTATCAATGTAGCGTTTTGATTTTCATCAATTTCAAATGTATATCCTTCAGCAGTTTTTGTTATAGGGTATAGCTCTTTACAACTTGAAAACATTAAAATAAAAACTGTACAAAAAGATATTGCAAATACTATATTTACTCGTATTAATCTAGTTGTTTTCATATATAAAACCTTTCAAAAGTTTGTAGCACTAATTTCAAAGATGAATGAGCAAACATAATTGCTCCTTCATCTTTAGAAATTTATAATGAATCAGTTAATCTAGTTCATATATTGTCCAAGTATTATCCTTAAACCACACATCTTGTGTAACCAAATGCCCAGGTTGCAATACACTAGGTATCTGTTTATTCTTCGAATCATTGAATATTACTTTAGGATTATCTACACCATAGATCGTATAGGATAACCAATTATCATCCATTTGACTATTCATGAGAGTACCAGGCCATGACATCAGAATATTATTATCTTCATAGAAGTAAATTCTTGTGTCCCAATATTCCCAATTAGAAGGACGATAAAAATGAACAGTAATTCCCTGTGGTTTTTGGCTATATACAGTTTCATTTACTATCCACATTTCATCTTCTGTTATTTCAATTCCGGGTTGATTGATACCTGGATGTTGTTGTCTGGTTGCAGGATCAGTAGTGTTATTATTAAAAATAACTCTCGGATTGTTCACACCGTAAATTGTGTAAACATACCGGTTATTACCACCCATCTGGGGACATTTTCTCTCCTGGAAATGGAAGTTCTTGGTCATCATCATTATAATAATAGATATGAGGCTTTGTCAAGAAAAGTGTGCAAGTTATTTTTCTAACTTACACACTTTATTTTACAAGCTCCAATCCGCTGTTTTGTTATTGCTTGAAGGATTATTATTTACACAAAATTTTATGGGGAGCCTGATTAGTATTTCAGCCACCGTGAATTTACACGGTGGCTGTTTTGACG
>NZ_NNSR01000042.1 GCF_002834225.1 Ruminococcus bromii | reverse complement strand
TTGAGTACCTTTTAGTATGGAGCGGATGATTACTTTGTGATACAGAAGTTGCCAATCTCGTCTTTGTCTAAAGCGTTTGGGCTTAACTTGGATCAACGCTACGCCCTAAAAACAGTTCGCTGAACTGTTTTCTAAACGGGCTTTCGATTCCCATCTGATTGATTTATTTCTTCAATATGCAAAAAGAAAAGGTACTCAGTTTTGAGTACCTTTTAGTATGGAGCGGATGATGGGAATCGAACCCACACGATCAGCTTGGAAGGCTGAAGTTCTACCACTAAACTACATCCGCTTATCTGTAACATTGTTATTATATCACGCAGTTTGGTATATGTCAAGAATTTTTTGTTGTGAAATATGCAGGGGCATTCGATGAACACCCCTGATGAATTTATATAACTTATTATCTCACAAATTTGAACTTGTTTCAAACCGCTTTCGCAATTGTTTTAACGCTTTGGTTTCGATGCGGCTGACATAGGAACGGGATATGCCTAACATTTTGGCAACACTTTTTTGAGTCATAGCTTCCTTGCCGTCAAGACCGTACCTCAGTACAATAATCTTCTGCTCACGCTCGTTAAGTTCCTCTCTTATGAACTGACCGAGCTTTTTTGAATTAAGCTTCAAATCAAGATTGTCGATTATATTATCGTCAACCGACATAATATCAAGAAGGGTGAGAGGGTTGCCGTCCTTGTCGGTGTCAATTGTTTCGTTTAAAGAAATATCCTGTGCACTTTTCTTTGCATTTCTGAAATGCATAAGAATTTCGTTTTCAATACATCTGCTTGCATAAGAACTTAATTTTATGTTTTTGTTTATGTCAAAAGTGTTGATTGCCTTTATCAGACCGATTGTTCCGATTGATACAAGGTCATCCTGTTCGCTTTGTGTTCCGTAATATTTCTTTATTATGTGTGCAACAAGCCTCAGATTGTGTTCAACGAGCATATTTCTTGCCTCAATATCGCCGTTTGCACTTTTTTCAAGACATTCACGCTCTTGCTTTTCGGTTAAAGGTTTCGGAAACGAACCGCCTCCGCAAACATGAAGAATGAAGAAACATATATATTGTCCTAAAAATCCGAGTAACTCAATCATAACAGCACCCCTTAAACTAAAATTTATCGTTATATAATTTTATTCGTGAAATGTTCAATAATTGCCTGTACCTGATTTTTCTCAAAAAGCTTCACAAAACAATCAAAAACTTGATTTTTGCAATGAATTTGTATATTATACTACTTGAAATTTTGGCGAGAATAAACTACAATTTAACTATGTCGTGTTTCGACAAAATATTTTAGGGGGGCTTTCTTTTGGAAAAGATTTTCAAACTGAAAGAAAACGGCACTAATGTCAAAACCGAGATTATTGCCGGCATTACAACATTCCTTGCAATGGCTTACATACTCGCTGTAAACCCGAGTATTCTTTCTGCCGCAGGAATGGATCCGAATGCAATCTTTGCAGCAACAGCTGTATCGGCTGCTTTCGCAACACTCATCATGGCATTTTATGCCAACTATCCTGTAGTTCTTGCTTCCGGTATGGGACTGAATGCATATTTTGCATACACAGTTGTTCCGCAGCTTGCAGAGCAGGGTATCACAAATCCATGGCAGGTAGCTTTGACAGCTATCCTTGTTGAGGGTATTATTTTCATTATCCTCTCAATCTTCAAATTCCGTGAAACACTTGTAAACAAGGTTCCTCAGAACCTCAAGTACGGTATTTCGGCAGGTATCGGTCTTTTTATCACAATTGTAGGTCTTAAGGGCGCAGGCGTTATCACAACAGACGCTTACTATGACGGCAAGGCTGTTCAGTCATCAACTCTCGTTAAGCTCGGTGATGTTGGTTCTGCTCCGGTGGTTCTTGCACTTGTCGGTATCCTCATTGTTGCTACACTCTGGCACTACAGAGTTAAAGGCTCAATCCTTATCGGTATCCTTGCAACATGGGTTCTCGGCATTATCGCTCAGCTTTGTGGTTGGTATCAGGGTGCATCGCTCATTCCTGATTTTGCAAACTACTCTGTATTCGGACCTGTCCAGAACATGGCAACAGAAACTTTCTTCAAGTTCGATTTCGGTTATGTGGCACAGCATGCGCTTAACTTTGCCGTTATCGTATTTGCATTCCTCTTTGTTGACCTCTTCGATACAGTAGGTACACTTATCGGTGTTGCTCAGGAGGGTAATCTCCTCAATGAAAAGGGCGAACTTCCCCGTGTAGGTCGTGCTCTTATGTCTGATGCACTCGGTACATGCCTTGGTGCTTGCCTCGGTACATCAACAGTAACATCTTATGTTGAGTCAACAACAGGTGTTGCAGAGGGCGGCAGAACAGGTCTTACAGCTCTTACTTCTGCAATTCTCTTTATCCTTGCTATTCCGCTTTATCCGATTTTCCTTGCTATTCCTTCATTTGCAACAGCTCCTGCACTCGTATTTGTAGGTCTTCTTATGATTAAGAATGTTACAAAGATGGATTTTGACTCAGACATTGCCGATACAGTTGGCGGTTTCGTAGCAATCATCTTTATGCCGTTTGCATATTCAATAGCAACAGGTATCATGTTCGGTATCCTTACTTGGGTTATTCTCAAGATTGTTACAGGCAAAATCAAAGAAATTCATCCGATTATGTGGGTTGCGTTTGCTTTGTTTGCAGTAAGAATTGTAACACTGATTTGCGGTGTATCGTCGTAACTTCATATATAAACTCTGCGGGGGCGTTTTTCGCTCCCGCTTTTTGTGTTTTCTTACAAGTTAAATAGGTTATTGTTGTGCAACAGGCTCATTGACATATACAGCCGTTTATGATATGCTTTAATCATATTATTAATATATGAATAGGGTGGTTAATTTGAAAATTTCAACAAAGGGCAGGTATGCGCTCCGACTTATGGTTGACCTTGCTCAGTGTAAACAAGGGGAAAATGTAGCCCTAAAGGAGGTTGCCGCCCGTCAGGGAATATCGCTTAAATACCTTGAACAGATTATTACCGTACTTACAAAGGCAGGTTATGTGCTCAGCGCAAGAGGTTCAAACGGAGGATATCGTCTTGCTCATGAACCCGAATATTATACTGTCGGTATGATTTTAAGACTTACCGAGGGCAGTCTTGCACCCGTGGCTTGCCTTGAGGGTAATGAAAATACCTGTGATCGTCGTGAACAATGTTCAACGCTTTTTGTGTGGGAGAAACTCCAGAAGGCTATTGACGATGTTGTTGACAACATTACTCTTGCCGACATTATTGCAAATTCGGCAGATAACTATGTAATTTAATATAATCCGAAAGCATCCTTTACGGGTGCTTTTGTTGTTTACACAGCAATTTAGTAGGTAATGCGGTGCTTTGCCGTTTGCAAATGATGCTTTTGAATATTAGTTTTAAAAAATCAGAAAAATTTTCAAATTGACTGCTTAACGGTTGAAATTTAAAAAACGGCTTGAATATCGGCTTTTTCGACCTTTTCAATAATCAAAACCCAGTAAACCTACTAAACCAATAGGAAAGATAAGAAAAAATTTCAAAAAACCTATTGACAAATAAAAAATCTGTGGTATGATATAGACAATCCAATTAAAACCCACCAATCAAATAGGAAATATGGGAAAGGTGATCCAAATGAAAAATCTCAGATTCAAACGATGTTGCAGTAATGAACGAATGTGATACGGGACACATCAAATCCGCAACATAACTTCTGAAATTAAAATTAAAATGAAATGAGGACATTAAAATGAGTAAATTAAGCGAAAGAAATCTTAAATTTGAAACAAAACAGCTTCACATCGGTCAGGAAACAGCAGACCCTGTAACAGACGCAAGAGCAGTTCCGATTTATGCAACTACTTCTTATGTATTCCACAACAGTCAGCATGCTGCAGACCGCTTTGCACTCAAAGATGCAGGTAACATCTACGGCAGACTTACAAACCCGACAGAGGATGTTTTTGAAAAGAGAATCGCAGCTCTTGAGGGTGGCACAGCAGCTCTTGCAGTTGCATCAGGTGCAGCGGCAGTTTCATATGCACTTCAGGCTCTTGCAAAAGCAGGCGACAACATCGTAGCCGCAAAAACAATCTACGGCGGCACATACAACTGGCTTGAGCATACATTCTCAGAGTACGGTGTAACCACAAAGTTCGTTGATCCTGACGAAGAAAACGCATTTGAAAATGCAATTGACGAAAACACAAAGGCTGTTTTCATTGAATCACTCGGTAACCCCAATTCAAATATTATTGATATTGAAGAAGTGGCAAACATTGCTCATTCACACAAGATTCCGCTTGTAATCGACAGCACATTCGCTACACCTTATCTTCTCAGACCGTTTGAGTACGGCGCAGATATCGTTGTTCATTCGGCAACAAAGTTTATCGGCGGTCACGGTACGGCTCTCGGCGGTGTAATCGTTGAAAGCGGCAAGTTTGACTGGGCTGCATCAGGCAAGTTCCCACAGTTCTCAGAGCCTAACGCATCATATCACGGTGCAGTATTTACAGAGGCTGCTCCGGGTGCTGCTCTTGTAACTTATGTTCGTGCCATTCTCCTCAGAGATACAGGCGCTACACTTTCACCGTTCCACGCATTTATGTTCCTTCAGGGCCTTGAAACACTTTCACTTCGTGTTGAACGCCATGTTGAAAATGCACTCAAGGTTGTTGACTTCCTCTCTAAGAACCCGAAGGTAGAAAATGTTAATCATCCTTCACTTCCTGACAGCAAGTACAACGCACTTTACAAGAAATACTTCCCGAAGGGTGCAGGCTCAATCTTCACATTTGAAATCAAGGGTGACGCTGAAACTGCAAAGAAATTCATCGACCACCTCGAAGTATTCTCACTTCTTGCAAATGTTGCAGATGTTAAATCTCTTGCAATTCACCCTGCATCAACAACTCATTCACAGCTCAGCGAGGCAGAGCTTGCAGAACAGGGCATTAAGCCAAACACTATCAGACTTTCAATCGGCACAGAGAATATCGACGATATTATCTATGACCTTCAGGAAGCATTTGATTCACTTGATGACTGATTTTAATTTGTTGAATTTTGAAAGGACTTGATTTTTGTGAGCAAAGTATATACAAGTGTAACAGAACTTATTGGCAGAACACCGCTTATCGAACTCGTTAATATAGAAAAGAAATATGACCTCAAGGCAAAGGTTGTTGCAAAGCTTGAACTTTTTAACCCTGCCGGCAGTGTTAAGGACAGAGTGGCAAAAGCTATGGTTGAGGACGCTGAAAAGAGCGGTAAACTCAAAAAGGGTTCAACAATCATTGAACCGACATCAGGTAACACAGGCATCGGTCTTGCATCTGTAGCTACTGCAAAGGGCTACAAGACAATCCTCACAATGCCCGAAACAATGAGCGTTGAGAGAAGAAACCTTCTCAAGGCATACGGTGCTGAAATCGTTCTTACTGACGGTACAAAGGGTATGAGCGGTGCAATTGCAAAGGCTAAAGAGCTTGAAAAGGAAATTGACGGCGGCATTATCCTCGGTCAGTTTGAGAATCCTGCTAACCCTAAGGCTCATTTTGATACAACGGGTCCGGAAATCTGGGAGGATACGGACGGCAATGTTGATTTCTTCGTTGCAGGTGTCGGCACAGGCGGTACACTCAGCGGAGTGGGTAACTTCCTCAAGTCAAAGAAGGCTGATGTAAAGGTTGTTGCAGTTGAGCCGCAGACTTCTCCCGTACTTTCGGAAGGTCACGGCGGTCCTCATAAGATTCAGGGTATCGGTGCTGGCTTCGTTCCCGATACTCTCGATACAAAGGTATATGACGAAATTCTTCCGATTGCTAACGAAGCCGCTTTCTCAAATGCAAATGATATTGCAAAGACAGAAGGTATCCTCGTAGGTATCTCTTCAGGCGCCGCTCTTGCAGCCGCAATTGAGCTTGCCAAGCGTGAAGAAAACGCAGGTAAGACAATCGTTGCATTGTTCCCCGACACAGGTGAGCGTTACCTCTCAACAGGAGTATTTAACAGCTAATAAGTAATTGGATTACTTCCCGATATTGACAAAGGACAGCCACGCAGACTGTCCTTTGTCTTTTTTTATTGCAACCGTTAATTCGATATGGTACAATTGTTTTGTAGGTGAGTTTATGAAAGTTAAAATTTGCGGAATTACATCCGCCGAAGACATTAAGATAGTAAATGCCTGCAAACCCGATTTTGCGGGCTTTGTAATGTTCTTTCCAAAGAGTAAACGGAATATTTTTCCCGAAACCGCCAAGAGCCTGATTGAAACGCTTGATAAAAATGTTTTGTCGGTTGCAGTAACTGTTTCTCCGACTCTTGAACAGGTGAAAACTGCATATGACTGCGGTTTTGATTACATTCAGATTCACGGTGAGGTTGGAGAAGATGTGCTTTCAAATCCGTATTTAAAGGTAATTCGTGCCTTTAATGTGAGCGACCTTGAAAAGTTTGACGAATACAGAATGAACCCGAACATTGTAGGCTATGTTTTTGACGCACACGAACCCGGCAGCGGAAAAATCTTTGACTGGACAATGCTTGAAAATCTGCCTCGTGATGATAAATTGTTTATGCTTGCAGGAGGTCTGAATCCCGAAACCGTTGCAAAAGCCGTAAAAGCCGTTAAGCCTGACGGAGTTGATGTAAGTTCGGGTGTTGAAAATTCAAACGGCAGCGGTAAAGATTTTGAAAAAGTGAAGAAATTTATTTTATCGGCTCGAAGCGAAAAATGTTAAAACTGCAAAAAAATGTTGACAAACCGTGATTTTATGTTATAATAAATCTGTTATGTTGTGTACATAACAATCCTTGCGGTGAAAACCGCCATAATGTCCAGAAGGAGGTGCAATATTAATGGCAGTAACAGCTAATTACGAAACAGTAATGATCATTTCAATGAAGAAGGGCGAAGAAGGTATCCAGGCCATCGTTGAAAAGTTCAAGGCTCTCATTGAGAAGCATGCCACTTTGAAGAATGTTGACGAATGGGGCAAGAGAAAGCTTGCTTACCTTATCAACAAAGAGAGCGAAGGCTATTATGTTCTTTTCGATTTTGAAAGTGAAGCTGAGTTCCCTGCAGAGCTCGACCGTATCTACAAGATCACAGAAGGCGTAATGCGTTCAATGATAATCAAGAAGGAAGTCGAATAATCAATTTGTAGGGGTTAACCCGAACACGAAAGGAAAAGTATGTTAAACAGAGTAATCTTAATGGGCAGAATTACAGCTGACCCTGAATTAAAAACAACAAACACAGGCGTAAGCGTTACAAGCTTCAGCATTGCAGTTGATCGCAACTATGTAAAGCAGGGCGAGGAGCGTAAAGCCGACTTCTTTAATATTGTATGTTGGAGAAGTACAGCGGAATTTGTATGCCGTTACTTTGGAAAGGGTTCTCTCATTGCTGTTGAAGGACAGCTCCAGAGCCGTCAGTTCCAGGCTAAGGACGGTTCAAACCGTTACGTTGTTGAGGTTGTAGCAGACAATGTTTCGTTCACAGGCGAACGCCGTGACAACAATGCAGGCGGCTACAATCAGTCCTATGGCAGCAATCAGTCATACGGCGCTCCGTCTTACGGCGGAAACCAGGCTTATCATCAGGAACCTGCTCAGCAGGCACCTGCATCTTATCAGAGCGGTTCAAACTCTGATTTTCAGGATATGCCTTTGGACGATGATTTACCATTTTAACTTCAACTTAATTTAAATAATTCTCATTGAAAGGAGAACTTCATCATGGCAGACAGACCAATGAACCGTGGCAGAAAAGCTCGCAAGAAGGTTTGCGGCTTCTGTGTTGACAAGGTTGAGAATATTGATTACAAGGATATCGCTCGTCTTCGTCGTTATATGTCAGAAAGAGGAAAGATTCTTCCTCGCCGTGTAACAGGTACTTGCGCAAGACATCAGCGTGAGCTTACAGTTGCTATCAAGCGTGCTCGTCACCTTGCTTTGCTTCCTTACACAACTGACTAATTTAATAACAGCTTTTAACACCGTACATTTTGTACGGTGTTTTTTTATGTTATTGAAGCACATATTCTAATGACAGTATGTTGACAATAACCGAAAATAAGCATATACTATGCTTGAAAGGAGATGTTTTTATGGCAACAACCAATCTTAATATTAGAACAGATAAAGAAGTAAAAGATAAGGCAGAAGAAATTTTCAGCGAACTCGGTCTTAACATGACAACTGCAGTAAACATTTTTTTAAGAACTGCCATTCGCGAACACGGCATTCCTTTTGAGTTGAAACTTGATATACCAAATGATATCACAGCTGCCGCTATAGAAGAAGGCAGAAAAATTATGTCTGACCCAAACACTCCGAGATATTCAAGCATGGATGCACTTAGAGAGGCTTTGGAAGTATGAAATACGATGTTCAGTTTACCTCTCAATTCAAGAAAGATTTAAAACTTGCGAAAAAACAACATAAAAATCTCGATAAACTTTTTAGCGTAATCAATACATTGGCAAACGGTGAAACTCTAAATGCTAAATATAAAGACCATGACCTTATGGGAAATTATAAAGGGACTCGTGAGTGTCATATTGAGCCTGATTGGTTGCTTGTTTATGGATTAAAGATGATGTGCTTGTTTTAATGCTCTACAGACTCGGAACTCATTCGGAATTATTTTAATATTATCCTATAAAAGCAGGGTGCGTAATGCATTCTGCTTTTTTCTGTAATTTACCTATTGACAAATACCCTTATGGGGTATACAATCATAACTGTAAGATACCTATAGGGGGTATCTTAAAAGGGCTTTGAATAATATATCCCATTTTGAAATTATGAGGTTGATATTATGGAGAATAATAAGTGTGAACATTGTGCAAAACACAAGCACCGTACCGAAAAAGAATACAAGTCGCTTGTAAACCGACTTAATCGTATTGAAGGTCAGATACGGGGGATAAAGGGTATGCTTGAAAAAGATGCCTACTGTCCCGATATTCTGGTACAGGTTGCCGCCGCCAATGCGGCACTCAACGCTTTTAACAAGGAGTTGCTTGCTAATCATATCCGCACCTGTGTTGCAGATGACATAAGGGCAGGTAACGATGAAACAATTGACGAGCTTGTCGGTGTTTTGCAAAAGCTTATGAAGTAGGAGAAACTATGACTCAATACAATGTAACGGGTATGAGCTGTGCTGCCTGTGTTGCCCGTGTTGAAAAGGCGGTATCAAAGATTGACGGAGTAAATTCCTGTTCCGTCAGTCTGCTTACAAATTCAATGAATGTTGACGGTTCAGCCGATTCGTCTGCAATTATAAAAGCCGTGCAGAATGCCGGCTATGGTGCGTCTTTGAAAGGCAAAGAGAAAAAGTCAGCCGATGCAGAGGATTCTCTCAAAGATACCGAAACACCCAAAATCAGAAAAAGACTTATCGCATCGCTCATTGTCCTTGCAGTATTGATGTATTTTTCAATGGGACATATGATGTGGGGATGGCCGTTGCCGTCATTTTTTGACAACAACCATATTGCAATGGGACTTGTTCAGCTGATTTTGTCAGGCATAGTGATGGTGATTAATCAGAAATTTTTTATCAGCGGATTCAAAGGGATTATCCGCCTTGCTCCCAATATGGACACGCTTGTTGCACTTGGTTCGGGCACAGCCTTTGTTTATAGCACAATTGCGTTGTTTATGATGACCGATGCACAGGTGAGAGGTGATTCGGCGGCGGTTATGTCGTATATGCACGAGTTCTATTTTGAATCAGCCGCAATGATTTTGGCACTCATCACAGTCGGTAAAATGCTTGAGGCTCACTCAAAGGGCAAAACTACCGACGCTCTCAAAGGTTTGATGAAACTTGCACCAAAGACTGCTACGATTGTAGTTGACGGTGTTGAAAAGACTGTTCCGATAGATCAGGTGAAAAAAGGCGATATATTCGCAGTTCGTCCGGGTGAGAGTATTCCTGTTGACGGAGTTGTTATTGACGGTGAAAGTGCCGTCAATGAATCCGCTCTGACGGGTGAAAGCGTTCCTGTTGACAAGCTTGTCGGCGATACGGTTTCAGCCGCAACAATCAATCAGTCGGGATATATCCGCTGTAAGGCTACGAGAATCGGTGAGGACACAACGCTGTCGCAGATTATTAAAATGGTCAGTAATGCGTCTGCCACCAAAGCGCCTATCGCAAAAATTGCCGACAGGGTATCGGGTGTGTTTGTTCCTGCGGTGATCACAATTGCCGTGATTACTGCAATCGTGTGGCTGTTGCTCGGTCAAAGTGTAGGATTTTCGCTTGCAAGAGCCATTTCCGTTCTTGTAATCAGTTGTCCGTGTGCATTGGGACTTGCAACCCCTGTTGCGATTATGGTCGGCAACGGTGTCGGTGCAAAGAACGGAATCCTCTTTAAAAACGCAGTTTCGCTTGAAACGGCAGGCAGAATTGACACGGTTGTTCTTGACAAAACAGGCACGGTTACTAAGGGTGAACCTGCTGTGACCGATATTGTTACAGTCGAAAATATTTCGGAAACCGAGCTTTTGAAAACAGCCGTTGCTCTTGAAAAATCAAGCGAACATCCGCTTGCAAAGGCAATTGTAGTTTATGCAAATGACAGACATATTATCGGCGATGCCGTGACTGAGTTCAATGCCGTAACGGGTAACGGACTTACCGCAAAAATCGGCTCTGAAAGCGTTTACGGCGGCAATTACAGATATATTTCACAGTTTGCTGAAATTTCATCAGGCGAAAAAGCAAAGGCTGAACAGCTTGCGGAAGAGGGCAAAACTCCGCTGTATTTCTGTAAAGGAAATAAGCTTCTCGGTATTATTGCTGTTGCAGACATAATAAAAGAGGACGGCAAACAGGCTGTTAATGAACTCAAAAATATGGGTGTGCGTGTTGTAATGCTTACGGGCGATAACGAAAAAACCGCAAAAGCCGTTGCGAAAAACGCAGACATTGATGAAGTTGTTGCGGGAGTTCTTCCTGACGGTAAGGAAAAGAATGTAAAAGAGCTGAAAAAATACGGCAAGGTTGCAATGGTCGGCGACGGCATTAACGATGCGCCTGCCCTCACAAGCGCAGACTTGGGTATTGCAATCGGAGCGGGAACGGATGTTGCAATTGATGCGGCAGATGTTGTACTCGTAAAGAGCCGCCTTGCAGATGTTCCTGCAA
Organism: Ruminococcus bromii; assembly: GCF_002834225.1. GTDB lineage: Bacteria > Bacillota > Clostridia > Oscillospirales > Acutalibacteraceae > Ruminococcoides > Ruminococcoides bromii. The sequence continues at coordinate 8,965 of NZ_NNSR01000042.1, read as the reverse complement.
CAATCAGACTCGGCAGGGCAACACTCCGTAACATTCACGAAAATCTTTTCTGGGCATTTATTTACAATGTAATCGGTATTCCGCTTGCCATGGGTGCATTTATCAATCTTTTCGGCTGGCAGTTAAATCCGATGTTCGGTGCGGCGGCAATGAGCCTTTCAAGCTTTTGTGTTGTAACAAATGCATTAAGACTTAATTTTGTTAAGGTTCACAGCTCAAAGCATGACAGAAAAATAAAACATAAAAATAAAAAGGAGAATAAAACCATGGAAAAAACAATGAAAATCGAAGGTATGATGTGTCCGCATTGCGAGGCAACAGTAAAGAAAACTCTTGAGGCAATTGACGGTGTTGAATCGGCAGAAGTAAGCCACGAGAAAGGCTCAGCCGTTCTTACAATGTCAAAAAATGTTGAAGATTCCGTTCTAAAAAAAGCAGTAGAGGACGCAGGATACAAAGTAAATTGAAAATTTAAAATGTAAAATTGAAAATTAAGGTCGGGAAGAGAGTGTGTAAAATGAAATGCTCTGTTTCCCGACCTTTGTTTTATTGTATGTAAAATTGTGCAAAATAATGACAGCGTAATTATAATTGCTTGACTTTGTGATTTGTATGTGATATTATACATATACAGATATAAAGGAGTTGATTTTATGGCAACAACAAATCTGAATGTCAGAGTTGATGAAAATCTTAAAAAAACAGCTGACACATTGCTTAACGAACTTGGTTTGAATATGTCAACAGCAATCAATATCTATCTCAAACAAATTGTCAGGGAGAACGGCATACCGTTTGAAATCAAACTTGATAAGCCAAATGCAGAAACCTTGCAGGCTATGCAGGATGTCAGAGAGGGCAAAAATCTCCACGGTCCTTTTAATTCTTTAAGCGAGCTTATGGAGGACTTGAATGCTGACGATTAAGTATCATGCCATGTTTAAAAAGGATTTTAAAAGGATAAAAAAGCGTGGTTATGATATTTCAAGGCTTGAAAAGATAGTTGAATTGCTTGCGAATGAAGTACCGTTGCCCGAGCAATTCAAAGACCACAATCTTTCGGGTAATTATAATGGCTTTCGAGAATGTCACATTGCACCCGATTGGTTGCTCATTTATCAAGTCAACAACAACGAACTCGTTCTTGTTTTGTCAAGAACAGGTTCACATAGCGATTTATTCTGAATTTAATATTTTAAATTAAGGCACTTTGCAGAAATGCAGAGTGCTTTTTCTGTATAATAAAATTTCAAAGTTTTGTAATCATTTGTATGGGAACATCCCACTATACACTTTTCATGTAACGGTAAAAAGTTTGTGATAAGACTGGTTTTATAAATGCAACAAAGATGTTGTTCGCCGCTACAAACGAATGCACTATTTTCATCATATCAACCATATATGATGAAACAAAAGTTTCTCATCAAAGCGGACATCTAATTTACGCTCGGGCAAAATATGTTGTGATACTTGCAAACTGTCTTCACGAGAAGGGAACGGCGGCTCGCCGTATAAGAAAAAACGGAGTAACCAAAACCGATTACTCCGTAAATTCAATGTTAAATTACATTTTGTTTGCAAGGGCTCTTTCAAGCCAGATGTCTGCAATATCCATAGCAAGGAACAATCCCTTTTTCTCGCTTGACTTAACAAGCTGTTTTCTCGGTGAAAGATAAGGGTCTGTAGCCATTAGCTGAACTGTTACCTTATCGGCAATCTCAGTTCCGTTGACATCCTTTTTGCTTTTGATTTGCATTCTTATAACATACGGTTCTTCCATACTGCCGTAGTAAATCTCGTCATTGCAACGAACGAGCGGTCTGCCCTTGTAAGTCGAAAATTTCTTTTCGGTCTTTTTGGTATCTGCCACAAGGCATCATCCTTTCTTAAACATTAAGATACGATTTTACCAGTGCTTCAAGTAGGTCGTCACGGTCGATCTTGCTGATGATGTTGCGAGCGTTATTATATGTTGTAATATAGGTCGGATCCTCGCTTAAAATATATCCCACAATCTGATTAATAGGGTTATATCCTTTTTGGCGGAGGGCATCATAAACGATTGTAAGCCCTGCTTTTATCTGGTCATCTTTTTCCTCACCAAGAGAAAAAATCATTGTTTTATCCAACATACTGAAACACCTCCTATTCTGCTACTATACCATATTTCAAAGTAAATTTCAAGCACTTTTTAATAAATATGCCTAATTTATGTTATTTCAATGTCAAAAACATTGCTTTGTGTGATAAAACAGCAGTAATATTTTTTAATTTTATCTTATGCTTGTCAGATTATGTCACAAAAAGGGGACGGAAAAACCGCCCCCATAATTTTTAGCCTCTGAGCTTTACTCCGTTTTCAGAAAGATTTGAAATTATCTTGTCCATAATCTTCTGAACCTCGGCTGATGAAAGTGTTCTTTCATTTGACGAGAACTCAAAGCGGATTGTTACGCTGTGAACTGTATCTGTGTCATATGTGTCAACAATCTTTGTGCTTTTGAGAATCTCTCCGCCTTCGTTTTTCCAACACTCTGCAAGGTGTGAGAAGAACATTCCCTGAGGAACTTCAACGCTGATGTCGTAGTCCATCGGCGGGAACTTTGACGGTTCGTCATAAACAATCGGAGCAGCCTCTGTGTTTGCATAAGCGTTCACATCAATTTCTGCAAATACAATTGCGGCTTTTTTGTCAATCTTCTTGTTTACTGTCGGATGAACAATGCCGATTGTACCGATATTTCTGCCGTCAAGGCATACCGAATAGAGGTTTACGGGGTGTTCGTAGCTGTGAGTCGGTTCAGCCTTTTCAAATGTGAGAGCCTTGTGCTTGATTTCATCTGTTACAACTGCGAGAATGTCACGGAGTTCAAAATAGATGTCCTTAACATTTCTTGTCTTGCTGTAAAGTGTGATTGCAAGCTTTTTGTTCTCAATGCAAAGACCGTTTTCATCAAGACCGTTTACAACTCTGCCGATTTCAAAAATACCGAAATCGTTTGAGAATGAAAGGTTTGATTTAATCTGACAAAGCTGTGTGGGAACAATTGAATTTCTTAATGTTTCAATATTCGGGTTGGTTGCGTTTGCAAGCTTAACATTATCCTCAACAGGAATGTCAATTGCCTTGAGTTCATCGTTGTATGCCCATACATATGAGTGAAGCTCGTGGAGATTGTACCTCTTAACGAGCATATCCTTGATTTTGTTTTCCGTAGTTTTAACAACGCTTGCTCTTACAGGGTAGAGGGGAGAACGTGTTGTGTGAATTTCAAAGTTGTCATAGCCGTAAATACGGGTGATTTCTTCAATGATGTCAGCCTTGATTGTAACATCCTTTGTTGCTCTCCAGCTTGGAACCGTTACGCTGAAGTTATCGTTGTTGAGCTCAACCTTAAAGCCGAGGCTTTCAAGTGTTGCAACAATTCTGTCGTTGCTGATTTCAATGCCTGTGTAGCGGTCAACAAAGTTTTTGTCAAAGTCAAGAACAACTGTGTCATACCTGAATGCGTACTCGTCTGTGAGCGAAGAAACAACCTTGATGTCGCTGTCATACTTTTTGAGAAGATATACAAATCTTGCAATTGCAGTAACAGTCATTTCAGGATCAAGACATTTTTCATATCTCATTGATGCATCTGTTCTGTGAGCAAGTCTTACTGTTGACTTTCTTACGGAAACTGCGTTAAATGTTGCGGATTCAAGTGTGAGAGTAGTTGTATCGTCAACAATTTCCGAATCAAGACCGCCCATGATGCCTGCAATTGCTACAGGAGTGTTGCCGTTGCAAATCATAAGTGTGTTTTCGTCAATGTTTCTTTCAACACCGTCAAGTGTTTTGAAAGTGAAAGGCGTGTCAAAACGCTTGATTCTGATTTTTTCAACCTTTCTTGAATCGAAAGCGTGCATCGGCTGTCCCATTTCAAGCATAAGGTAGTTTGTAAGGTCGGCAAGATAGTTTATTGCTCTCATACCGCAGTAGAAAAGACGGATTCTCATATTTACGGGGCTGACATTGCGGTTGATGTTCTCAATCTGTAAGCAGCTGTATCTCTGACAGAGAGTGTCCTCAATCTTCATATCAATCTTTTTAAGACCATCATACGCCTTTAAATCGTCAAGGTCAAAAGGTTTAAGTTCTCTGCCTGCAAGTGCGGCAAATTCTCTTGCGATTCCGTAGTGTCCCCAAAGGTCGGGACGGTTTGTAAGCGACTTGTTATCAACCTCAAAAACAATATCGTCAATTTCATAAATATCCTTAAGGTCTGTGCCGTTTTTAACATCATCTGTAATTTCCATAATGCCGGAGTTGTCATCGCTGATACCGATTTCAGCCTCACTGCAGCACATACCGTTTGATGTAAAGCCGGCAAGAGGTCTTGGTGTAATCGTGATTTCGCCGATTTTAGCGCCAACCTTTGCAAAAGCGGTTTTAAGACCGACTTTTACATTCGGAGCACCGCAGACAACATCAATAAGTTCATCTTCGCCTGCATCAATTTTGAGGAGATGAAGTTTCTTTGAATCGGGATGATTTTCAACCGACTTAATTTCACCTACAACAATACCGCTGATTTCACTGCCCTTGCGGAGAATATCGTTTTCAACCTCGGCTGTGGAAAGAGAAAATTTGCGGATAAGTTCAATTTTATCAAGACCGCTCAAATCAACAAAGTCCTGAATCCAGTTCATAGATAAAAACATTTTGTATCTCCTCTCTTATTCGTCATCAGTAAACTGTGAAAGTGCTTTAAGACTGCCGCTGTTAAGGTCACGGATATCCTTGATTCCGTACTTCATCATTGCAAGTCTTGTAAGACCAAGACCAAACGCAAAACCTGTGTATTTTTCGGGATCAATTCCGCCCTCACGCAGAACATTGGGATGAATCATACCGCAGGGGCATAGCTCAAGCCAACCGCTGTGCTTACATGACGGACAACCCTCGCCGCCGCAGATAAGACAGCTGATGTCGAGTTCAAAACCCGGTTCAACGAATGGGAAAAAGCCGGGGCGAAGTCTTACCTTGATATCTTTTTTGAATACCTCGGAAAGCATTGTTTTCATAAAGTAGATAAGGTTTGAAATTGAAATGTCCTTGTCAACCATAACGCCTTCCATCTGGAAAAATGTGTTTTCGTGACAAGCGTCCGTAGCCTCGTTTCTGAAGCATCTGCCGGGGAAGATGGCTTTTATAGGTGTGCCGTTTTCGATAAGTCCCTTGCCGTACTTTTTAAGAATTGCGTTCTGTGCGGCTGATGTGTGTGACTTTAAAAGCTGACCGTTGTCAAGGTAGTAAGTGTCCTGCATATCTCTTGCGGGGTGGTGCTTCGGAATGTTAAGAGCCTCAAAGCATTCGTAGTCGGTTACGATTTCGGAGTAGTCCTCAATGTTAAATCCCATTGATGAGAAAATCTTTTCGCATTCTCTCTGAACAAGGGTGATTGGGTGATAAGAACCCCTTGCAAGTGCAACAGGCGATGTAATGTCAAACTGCGGCATCAAGGCGATTTCACGCTGAATTTCCTTTTCTTTAAGTTCCGCAAGTCTTTCTTCAATAAGCTGTGCGGCCTGTGCTTTGAGCTTGTTTACCTCAGCACCGAAAGTTTTTCTTTCCTCGTTGGGAAGGTCTTTCATACCCTTTAAAAGAGCCGTGATGCTGCCCTTTTTGCCAAGATAAGAAACTCTGATTTTATCAAGGTCGGTCAAATCTTGTGTTTCGCCGAGTCTTGACTTGATTTCGTCTTTTAAACTTAATAATTTCTCGTTCATAAATTACCTCCGTAAAAATAATAAAGCCCTGCGTAAAATCAATTACGCAGGGACGAAATAATCCGTGGTACCACCCTGATTTTTGCATCAAAGCAAACACTCCCGAAAGCAGACACTTTCACAACCTGTAACGGAGTCAGCCGTTGAGATCTACTGGAAATTTCAACCTCACCACTCGGAAGGGAACTTCACACCTGCAACACCGTTGTATGCTTTCAGCCTTGGCACACATTCTCTTTGACGGTATCACGCAAACGCTACTTTCTTCGTCATCATGTTATCTTTTTCTATGATAACACCAAAACATTTTTTTTGCAAGAGTTTTTGTATCTTTTGTTGAAAAAAACAACTGTCTGTGATATTATATGAAATATCAATCATAAAGGAGAAAATACATTGAATAATTTTAACGAACAGGTTGTAAGACGGGTTAACAAACCTAAAAATCTGATTATAAAAATTGTTTCGGTGCTTTTGCTTATTTTAGTGCCGACAACATTGTTTTTACTTGCTTTTGCAACAATTGCATATCTTATCTATGTGGCATTTTTCGTGTTTGTAGGCGGAATTTATGTTGTTTGGTATGTGTTCAGTATTCAGAAGGTCGATTTTGAATATTCGGTTTCGGGCAATGAGCTTGAAATTGCAAAGGTTGTTGCATTGCGCAAAAGAAAAACCATGTGCAAGATTCAGATTAACGAGATTGAAAGACTTGAAAAAGACGATACCGAAATCAAGAAGATGAGGTTTCTCAAAACTTTTATCGCCGCAAGAGATATTGACTCCAAGGACGAAAACTATTTCGCTGTTTTCAACAGTCCTGCATACGGCAGATGTCTTCTCGTTTTTACTCCGAACGAGGATATTCTCAATGGTATGAAACCGCACCTCAACAAGAATATTGTGGTTCAGTTATTCTATAAAAGAAAAATGAGTTGATTGTATGACAGTAACAGATGTAAATGTTGTAAAAAGTGCAATTTTTGAACGCCCCGATGATGCAAACAAGGGAACTCTGGGTTCATTGCTCTGCGTTTGCGGAAGCTACGGAATGGCAGGGGCGGCGGTTATGTCGGCAAAGGGTGCGTTAAGAACGGGCATAGGTCTTGCAAAATGTGCCTTGCCGAGAAGTATTTACCCGATTGTTGCCCAAACGATTCTTGAGAGTGTTTACTATCCTCTCAGCGAAAATGCAGACGGCAGAATCTCAAAGGTAAATGTTCCGTTTTTAGTCAGCGAATCGTGCAAATCCTCTGCAACTCTTGTCGGTTGCGGACTCGGTGTGTGCGATGATACATTAAAAATTGTATTTTCTTTAATAGAAAATTCCACAACACCGCTTGTGCTTGACGCAGACGCACTCAATTGTGTTGCGAAACAGCCTGAAATTCTTTTAAGGAAAAAAGCACCGATTATAATTACTCCTCACCCGGGCGAAATGTCAAGACTTACAGGTCTTGCAACTCCGCTTGTAAATGCGGAAAGGGAGAGAGTTGCCCTCGATTTTGCACAGAAGTACGGTGTTGTAACCGTTCTCAAAGGAGCAGGAACGGTAATTGCCTCGCCAAACGGCAAGGTGCTTGTGAACCCGACAGGCAATTCGGGAATGGCAACAGGCGGCAGCGGTGATGTGCTTGCAGGAATGACCGCATCAATTCTTGCACAGGGCGCAAGTGCGTTTTCATCAGCCGCAGCGGCAGTATATCTCCACGGCCTTGCAGGCGACATTGCCGCCGAAAAATACGGCAAAATCTCAATGCTCCCCACAGACTTGATAAATTGTATTCCCCTTGCCTATAAGCGTTGCGGATTTTGATTTAAAATACAAGTAAGAAACGGGAATCTTTTTGCGAAAAAAGTTGTGAAAATGATGACGATTTTGTAGGGGCGGATATTATGTCAAGTGCAACATGGTAACCACCTGTGCAAGGACATGGTATACAAATTCACAGTCTTGAAATCTTGCGGTGAATACGCTTGCCAGATGACGAGTCATACTCAGCAATAACAAAATTGCGATAGCAAACAAGAAATGAATCATTGTTTGGATTAGGTCTGAATTGAACATAATCATTGATGAAAGTTTCACTAAGATATAATTGAAAATTCTGAAAACGGACATATCCCCACGAATTTACTTTTATGGCTTTAAAGCCGGGTTCATATTCAAACGGCTCCACCTTGTCAGCAAAAATCCTTTCGCTGTGAGTATAGACATCGGCAGGACATTTGTTTCCAAGTGCTTCATGAGGTCGCAGGCAATTATACTTAGTTCGCCACTCTTGCAGAGCCTTGTCAGCGTAATCCAAGTTCTTGAATAGATTATGATTTAAAAGTTCTCTTTTCATACTGCCATGAAACCGTTCAATTTTTCCTTGTGTTTGCGGATGTTTAATTCTGCAATGTATGGGAAGAATGTCATTGTTCATAAGGAATTTTTCAAACATAGTAAATCCATGTTTAAAACCTGCAAACTGAGAACCATTGTCAGAAAGTACGCTTGATGGCATACCAAACTCATAAAAAGCTTGCTTAAAAGCGTTAATAACGACATTTTTAGTGTTAGGAAAGCATGCTATTTTGATTGAGTATCGTGAGCTGTCATCGAGAATAGTCAATGGATAGCAATAACGATTATCGGCAGTTAAAAACTCTCCCTTGAAATCAGTTTGCCACATATCATTGCAATGTTCTTTCTGAAAGCGTTTAAAAGGCTTTCTTTTGAGAGATTCCTCTTCAGATATGAGTTGGTGTTTATGAAGAATGTTAGTAATGGTTCTTGGACAAGGAATGTTTTTATACCCTTGATTTTCAAGAAAAATTTTAATTTTATCATCACCCCAACCCGGGTTATCGAAACGAACAGAAACGATTAATTCTTCAATGTCGTCAGGCGTTTTGTTAGGAGAACATAATGGTCTGCGTGACATATCAGTTAAGGGCAGTCCCTGTTTAAATCTATCAACCCACTTGCGACCGGTTTTGCGTGTGATTTCATATTCCCGACATAGAGCACTAAAATTATTTGTTTCTAATGCTTTTGTAACAAATTCTAATCTTTGTTTTTCCACAGTTTTACACTCCCACGGCATAAAAACAGCTCCTTCATTTGCTATTTTCTTGCCATTTATTTTATCATAAAACTGTATACTATGTCTTTGCACTGTTGTATACTATGTTACTACACTGCACA
>NZ_NNSR01000041.1 GCF_002834225.1 Ruminococcus bromii | reverse complement strand
TGTGCAGTGTAGTAACATAGTATACAACAGTGCAAAGACATAGTATACAGTTTTATGATAAAATAAATGGCAAGAAAATAGCAAATGAAGGAGCTGTTTTTATGCCGTGGGAGTGTAAAACTGTGGAAAAACAAAGATTAGAATTTGTTACAAAAGCATTAGAAACAAATAATTTTAGTGCTCTATGTCGGGAATATGAAATCACACGCAAAACCGGTCGCAAGTGGGTTGATAGATTTAAACAGGGACTGCCCTTAACTGATATGTCACGCAGACCATTATGTTCTCCTAACAAAACGCCTGACGACATTGAAGAATTAATCGTTTCTGTTCGTTTCGATAACCCGGGTTGGGGTGATGATAAAATTAAAATTTTTCTTGAAAATCAAGGGTATAAAAACATTCCTTGTCCAAGAACCATTACTAACATTCTTCATAAACACCAACTCATATCTGAAGAGGAATCTCTCAAAAGAAAGCCTTTTAAACGCTTTCAGAAAGAACATTGCAATGATATGTGGCAAACTGATTTCAAGGGAGAGTTTTTAACTGCCGATAATCGTTATTGCTATCCATTGACTATTCTCGATGACAGCTCACGATACTCAATCAAAATAGCATGCTTTCCTAACACTAAAAATGTCGTTATTAACGCTTTTAAGCAAGCTTTTTATGAGTTTGGTATGCCATCAAGCGTACTTTCTGACAATGGTTCTCAGTTTGCAGGTTTTAAACATGGATTTACTATGTTTGAAAAATTCCTTATGAACAATGACATTCTTCCCATACATTGCAGAATTAAACATCCGCAAACACAAGGAAAAATTGAACGGTTTCATGGCAGTATGAAAAGAGAACTTTTAAATCATAATCTATTCAAGAACTTGGATTACGCTGACAAGGCTCTGCAAGAGTGGCGAACTAAGTATAATTGCCTGCGACCTCATGAAGCACTTGGAAACAAATGTCCTGCCGATGTCTATACTCACAGCGAAAGGATTTTTGCTGACAAGGTGGAGCCGTTTGAATATGAACCCGGCTTTAAAGCCATAAAAGTAAATTCGTGGGGATATGTCCGTTTTCAGAATTTTCAATTATATCTTAGTGAAACTTTCATCAATGATTATGTTCAATTCAGACCTAATCCAAACAATGATTCATTTCTTGTTTGCTATCGCAATTTTGTTATTGCTGAGTATGACTCGTCATCTGGCAAGCGTATTCACCGCAAGATTTCAAGACTGTGAATTTGTATACCATGTCCTTGCACAGGTGGTTACCATGTTGCACTTGACATGATATCCGCCCCTACAAAGTTACTGTACAAATAATCACAAAAATACGCTCGTGCATACTTTGTTTTTGATATTATAAAGCTGTCTGTACGAATTTGGTACAGCGATTCACCGTTAAATTTAATAATAGTAATATCCTGAATTGGAAAGTCCGTTGAAGATACTGATACCGCAGGCTGCAAGTATAATTGAAATAACTACCACAAGCACAACTCCGATAAGAGCCAGGATAAGAGCGGCTCTTGCGTAGTTTTTGAGTGACTTCTTTGTTGATGAGCTGAACGCCCAGACAAAGAGCATAATGAGGTTTACAATCGGCAAACAGGTTAAAAGCATAACGCCGATCCAACCGCCTATGCTTACAGGCTGAGTATCCGGAGTACCGTATGGCGGTGCAACGGGCGGTACAGGCTGTGAGTTGTATGTCTGCTGATACTGCGTGTTGTACTGCTGATTATAGCCGTTGTTATAGCTCTGATATTGATTGCCGTACTTGCTTTGATTTGCGCCGTAATCATTGTTCGGTGAGTTTGTAAACTGCTGACCGTATGAAGTTTTGTTAGGCTGCGGTTGCTGATAATAAGTTTGATTTGGCTGACCGTACTGCTGAGAATACGGATTCTGCTGTGACTGACTGTCGGCAGTCGGCTGTGCGTTATCAACCTCAGGCTGTGCAGTCTGCACATTCTCGTAAGGGTTCTGTGCAGCATCTTCGGTTGAAGCATTTTCAACCGGCTGTGTTTCAGTCTCTGGAGTCTGCTCAACAGGTGTTCCGCAGTAAGTACAGAACATTGCTCCGTTGTCAATTTCGTGATTGCAATTTTTACATACCATATATAATCGCTCCTTGCATAATATTCTATAAATAGTATGCTATCATTTTACACTATTTGCCTTACAAAATCAACAACATTCCACGCAATAATTCAATAATATTACAAAAAGCGACAGTTTTACGGCTGTCGCTTTTTATTACACTCCCCTTTTCATAAGCTTGTGGGGAATTATTTTATTTTCTTTGAGTGACGCTTTTACATCTATAATGCGCTGATTTGACGAGCCTCTGAACGCAAGGCTTATATCGTGAAGAGCCTCAACAAATTCACCGTCAACAAGCACATCAATCATTGAAAGCATTTCATCTGTACATTCACACCTTGCTCTGCTGTCGGAAAGAAGCTCCTTGTCAAACAAATAGCCCGAATAACACCAAATTGTTTTGTTCGGAAACTGTTTCCTGACACGCTTTAAAAACGGCACTAAGGCTCTTTGATTTGAAGGTTCAAAGGGTTCTCCGCCGAGCAATGACAAGCCGTCAATATATGACGGTTCAAGCTCTTTGAGAATTTTATCCTCAACCTCTTTTGTAAAAGGTTCGCCGTAATCAAAACTCCATGTCTGCGGATTAAAGCAGTTTTTGCAATGATGCGTACAGCCGGATACAAAGAGCGATACTCTTACTCCCTCACCATTTGCAATATCGCAGAGTTTAATTTCTCCGTAATTCATCAAAGGTGAAGCACCCTTTCCTCAATTTCCTGAGTTCTGCCCTGATTCCAGAACTGAGTTCCGATATATCCACAGGTTCTTCTTGCAACATTCATCTTATCCTGATCGCGGTTGCCGCAGTTAGGACACTCCCACACAAGCTTGCCGTCATCGTGAACGATCTTGATTTCTCCGTCATAACCGCAAACCTGACAGTAGTCGCTCTTTGTGTTAAGCTCTGCATACATAATGTTATCGTAAATGAACTTGATAACCTGTAAAACAGCGGGAATGTTATCCTGCATGTTCGGAACTTCAACATAGCTGATTGCACCGCCCGGTGACAAAGCCTGAAATTCCGATTCAAGCTTCAGCTTGCTGAATGCGTCAATATTCTCGGTAACATGAACATGATAGCTGTTAGTAATGTAATTTTTATCTGTTACGCCCTTGATAATGCCGAAACGCTTTTGAAGACACTTTGCAAACTTATATGTTGTGCTTTCAAGAGGAGTACCATAAAGGCTGTAGTCAATGTTTTCAGCCTTTTTCCACTTTGCACAATAGTCGTTTAGCTTCTGCATAATTTCAAGACCGAGTTCTTTGCCCTCTTTTTCTGTGAGCTTTTTGCCGATAAGGCTGTAAACGCACTCCCAAAGACCTGCATAACCGAGTGAAAGCGTTGAATAACCGCCATGGAGAAGCTTATCAATCTTCTCACCCTTTTTAAGTCTTGCCAGCGCACCGTACTGCCACAAAATAGGAGCGGCATCCGAAAGAGTGCCTGTAAGACGCTCGTGACGGCACTGCAGTGCTCTGTGGCAAAGTTCCATTCTCTCGTCAAAAATCTTCCAGAATTTATCAAGATCCTTTCCTGCGCTGAGTCCGATATCAATAAGATTTACAGTCACAACACCCTGATTGAATCTGCCGTAATATTTCGGCTTGCCGTTTTCGTCAACATAAGGAGTAAGGAAGCTTCTGCAACCCATACAGGTAAAGCAATGACCCTCACCGTTTTTATCAATTTTGCTTTGGAGCATAACCTTCTCCGAGATATAGTCGGGAACCATTCTCTTTGCGGTACACTTTGCGGCAAGCTCTGTAAGATACCAATACTTGCTGTCCTCTGTTATGTTATCCTCCTCAAGCACATAAATAAGCTTTGGAAACGCAGGTGTAATCCACACACCCTTTTCATTTTTTACGCCCTTGTGACGCTGTTTGAGTGTTTCTTCGATAATCATGGCAAGGTCGTGCTTTTCCTGCTCGTTTTTAGCCTCGTTAAGATACATAAACACGGTTACAAACGGAGCCTGACCGTTTGTTGTGAGCAAAGTAACAACCTGATACTGAATGGTCTGAACACCACGGTTTACTTCTTTGCGAAGTCTTTGCTCAACGATATCGTTGATTTTCTCTTCTGTGGGATGAACACCGAGTTCTTCGATTTCCGCAAGAGTTTCTCTGCGGATTTTCTCACGGGAAACCTGAACAAACGGTGCAAGATGAGCAAGGCTTATGCTCTGACCGCCGTACTGGTTGCTTGCAACCTGTGCAATAATCTGAGTTGCAATGTTACACGCCGTTGAAAAGCTGTGCGGTCTTTCAATAAGCGTATCGCTGATGACCGTGCCGTTCTGGAGCATATCCTCAAGGTTTACAAGGTCGCAGTTGTGCATATGCTGTGCAAAATAGTCCGAATCGTGGAAGTGAATAATACCTTCCTTATCAGCCTCAACAATATCAGCCGGCAAAAGCATTCTCCTTGTAAGGTCACGGCTGACCTCACCTGCCATATAGTCACGCTGAACGCTGTTTACAGTCGGGTTCTTGTTTGAATTTTCCTGCTTTACTTCTTCGTTGTTGCACTCAATAAGCGAAAGAATCCTGTTATCGGTAGTGTTTGCCTTACGAACAAGCGAGCGGTTGTAGCGGTAACGCACATATCTTCTTGCAAGCTCAAACGCACCCTTTGCCATTAGCTGATCCTCAACCATATCCTGAATTTCTTCAACGGACACTGCTCTCCTGATTTTGTTGCACTTATATTCAACATAGTCGGCAACATCCTCAATCTGTTCGTCTGTAAGGAACTTGTGTTCCCCCGAACCGTTAGCTTTCTTAACGGCATTGATAATTTTTTCAATGTTGAAATCTTCTTCTGAGCCGTTACGCTTAATAATTCTCATAATCCTTCCCCTTTTTATTATTTTGCGGTACTTCCTTGGTAAAAATATCCTATATCTGTTAATCCGAATAAAAAAATAAATTTTTCAATAATGCCGTTTAAAAAATGCGTTGTGTAATAAAATTGCAAGGAACCAAACTTCCCTTGCGATGTAAGACCAATTATACAATAATTGCAATATAAATACTGTTGCACAGGCAACAATTATGTGATATACTATACTATATCTTGTGGCAAGACAAAAAACGCCACACATTATGGAGTGTTGCAAATGATAGAAGAAATAGGCGGTGCAAGGCTTAAAAAATCAGATTTCATCGGGATAAACGAGTGTTTTAAACCTATTGAAAGAGAGTATAAAAGGGGTGAAATCATAACTACATATTCACCCGAAAATGACACAATTTGCATCATAAAAGAAGGAACTGTTTATCTGACAACCGACAATGCCGAAAATCAGCGGAGAATTATTTCTTTTTATGAAAAGGGCGACATAATCGTCACCTGCATTGTACCCGAATCAGACAACAGAATTTTTTATCTGAGTGCCAAAACAAACTGCAAAATTGATTTCGTGAAATACTCAAAATTTACAGCCTGTTGTGAAAAGCATTGCAGTAAACACCAGCGGATTATAAGTGCATACATCAAAAAATCTCATAAAAAAAGTCTTGCTCACACAGACATTCTCTGTCAGCAGACGCTGAGGAGCAAGCTTTTGACTTTTTTTGAATACATTAAAACCGAAAAAGGAAAAAACACCTTTTATCTTCCTCTCCCTCTTTCCGACCTTGCAGATTACCTTTCTGTTGACCGAAGTGCAATGATGCGTGAAATAAAAAAGATGAATGAGGAAAATATTATAATCTCCGAAAAGCGAAAAATCACAGTCATTGAAGATTTGTCAGAATGACATATGACATATATATGTATAAAAAAACATAAAAAACAAAAAATATAAATGCGTGATTTCGCCGTTTTGAGCCTGCAAAAAACTTGCAGGCTTTTTTTGTACACAACAATTAATATTGTAGTATAAAAACACCTTGCAGTCAACACGCTAAAAGAATTATAGTCAAAATAATTAATTTGACTGATTTTGAATGGAGATAATCAAAAACACCAATTTTAATTGCAAAAACGGTAAAATTATACTGTTTTTAAATAACGCTCGACACTTTTTTGTTAGCTAATTTTGCTGTCTTTAATTTTTTTGAATTTTTTTGACCGATTTTGCTTGACTTTTAAGAAACGGGTGTTATAATATAGTCAAGAGGTGAGGATAATGCTTACACAGGACAGATATCGTGCAATACTTGATTTGCTCGAAGAAAAAAATTCGGTCACGGTGTCGGAATTAACAAAGTTGCTTGACTCATCCGAGTCAACAATAAGAAGAGATCTTTCCGCTCTTGATGAGATGGGAAAGCTCACCAAAGTTTTCGGCGGTGCAACTTCAATCACCAGAAACGAGGGTATTTTTGAAGATGCGGTAAGCAATCGTGAAACCGTTATGAGCGATGAAAAAGATCTGGTTGCAGAATACTGTGCAAAGCTTATCCATGACTCTGACTTTGTTTATATTGACGCAGGAACAACAACATTAAAGCTTGTTGACCACATTACAAATACAAACGCAACATATGTTACAAACGGCATAACACACGCCAGAATGCTTATCCACAAGGGTATGCAGACATATATAGTAGGCGGAAAAATAAAACCGCTTACCGAGGCTGTTGTGGGTGCCGAAGCAATAAAAAGCATAAACTGCTTTAACTTTACAAAAGCTTTTATGGGAGCAAACGGAATTGACATCAGTTCGGGATTCACAACACCTGACATTGAAGAAGGTCATATAAAGGAAACGGCAATCAACAAATCTTATATGGCATTTGTTCTTGCAGACCATTCAAAATTTCGCAGGGTGTATCCTGTAACATTTGCCCCTCTGCAAAAATGTTGTATAATCACCGACAAACTGCCTACGCCGGACTTTTCGCAGGTAACGGTGATAAAGGAGGTAAAAAATGATTTACACCGTAACGCTTAATCCGTCAATTGACTACATTGTCAGACTTGATTCGCTTGTTCCGGGAATAACAAACCGAACAACCGCCGAAGAATATTACTACGGAGGTAAGGGAATCAATGTTTCATGCGTACTTGCAGAGCTTGACCTTGAAAGTACGGCATTCGGATTTGTTGCAGGCTTTACGGGTGACGCCATTGAAAAGGGTATTCGCAACGACAGGATTATCACCGACTTTATTAAGCTTGAAAGTGGAATTTCAAGAATCAACATAAAAATCAAAGCCGGCGTTGAAACAGAAATCAATTGTCAGGGACCTCACATAAGTGAAGGCGAACTTGAAAGGCTGTTTTCAAAAATCGACAGAATATCCGACGGCGACACAATCGTAATTGCAGGAAACATTCCGAATACGATGCCTGATGATGTTTATGAAAGAATCCTTGAAAGAATCAAGGGCAAGGATGTACGAATTGTAGTTGACGCAACAAAAAAACTTTTACTCAACGCACTCAAGTACAAGCCGTTCCTCATCAAGCCGAACAGACAGGAACTTTCCGAAATGTTCGGAGTTGAAATCAACACCGAGGATGATATTGAAAAGTATGCAAAAGAGTTGCAGAAACTCGGTGCAAAAAATGTTTTGATTTCACTCGGCGGTGACGGAGCAATGCTCATTGACGAATTTGGAAAAAGACACAAAGCAGGAGTCCTCAAAGAAAAGGTAATTAACACAGTCGGTTCGGGAGACTCAATGGTAGCAGGCTTTGTGGCAGGATATGAAAAGACAAAAAGCTACCCCTATGCGCTGAAATTGGGCAGTGTGTGCGGAAATGCAACGGCATTTCTTGACGGACTTGCCACAAAAGAAAAAATAAATGAATTGCTTGCAAAATTTTAATTAAAAAGGAGAGAAAAATATGCGTATCACAGATTTATTAAAAAAATCGGGTATTGCTCTCGGCGTTAAAGTTGCCGACAAGAGCGAAGCAATTGACAAACTTGTTTCATTACATGAAAAGTGCGGAAACCTCAAGGATGTTAAAGCCTACAAAGAGGGAATCCTCAACCGTGAAGAACTCGGCACAACAGCTGTAGGTATGGAGGTTGCAATTCCCCATGCCAAGAGCGAAGCTGTAAAAGCTCCCGCCCTCACGGCTATCACAGTTCCAGACGGTGTTGATTATGACTCGCCCGACGGTAAGCCCTGTAAGCTGCTCTTTATGATTGCCGCAACAACAGACGGTGATGTTCATCTTGAAGTTCTTGCAAGACTTATGCAGCTTTTGATGCATGAAGATTTTACCGCAAAGCTTAAAGCCGCAAAAACTCCGGAAGAATTCATCTCGATTATTGACGCAAGAGAAAAAGAGAAGTTCCCCGATGAACCAAAGGCAGAAGTTCCTGCAAAGAAGGGTTACAGAGTTCTTGCTATCACAGCTTGTCCAACAGGTATTGCTCATACTTATATGGCGGCTGAATCACTCCAGAAAGCCGGCGACAGCCTTAACATTCCGATTAAGGTTGAAACAAACGGTTCAGGCGGTGCAAAGAATGTGCTTACCGAAGAAGAAATTGCAAACTGCGACGGTATCATCATTGCCGCTGACATCACAATAAATCTTGCCCGTTTTGACGGCAAGCCCGTTTTACAGTGTGCCGTTTCAGACGGTATTCATAAGCCGGAAGAGCTTATCAACAAGATTGTAAACAAAGAAGTTCCCGTATATCATCACAAAGGCGGTTCTGCAGATGCTCCAAGGAAGAGAGGCGGCGCTTACGGTCACCTTATGAACGGTGTATCACATATGCTCCCGTTCGTTGTAGCAGGCGGTATCTTCATTGCAATCGCATTCCTCATTGATATTGCATGCGGTGTTAACGCACAGGAGGTTGGCAGTGCATTCGGTACGGTAACTCCTGCAGCCGCATGGTTTAAAACACTCGGCGGTGTGGCATTTAACCTTATGGTTCCTATCCTTTCAGGCTTTATCGCAATGTCAATTGCAGACCGTCCCGGTCTTCTCGTTGGTCTTGTAGGCGGTTTCCTTGCAACATCAGGCGCAACCTTTATGGATCCTGCCGCTGCAGAAACAGTTCCGTCAGGCTTCCTCGGCGGCTTGCTCGCAGGTTTCGTAGGCGGTTACTTAATGCTCGGTATTGAAAAAATGTGCGATAAGATGCCTAAGGCTCTTGAGGGTATCAAGCCCGTTCTCATCTATCCGCTTCTCGGACTCGGCGGTATTCTCGTTGTAATGTGCGCAGTCAACCCGTTCATGGGTATGATTAACTCAGGTATGTCAAACGGCCTTAACGCTATTGCCTCTAACCCTGCAATGATGGTTCCGCTCTGTGCGCTCCTCGCAGGTATGATGTCTATCGACATGGGCGGTCCTTTCAACAAGGCAGCTTATGCATTCGCAACACTTAACCTTGCAAACGCAGACGATCAGGCATACATCATTATGGCAGCAGTTATGATCGGCGGTATGGTTCCTCCAATCGCAGTCGCTCTTTCAAACACATTCTTCAAGAATCGTTGGACAGATGAAGAAAGAAAGAATGCTCCCGTAAACTATATAATGGGACTTTCATTCATCTCAGAAGGTGCAATTCCTTACGCAGCAGGTCATCCGCTTCAGGTTATCCCTTCATGTATCGTTGGTTCTGCAGTAGCAGGCGCACTTTCAGCTCTCTTTGGCTGTAAGCTTATGGCTCCTCACGGCGGTATCTTCGTATTCGCAACAATGCAGGGTACATGGTATTTCTACCTCCTTGCTCTTGCAATCGGTGCAGTAGTTTCAATGTTTATGCTTGCACTTCTCAAAAGACCGATTAAAAAATAATTAATTTGCTATTACCCGTTTTTTGAAATGTTTTGTTCCTCGGCACCGGTGTAAAAGCCGGTGCCACCCCTCAAAACTCAAAGAACTTTCACGACATTAGATTCAAAACTTCAAAACACAAATTTATTTTATAAAGGAGATTTTATTATGGTATCAAAAGAACTCGTACTCACAAATGCGCAGGGATTCCATATGCGTCCGGCATCGGTTTTTGCAACAGCTATGGGCAAATACAGCTGTGATGTAACAATCAAATTCAACGGCAATCAGTACAACGCAAAGAGCCTTCTCAACATTATTGCAGCCTGCATCAAGTGCGGCAGCGACATTGAGATTGTTTGCGACGGAGCTGACGAAAACGAAGCGCTTGCAGAAGCAACACAGCTCATAGAGAGCGGTCTTGGCGAGTAAGACAACGGACAAACAGTTACAAGAGGTGAAGATTATGCTACACGGAACAGCTGCATCCGAGGGTATCGGAATCGGTAAGGTAATGCTTATTGAAGAACATTCGCTTGAATACACTCCACGAACCGTAACAGATACCGAAGCAGAGTCACAGCGTTTTAAGACAGCAGTTGACGCTTTTTGCTACAACACTGAAAAACAGGCAGAAAATCTTCGCAGTTCAGCCGGTGAAAAAGAGGCAGAAATTCTTGCAGGTCACATTCAGATTATCAGAGATCCGTATCTCAGCGGTGAAATTGAAAAGCTGATTGCAGACGGTCAATGTGCAGAATCTGCCCTTGAGCATATGTGCGATATGTTTATTGCAATGTTCTCGGCAGCTGACGATGAGCTTACAAAACAGCGTGCGGCTGATGTCAGAGATATCAAGAGCGGTGTTCTCGGCATTCTTCTCGGAGTAAACGAAATTAAAGTAAGTGACGCGCCAAAAGGCACGGTGCTTGTTGCAAGAGAGCTTACTCCTTCTGTTACGGCAGGTATTGTAAAAGAAAACATAGCAGGCATTATTACTGAAACAGGCGGAACAACTTCCCACTCTGCAATTCTTGCAAGAGCGCTTGAAATTCCTGCCGTACTCAGTGTTGAGGGTGTCGCATCAAGCCTGAAAAACGGCGACACAGTTGTAGTTGACGGCAGTGAGGGTGCTGTAATTGTTAATCCGGATGATAACACAGTTGCAGAATACTCCAAAAAGCGTGACGCTTTTCTTGCAGAACGCAAAGAGCTTGAAAATTACAGGGGACGAGAAACAAAATCCGCAAGCGGAGAAGTTTATGAACTTTTCTGCAACATAGGAAAACCTGAAGACGCTGTCAAGGCAGTTGACGCAGACGGCGAGGGTGTCGGACTTTTCAGAACAGAGTTTCTGTTCATGGACAGAACTTCAATTCCGACAGAGGACGAACAGTATGAGGCCTACAAAAAGGCGGCTCTTATCTTAAAGGGCAAGTCGCTGATTATCAGAACACTTGATATCGGCGGTGACAAGGACATTCCGTACCTTGGACTTAAAAAAGAAGAAAATCCGTTCATGGGATTCCGTGCAATCAGATATTGCCTTAAAAACCGTGAACTTTTTAAATCACAGATTAAAGCCATTTTGCGTGCAAGCGCATTCGGTGACATCAAGATTATGTTCCCGCTCATCACAACTATGGATGAACTTCGTGAGGGCAAAAAGCTTGTTGCAGAATGCAAAGCCGATTTACGCAATATGGGCATAAATTTCAACGAAAACATTCAGGTTGGTGTTATGGTTGAAACAGCGTCTGCGGCAGTTATCGCAGATATGCTTGCAAAAGAGGCAGACTTTTTCAGCATCGGCACAAATGACCTCACAGGCTACACAATGGCTTGTGACAGAGGCAACAACGATGTGTCTTACCTCTCTTACTCTCCCCTTCAGCCAAGCGTTCTCAGAATGATTAAACGCACAATTGAGTGCGGTGTTCAGAACGGCATTTCAGTCGGAATGTGCGGTGAGGCTGCCGCAAACAAGCTGATGATTCCGTTGCTTATTTCATTCGGACTCACAGAATTCAGCGTTTCCGCTCCGTCAGTTCTCAATGTGAGAAAAATAATTTCCACATGGACAAAAGAAGAGGCAGACAAAGTTACCGCAAAGGTGCTTGAAATGAGTACACAGCAGGAAATTGTCGAATACCTCAAATCGGTTGTGTAAAGCAACCAAGTTAATATGCGTTAACCTCAGTTAAATAATTTGCAAACACGATTAATCCCCGTCGGAAATTCCGGCGGGGATTTGTCTTTTGATGTATTAACTTAGTTTTCCTCTTCAACACTATCCCTTTTTGAAAAAACGCAACCGCAGTAGTTCTGGCGGTAGAGGTCATATTCTTTTGAAAGGATGATTGAACGCTTGTAGCCTTCACGCTTTTTGAAGTCGCTGTACAGCCACGGAACACCGTACTTCTCGGCAAGCTCCGCACCGATTGAATTGAGCAACTGCGCATTTTTCAGCGGACTGATTGTAAGCGTGGTTGTAAAATAATCAAAGCCGCGTTCCTTTGCGTAGCGTGCAGAGGATTCAAGTCGCAGTCTGAAACATTTTTCACACCGCTTTCCGCCCTCGGGTTCATTTTCAAGGCCTTTGACATAATCAAAGTAATCCTTGGGCAAATATTCGCCCTCGACCACCTTTACAGGATGTTCAAACGGCATAAGCGACACAAGACGCTTTTCTTCGTTCAGGCGGTAATTATACTCATCCGCAATCGAAATATTCGGATTGTAAAAATAGACTGTGATATCAAAATATTTTGAAAGATACTCAAGGCAGTATGACGAAC
This sequence comes from Ruminococcus bromii, assembly GCF_002834225.1. Lineage (GTDB taxonomy): Bacteria > Bacillota > Clostridia > Oscillospirales > Acutalibacteraceae > Ruminococcoides > Ruminococcoides bromii. Next base: position 41,327 of record NZ_NNSR01000041.1, on the reverse strand, counting down.
ACGGGGCGCAGCACACATGCAAAAGCAGCTTTGGGACTTTTCCCTCCCCCGTTATTTTGTCAATCACCCTGTCGAGTTCTTTCTGATAATTTATCTTGTTCATACTATTATATAAATTTGCAAATGTAGTCAAAAAGTTCTTCGGCTGTGTCTGCAACAAACGGCGCGCCGGCGTTCATAAGCTCGTTTTTGCCTCTGAATCCCCATGAAACACCTGCCATTTTTATGCCTGCATTGTTTGCCGTAAACACATCGACATCGCTGTCGCCGACATAGAAACATTCTTCGGGAGTTACACCGCTCATATTGAGGAGTGCAAGCAGAGCATCAGGCTCGGGTTTTGTCTTGTACTGCGGTTTCTGCCCCCATGCCTGAGTAAACTTGTGATTTGGGAATGCTTTTTTTAGCATTTTATCAACAAATTCATCGGGTTTGTTTGACAGCACACCCGTTTTAATACCTTTTTGTGCAAGCTTTTCAAGCATTTCTGCACAACCGTCATATGCGGCAGTGTGGTCGTTGCAATGGACGGCATAGTGTCTGTCGTAATCAGCCTTGACCTTTTCAAAAAGCTCGTGGTCGGTCCACGCATCTCCCATCGCCCTTCTGATGAGCATTTCTCTGCCGTTTCCGACATATGTTTTATAATTTTCAACAGGCTTTTCCTCAAGCCTGTTAAGCTTCAAGCCATAATTCACGCTTATAGCAAGATCGGTAAGAGAATTTATAAGTGTGCCGTCAAGATCAAATACTACCATTTTTACCATAAATATCACCTTAGTTTAATCCTTTTTCCTGTTCAAAAAGTATCGCCCTGCATGGCGCCGCCTCAAGACCGCCGAGCTTAATCGGGAAAGCGCACAAATCATATTCGCCGTCATCAACCCCCGAAAGATTGAGATTTTCAAGCACGGCGATTTCTGCTCTGCCCAGTTCACGGTGCGTTTTTACTTCATCAAACGGCGGAGCGATTGACTCGGCGTCCGTACCGACAAGCACCACTCTGCTTTGTGCAAGTACAATTGCGGCAGAATGTGAAAGATAGGTATCGCCGTTCCCCCTGAACAGTATCCGCTTTCTGCAATACGGCAACAGCTTGTCCATATCTTCGCCCGTCAAAACGCCCTTGACCGTTATTACGGTGCATTTTCCGTAGAAGGTGTTGAGCCTTAAATCGGTTATCCCTTTGCCGTCAGGGCAAAAGTGGAGCGGAGCATCAATATGTGTTCCGGCATGAACACACATCGAAATCTGCGAAAGATTGCATTCTTCATCATCCATACTTCTCAGCGGAGTTACAACCGTTTTCGGATCTCCCGGATATACCTCGGTTGTAAGAGTATCCTTTGAAATATCATGAATATACATATATCTTTCGCCTCTTTTCTTTTGAACATTCCTTGTAACACTTCACTGGGATTATTATAACACACATTATTACACTTTGCATCTTTATCGGCAAAATTTCCTTGTTTTATGACAAAAAATAACCTCGCAGGGGATTCCCTGCGAGGTAAAATGTAATTTCAGATTAAATCAATCAAAATTATTCAGCACTGGCAATAGGTGAACCTACATTACCTGTGTTGTTGTAACCCTTAACAACATACTTCTGAACAATTGTTGAGTCCTTAACAGAAATTCTGCCGTCTTCGTTAGCGTCGCAAACCTTGGAAGCGTCTGTGCTTAAAAGACCGATTGCAATTCTCTGAATCATTGTAGCGTCTTTAACTGTGATTGAGAAGTCACCGTCAGCATCGCCGAGAAGCGGAACACGATCGCCTTCAATTGTAATATTAGCCTTAGCGCCCTGCTTTGAAGGATAGTCAAAGCCTGAAAGGTCAAGTGTAAGTGTTACATCAATTGATGAACCCTCTGCATAACCGAGAGCTACAGTATCGAGAACCATATTCTCACCGTTGTATGTAAGGTCGAAGTCCTTACCGACAGGAGCACTGTTCTCTGTTGCCGGAAGACCCCAGTTAGCAGCCCATGAACCGTTAGCAGCAAACTTAAATTCATAGTTATCTGACGACGTTACACCCTTATATGTAATCTTGTAAACCTTGTCAGAAACCATTTCCATCTTGTTTGACTCAGCGTCTACCTTCCAGTCCTCGCCGTTGAGCCAGCTCTGGAAACCGTTACCAACTGGTAATACATAATCAACCTTAAGTTCTTTAACGATTTTAACACTGTCACCTGTTACATTGATTTCATTTGTAGCAGGATTGTATGTTACTGTTACATCGCAAGCAGCTGTTACATCGAATGTGAGGTTGTTTTCTGTGTTATCGTAACCGATCCAAGTCTGATTCCAAACTGTGTCGCCTGTTTCAGGATCTGTACCGTTAGCTACATTCTTAACAACCTTAACCTGATAGCTATCGCCGGCAGGTGTTGCAGCGAATGTCTTTGAATACATATCGCCGTCTTTTGTCATAACATTCTGAGCACCGTTTACAGGGTCACCAATCCACTTAAGACCGGCAAATTCTTCTGCACCGGCTACTACATAAATAGGATCTGTTGTTGTAACAGCTTCTGTTGTAGGCTCTGTAACAGGCTCTGTTGTAACAGGCTCTGTTGTAACAGGTTCTGTTGTAGGAGCTTCTGTCGGCTCTTCTGTAGCAGGCTCTGTTGTAGGAGCTTCTGTCGGCTCTTCTGTAGCAGGCTCTGTAGTTGTTGGCTCTTCTGTAACAGAAGGATCAACACCGAGAAGTGTAGCAATTGTTGAAAGAGGAGCACAATCAGGATATGCTTCAGGATCAGCAAGCTGTGTTGCATATACTTCAGCATAAGTGTTGTAAACATCCATCGGCTCAGCTTCAACCTCTGCACAAATATTAGCTACAGTTTCGGGAGTGTAGTGGTTAGGATTCTTAACAGCCCAGTTAAAGAGTGCCTGTGCAACCATTTCAGCTCTTGAAAGGTAAACAGGGAATCTGCCCTTTGTAACCTTACCTGTTGATGTGATTGCAGCCTTAGGACCGTAGTTGTCACTGTTATTTCTCCATGTTGCACCGTCATCAAGCTTTGATGAGTCCTCTGTGTTCTCAACCTTACCGCCTGTGAGGTAAACTGTGTCGCCAAGACAAGGCTTGCCGAGTGTTATGTTACAAGTCTGGTGAGTTGTTTTTTTGGTGTCTTTTGTTGAGAAGATTACAGCATAGTCAGCATTGTCCTTAAGACCGCCGTGGAGCGTACCGTCTTCATTCTTGATCTTTGCTGTATCAAAGTAGTAAAGACCTGTCTCCTTGTCTTTAGCGCACTTCTCAGGCGGTGTCTGCCAAGATGTTTCAGGGAATTCATCACCTGCTATTGCATAAAGATGGCAATAAACGTTCTTTGTAGTACCCCATTCTGCAGGGGCAGTACTTACATCGAAATAAATTTTTGTGTCGGTTTCTTCAGCTGATGCAGAAAAAATGGTCAAACCTGAAAAACAGGATACTGCCATAAGAACTGCAAGTACCAAACTGAGAACCTTGGATGATTTTTTCATCGCTAATTCCTCCTTTTTTGTTACTCAAATTTTGAGTAACTACATTATATATCAAAACGATTACATTTACAAGTGTTTTTTGGCAAGTTTGTAAATTTTTTTCAAATTATTATTTTCAGACCGCAACAAATGCTGTGACGAAGTCTTTTTACTTGACAACAGTTGCAAATAATTGTATTATTTTAGTGGTTATTTTTATCTATCCGCAAAGAGAGGTTAAGTTATGGAAAACAGCAAAAAAACCATGGATAAAATCGTTGCTTTGTGTAAAAACAGAGGCTTTGTTTATCCGGGTTCTGAAATTTACGGCGGTCTTGCAAACACTTGGGATTACGGTCCGCTCGGTGTTGCACTAAAAAACAATATTAAAAATGCCTGGCTCAAGAAGTTTGTTCAGCAGAACAAGTACAATGTTGGTCTTGACTCAGCAATCCTTATGAATCCGCAGACATGGGTTGCATCAGGTCATCTCGGCGGTTTCTCAGACCCGCTTATGGACTGTAAGGAATGTAAAACCCGTCACCGTGCCGACAATCTTATTGAAGATTTTGACGGCACAAATGTTGCAGGCTGGACAAACGAAGAAATGATGAATTACATCAAGGAAAAAGAGATTCCGTGTCCTAACTGCGGCAAGCACAACTTTACCGACATTCGTCAGTTCAACCTTATGTTCAAAACATTCCAGGGCGTTACAGAAGACAGCAAAAATGAAATTTATCTTCGTCCCGAAACTGCTCAGGGCATTTTCGTGAACTTCTCTAACATTCAGAGAACAAGCCGTAAGAAAGTTCCTTTCGGCGTTGCACAGATCGGTAAATCTTTCAGAAACGAAATCACACCCGGTAACTTCATTTTCCGTGTTCGTGAGTTTGAGCAGATGGAGCTTGAATTCTTCTGCAAGCCGGGCACTGACCTTGAATGGTTTGAATACTGGAGAGGTTTCTGCCGTGACTGGCTCTATTCTCTCAATATTAAGGAAGAAAATCTCCGTCTTCGTGACCATGCAAAAGAGGAGCTTTGCTTCTACTCAAAGGCAACAACAGACTTTGAATATCTCTTCCCGTTCGGTTGGGGCGAGCTTTGGGGCGTTGCCGACAGAACAGACTATGACCTTACACAGCACAGCAAAACAAGCGGCAAAACGCTTGAATACTTTGACCCGACAACGAACGAGAAGTACATTCCGTATGTTATTGAGCCGTCGCTCGGTGTTGAGCGTCTTTTCCTTGCTCTTGTTGTTGAGGCTTACGATGAAGAAGTTATTGATGAAAAGGATACACGAGTTGTGTTAAGACTTCATCCGACCCTTGCTCCGTACAAAGCTTGCGTTCTTCCGCTTTCAAAGAAGCTCAACGAGCAGGCAGGAAAGGTTTATGAGCAGCTTTCAGCTGACTTTATGACCGATTATGACGATGCAGGCTCAATCGGCAAGCGTTACAGAAGACAGGATGAAATCGGTACTCCGTTCTGTATCACATATGACTTTGAGTCTGTTGATGACGGTTGTGTTACCGTTCGTGACCGCGACACAATGCAGCAGGAAAGAGTTGCAATCGACAAGCTCAACGATTATATCGCTGAAAAGATTAAGTTCTGATTTTAATATGATATCAAAAGGACATTCCAAATGGAATGTCCTTTTTTTGCGTAGGGGCGGCTCACCGTATAAGAACAGCGGATAACCTTAAAATTCGGGTTATCCGCTGTGTGTTTTATTCAATATAATAATCTGAATTCAATCAAATTACTTTGAGAGGTTTGTGAGAACCTTTTTGATTCTCTCAACAGCCTCAATCGTGTTTTCTCTGTCACCGAATGATGTAAGACGGAAGTAGCCGGCACCGTTTTCGCCAAAGCCCTCACCAGGAGTACCTACAACATTTGCCTCGTTGAGGAGGAGGTCAAAGAATTCCCAGCTGCCCATATTGTTCGGACACTTGAGCCAGATATAAGGTGAGTTCTTGCCGCCTGTGTAGTAGATGCCGAGTTCATCAAGAGCAGATGCGATAATTCTTGCATTTTCCTGATAGTAAGAAATGTTCTCCTTGATCTGCTTCTGACCTTCTTCGCTGAATACAGCGGCAGCAGCACACTGAACAGGCCATGAAACACCGTTGAACTTTGTTGCCTGACGGCGGTACCATGTTGCATAGATATTGTGACCGTCACGCTCAAGCTCCTTAGGAATTACCGTGTAACCGCATCTTGTACCTGTGAAACCTGCTGTCTTTGAAAGTGAGCACATTTCAATTGCACACTTTCTTGCACCTTCGATTGCAAAAATTGAACGAGGGAGATCCTCTGTGATGAATGCCTCATAAGCTGAATCGTAGAGGATTATTGCATCGTTTTTGAGAGCGTAGTCAACCCAAGTCTTGAGCTGTTCGGCATTGTATGCAGAACCTGTCGGGTTGTTAGGTGAGCAAAGGTAGATGATGTCTGCCTTTACATTTTCATCAGGGAGAGCGGCAAAGCCGTTTGCCTCATTTGATGCGGCATAAACGATTTCTCTGCCTGCCATAATATTTGAGTCAACATATACGGGGTAAACAGGATCGGTTACGAGAACAATATTATCCTTTGAGAAGATGTCGCCTATGTTGCCGCAGTCAGACTTTGCACCGTCTGATACAAAGATTTCGTCAGCGCCTACTGCAACACCAAAGCTCTTGTAATAATCTGAAATAGCCTGTCTGAGAAACTCGTAGCCCTCATAATCGGGATAACCCTTGAAGGTTTCCTTGTGAGCAAGATCCTCTGCGCCCTTTTTCATTGCCTCAACAACAACAGGAGCAAGCGGAAGGGTTACATCGCCAATACCAAGCTTGATAACCTTTTTATCGGGATGAGCCGCAATATATGCATTTGTCTTTTTTGCAACATCTGCAAAAAGATAGTTAGGAACGAGATTGTCAAAATTTCTGTTAATCTTCATTAAAATCAGTCCTTTTGTCTGTAAGTTAAGTGGAATATAAATTATTTTTCAAGTGATGCCTTAATAAATTCTCTGAAAAGCGGATGAGCACGGTTCGGGCGTGACTTGAACTCGGGGTGATACTGAACAGCAACGAAGAAATGGTTGTCGGGAACTTCAACAGCTTCAACAAGAAGTCCGTTAGGTGAAGTACCTGTAATCTTCATACCTGCATTTTCAATTTCCTCTCTGAAATCGTTATTGAACTCATAACGATGACGGTGACGCTCTGAAATTTCATGCTGACCGTAAGCCTTAGCCATAAGCGAATCGGGCTCGATAACACACGGATATGCACCAAGACGCATTGTGCCGCCCATATCCTCAATGCCTTCCTGTTCAGGCATAAGGTCAATAACATTATGCTTGCCCTCTGGTGTAAACTCACCGCTGTTGGCGTCAGCATAGCCGAGAACATCTCTTGCGTATTCGATTACTGCAGTCTGCATACCGAGGCAGATTCCGAGATACGGAATATCATGCTCACGGGCATATTTTGCAGCCATAATCTTACCTTCGATACCTCTGTTACCGAAGCCACCCGGAACGAGGATACCGTCAACATCACCGAGAAGCTCGTCAACCTTGTACTTTGTAAGAAGTTCGCAGTCAACCCACTTGATTTCAACATCGGCGGAATTTTCATAGCCACCGTGACGGAGTGCCTCTGCAACGGAAAGATATGCGTCATGGAGAGCAACATACTTACCGCAAAGAGCAATCGTGCATTTCTTTGTACGGTTGTTGATACGGCTAAGCATTTCTTCCCACTCGGAAAGGTCGGGCTTTTTGTCCGTTACAATATTGAGCTCACGACATACAACATTTGAGAAATTGCTCTTTTCAAGCATAAGAGGTGCCTGATAAAGCGTTGGGAGAGTAATATTTTCGATTACACAATCCGGTTTTACATTGCAGAAAAGTGCAATCTTGTTGAAAATGCTCTCCTCAAGAGGTTCGTCACAACGAAGAACGATGATATCGGGATTGATACCGAGTGAACGAAGCTCTTTTACAGAATGCTGTGTCGGCTTTGATTTGTGTTCCTCACTGCCCTTGATATAGGGAACGAGAGTTACATGAATAAAGATGCTGTTCTCTCTGCCGACTTCAAGAGATACCTGACGGATAGCCTCAAGGAACGGCTGGCTTTCGATATCGCCCACCGTACCGCCGATTTCCGTAATTACAACATCGGCATTGGTCTTTTCACCTACATTGTAGATAAAAGACTTGATTTCATTTGTGATGTGAGGAATTACCTGAACTGTCTTACCGAGATAGTCGCCGTGACGCTCCTTTTCAAGAACATTTGAGTAAACCTTACCTGTTGTGAGGTTTGAATACTTGTTAAGGTCCTCATCAATAAAACGCTCATAATGGCCGAGGTCGAGGTCGGTTTCTGCGCCGTCCTCCGTTACATATACCTCGCCGTGCTGATACGGGCTCATTGTACCCGGATCGACATTGATATACGGGTCAAGCTTTTGAGCAACAATCTTGAGTCCTCTTGCCTTTAAAAGTCTGCCGAGAGATGCGGCTGTGATACCCTTGCCAAGACCGGATACGACACCGCCTGTTACAAATATATATTTTTTATTCTTCTTATGTTCGGTTATCTCCACGATTACACCTCAACTTCGCCTTCAAATACTTTTTCCGCATTACCTGTCATATATACCGTTTCATCAGTATAGTTGATAATAAGATCGCCGCCCTTGAGCTTAATCTTGATGTCTTCACCCTTTTTGCAGAAACCGTTTTCACAAGCGGCAACCGCAACGGCACAAGCGCCTGTACCGCAAGCCCATGTTTCGCCTGAGCCACGCTCCCACACTCTCATCTTGATTGTATGGTCATCGAGAACTGTTACAAATTCTGTATTCACTCTTTCAGGGAAAAGCTTATCGTTTTCAAACTCAGGTCCTATGGTTTCGATGTCAAGATTATCAATATCGTCCATAAATACTACGCAGTGAGGGTTACCCATTGATACGCAGGTGATGTTATAGTTCTTGCCTGCAATCTCAACAGTTCTGTCAACAACCTTGTCACCGTCAAGAGCAACGGGAATTTCCTTAGGATCGAGAATAGCCTTGCCCATATCTACTCTGAGACGGTTAACCTTTCCGCCTGAAGTATATGCCTTGAGCTTCTTAATTCCGCTGAGTGTTTCAATTGTAATTTCGTCTTTTTCGTTGATATCAACCATACCGTGGTCATAGAGGAATTTGCCTACGCAACGGATACCATTACCGCACATCTTGCCCTCTGAACCGTCAAGGTTGTACATTTTCATCTTTGCGTCTGCAACCTTTGAAGGGCAAACAAGAATAATACCGTCGCCGCCGATACCGAAATGTCTGTCGGAAAGTCTTACGGCAAGCGCCTCGGGGTTGCTGATTTCCTGATCAAAAGTGCTGCAATAGATATAGTCATTGCCTATACCCTGCATCTTAGTGAATTTTAACATAAGCTTTTCCTCTCTCATGTGGTTAATGTCGATAAGCTCCGTGCTGTGCTGTGAATAGTGGCTCTTGAGGCAATCCGCAAGCGCATTTGCCGTGTCAAGAGATGTAAGACACGGAATATTTCTTTCAACGGTCTTACGGCGAATTTTAACAGAATCTCTTGAAGGGATTCTGCCCTTTGCAGATGTTGAAATAACATACTGAATCTTGCCCGATTCAATGAGTGTAAGAGTATTGTTTGTCTTGGACTCGTGAATTTTCTTTACGCTTACAGCATCGATACCGTACTTCTTGAGTACATCCGCTGTACCCTCTGTTGCGTAGATTCTGAATCCGAGGTCGTAGTATTTCTTTGCGATTTCACCGATTTCAGCTTTATCCGAATTACGGACTGTGATGAACACACCGCCCTTTTTCTTCATCTTGTAGCCTGCACCGATGAGTCCCTTATAGAGAGCCTCCTCAAGTGTGCCTGCAACACCGAGAACTTCACCTGTTGACTTCATCTCGGGGCCAAGGTGGTTATCAACATTGATAAGCTTTTCAAAGCTGAATACAGGAACCTTAACCGCAATGTAAGGACTCTTTCTGTAAAGGCCTGTGCCGTAGCCCATATCTTTGAGCTTTTCACCGAGCATTGCTCTTGTTGCAAGGTCAACCATAGGAACGCCTGTTACCTTACTGATGTAAGGGATTGTTCTTGAAGAACGGGGATTTACCTCGATAACATAGAGTTCGTCTTTATAGATAAGGTACTGAATGTTTACAAGTCCCTTTGTACGGAGTTCGATTGCAAGGTTCTTTGAGCTTTCAATAATAATCTGAGTCATTCTGTCTGAGAGATTCCATGCCGGATAAACCGCAATTGAGTCGCCCGAGTGAACACCGGCACGCTCGATATGCTCCATAATACCCGGAATAAGAATATCTTCACCGTCACAAATGGCGTCAACTTCAAGCTCTGTACCCTGAAGGTACTTATCAATAAGAATCGGATTTTCAATATTCTGTGCAAGAATGATTGCCATATACTCTTTGACATCATCTTCGTTGAATGCAATAATCATATTCTGACCGCCGAGAACATATGACGGACGGAGAAGAACAGGATAACCGATTTTGTCTGCAACATCGAGAGCCTCGTCTGTTGTCATAACCGTTACGCCACGGGGACGCTTGATGTGATACTTTTCAAGAAGCTCATCAAAACGCTCTCTGTCCTCTGCCATATCAATGGCATCGTATGATGTACCGAGAATATTTACACCGTTGTCGCTGAGGAACTTTGTAAGCTTAATGGCTGTCTGTCCGCCGAATGCAACAACTACACCGAACGGATTTTCTGTTTTTATTATGCCCATAACATCTTCGGTTGTGAGCGGTTCAAAATAAAGTCTGTCGGCTGTATCAAAGTCTGTTGATACTGTTTCAGGGTTGTTGTTTACGATAACAACATCGTAGCCTGCCTTCTTGAGCGCCCATACGCAGTGAACAGATGCATAGTCAAATTCGATACCCTGACCGATTCTGATAGGACCCGAACCGAATACGATAACTGTTTTCTTATCGCTCTTCTGCTCTCTGATGAATTCCTCAGCTTCATTTTCCTTATCAAATGTTGAATAGAAGTAAGGAGTTTCAGCCTCAAATTCTGCGGCGCAGGTATCAACCATTTTATAAACAGGAACAAGTGGATTTTCAACCTTCCTGCCTGTGATTTTTTCAATTGTTCTGTCAAGGAATCCCTTGTTCTTGGCACGAACATAGAGATCCTCCGTAAGCTCGCCGTTCTTGAGTTCGTTTTCAACGGCAATAAGATTTTTGAGCTTTTCAAGGAACCACTCGTCAATGAGAGTGATGTTGTGAATCTGTTCTACTGTAATGCCTCTCTTGAGAGCCTCATATACGCAGAAAATTCTTCTGTCATCGCAAACGCTGAGTCTGTCATAAACCGATGCGTTTGAAAGCTCTGCAAATTCCTTGTCGTTGAGAGTATCATGAGAAATCTCGGCGCCTCTTACGGCTTTCATAATAGCCTGCTCAAATGTCGGAGCAATAGCCATAACCTCGCCTGTTGCCTTCATCTGAGTACCGAGTGTTCTCTTTGCATATACAAATTTATCGAAAGGCCATTTTGGGAATTTTACAACAACATAGTCGAGCGCCGGCTCAAAGCAAGCGTATGTTGTACCTGTAACGGCATTTTTGATTTCATTAAGTGTGTAACCGATAGCAATTTTAGCGGCAACCTTTGCAATAGGATAACCTGTTGCCTTTGACGCAAGTGCCGATGAACGGGATACACGGGGATTAACCTCGATAACCGCATATTCAAATGTTTCGGGGTTGAGTGCGAACTGGCAGTTACAACCGCCCTCTACCTTAAGCGCAGAGATAATGTTGAGAGCCGCACTTCTGAGCATCTGATATTCCTTGTCGGCAAGTGTTACCGTAGGAGCGATAACGATTGAGTCGCCTGTGTGAACGCCTACAGGATCGAAGTTTTCCATTGAGCAGACAGTAATAACATTTCCGTCGCTGTCACGCATAACCTCAAACTCGATTTCCTTCCAACCTGAGATACATTTTTCAACAAGCACCTGTGTGATAGGAGAAAGTTCAAGACCGTTTGATGTGATTTCACGAAGCTCTTCCTCGTTATCGACAATACCGCCGCCTGTACCGCCGAGTGTGAATGCAGGACGGATAATTACAGGATAACCGATTTCATCGGCAAACTTAACAGCTGATTCAACATCTGTAACAACAAGTGACGGAATAACAGGCTGACCTATTTCAATCATTGTGTCCTTAAAAAGCTGTCTGTCCTCTGCCTTGTCAATTGTTTCGGGGTTTGCACCGAGAAGCTGAACATTGTATTTATCAAGGAAGCCCTCTTTTGCAAGCTGCATTGAAAGGGTAAGACCCGTCTGACCGCCGAGGGTTGAAAGAAGGCTGTCAGGGCGTTCCTTTTTGATGATTCTCTTAACTGTTTCAAGTGTCAACGGCTCGATGTAGATTTTATCAGCCATTGCGTTATCAGTCATAATTGTAGCAGGGTTTGAGTTTACGAGAATAACCTCAAGTCCTTCTTCTTTAAGCGCACGGCAAGCCTGTGTGCCTGCATAGTCAAATTCGGCAGCCTGACCGATTACGATAGGGCCCGAACCGATTACCATAACTCGTTTGATATTCTTTTTGAGTGGCATATAATCATTCCTCGTTCAAGTAATTATTGTATCTGTTCTTATGCTGAATAGTAATCCGAATTTCGGACTCTTATTTTCTGTTGTTCTTCATCAATTCAATAAAACGGTCAAATAAAAATGCTGTATCATGAGGACCGCCGCAAGCTTCCGGATGGAACTGAACCGAGAAAGCAGGCATATTTGTGTAGTTTACGCCCTCGCAGGTGTTATCATTGCCGTTTACAAAGCTTACTTTGCCGTTCTCGGGCATACTGTCGCTTACAACAGCGTAGCCGTGGTTCTGTGATGTAATGTAAACTCTGCCTGTTTCAACCTCTTTTGCAGGCTGGTTTGCACCTCTGTGGCCGTACTTGAGCTTTTCTGTTTTTGCACCCTGTGAAAGCGCAAGGAGCTGGTGACCGAGACAGATACCGAAGGTCGGAATCCCGAAGTCACAAAGCTTTTTAAGCTCCGCAATAATCTCTGTGTTGTCCGAAGGATCTCCCGGTCCGTTTGAAAGCATTACGCCGTCGGGATTCATAGCCTTAATTTCCTCCGCTGTTGTGTGGGCGGGAACAACTGTAAGGTTACAGCCTCTCTTAACAAGCTCTCTGCCGATGTTATGCTTTGCGCCAAAATCCATAAGCACAACATTGAGGTCGCCGTTTTCAGCGTCAAAATGCTCTTTTTCTTTTATAGTAGTGCTTTCAACAGCCTCTGTAATAACATAGTTCTTAATCTCGTCAAGTTCTTCCTTTGTTACATCGGGAGAATAGGAGATTTTGCAGTTCAGAACACCGTATTCACGCACAATTCTTGTGAGCGCACGGGTGTCAATTCCGTAAATGCCGGGAATTCCCGACTCTTTTAAAAAGGTGTCAAGATCACCCTCACAACGGAAGTTTGAAGGAACTTGGCACCATTCTCGTACAATATAACCTTTCAGTGACGGAGAGTCACTTTCAAAATCGGCAGGGATAACTCCATAGTTGCCGATTAAAGGGAATGTCTGAATAACCACCTGACCGTAATAGCTGGGGTCGGTGAGTGTTTCAAGATAACCTGTCATTGCTGTAGTAAAAACAAGTTCTCCCGTAGTTTCTTTTTCGGCACCAAACGCCTTGCCCTCAAAAACTGTTCCGTTTTCAAGGATTAAGTATGCCGCACGGCTCATAAAAACACATTCCTTTCAATAAACTAAAAAATTGCAGTCAGTTCTCATATGTTCTGATAACCTGCTTTGCAACCTCAAGCTTGCTTGTTCTGAGATCCATAGCCTGTTTTTCAAGATAGCGATGCGCCTGATCTTCGGACATATTAAGGCAGGTAATAAGCAGGAACTTTGCTCTGTTTATTATCTTCATATCCGCAACCATATGCTTGAGCTTTTCATTTTCCTCAATCACACGGAACATACGCATCTTAAAACATTCCGTAAACTGCAAAAAGTGGTGAAACAGGTGCTTGTTTACAGGCTTTGCAATAACAAGAACACCGTGCTCCGTAAGTGCATCGTTCACATAATCCGCATTTCGCTGCGGAACGATAATCACAACACTTGAACGGGTTGTTCCGGCAAAGTACTTTGAAAGCTCAATGCCGTTTTCCTTTTCAAGCGGCGCATTGACGCAAATGAGATCAAAAACCTCACCCTTTGCAAGCTCCTTAGCCTCCTGTGAGGTTTGGCAAACGGAAATCTCCGTATAGCCTTCGCTCTCAAGCAATTGTGACAAAGAAACGGCACTCTGTTCAGAGTGTGAAATCAGCAAAGCATTTTTCAAGAACCTCACCACCGCATATTGTTTCATTCATCTTATTATTTTACAAGATTAACCCCTATTGTTATTTACTTAAAGGAATTATGACAATATTTTTTACAATTTTGTAAAAACATTTTCAATGCAATTTTATTTTCTTCTCTTCAACATTTTTCGCGTTTTCCGACAAGTATACCTTTGCGGCAAAAAAGCAAGCGGCAGTTTAATTCTCTGCCGCTTGTAATTATACATTATTTGTTTTTTCGGGCTGCCCGACTGTTGATGTAAAGCCGTTTTTAATTAAATCAGCCCTGCTTTTTCTGCGAGCTTACAATGTTGGCATGAGTCTTTCTGAGAGCCTCAAGCTGCGTTGCAACGCCCTCTTCCGTGCGTTTCATAATGCTGTCAACATAAACATTTGCAGCCTTTCTGATTTCCGCCGACTTCTGTTTTGCATCGTCAACAATTTCCTTGGCCTTTGCCTGAGCCTCACGAACAAGCTCGTTCTGGTTAAGCATAGCCTTTTTGCGTTCTTCCGCACCCCTGATTATGTTCTCCGATTCACGGTTAGCCTCGGCAAGAATCTGCTTTCTGTCGGCAACAATATTCTTTGCCTGTCTTACCTCTGCCGGCATAGCGTCCTGAATCTGATCGAGAATATCATAAATCTCGTCACTGCTTACCATAACCTTGCCGCCTGAAAAGGGCATTGACTTGGCAGCGCTGATAACATCCTGAAGCTGTAAAATCAAATCCTCAACTTTCATTATCTGTCCACTCCTTATATGTTTGGTTTAATCCATCTTTAATTAAAAAAACAAACGCTTAATTATTTTTCAGTCTTTCCACAATTCTGTCATGAATGCACGCAGGAACAAAGTTTCTGATGTCGCCGCCCATTGAGGCAATCTCACGAACCATACTCGAGCTGAGATACATCGAATCCGCTTCAGCAGTTAAAAACAGGGTTTCAAGGTTCGGATTCAGCTTTTTGTTGGTAAGCGCCATCTGAAATTCATATTCAAAGTCTGTCACAGCTCTGAGTCCCTTAACAATTGCGTCAACACCGTGTTCCTCACAATATTGTGCGAGCAAGCCGTTAAAGCCTACTACTTCAACATTATCAAGATGCCCGGTAACCTCCTTTAAAAGTTCAATTCTCTCTTCAATTGAGAAAATAGGACTTTTTGAAGAGTTGACAAGCACACCCACGATTACACGGTCAAAAAGCTTTGACGCTCTCGTGACAATATCAAGGTGTCCGAGCGTTACGGGATCGAAACTTCCCGGACAAATCACTGTTTTGTTCATCTTTGAAAATCCTTATGTCTGAATGTAGTTATTTTTATTTTACCATAGCGATACTGTCTGTCAAGTACAAAATCACCGTAATTCGACAAAATTTCTTCGTCAAGAGGATTTTCCGCAATGATAACACCCGTATCGTTCATCGCATCGACAACAAGCTCAAGGGCATCCTGCAGCATTCCCGTTCTGTAAGGAGGATCGAGAAACGCAATATCAAAACGCTGTGAGTTCATCGAAAGAAAGCTGTGAAAATCCATTGCAAAAACCTTTGCCGAATTTTCAAGCTTTACAGCCTTGAGGTTTCTTTTTACCGTTTCAAGCGATTTTTTTGCATTGTCAACAAAGCTTGCCGACTTTGCACCTCTGCTCAAAGCCTCAATACCCATTTGTCCCGAGCCTGCAAAAAGGTCAAGAAAATTTCTGCCCTCGGTTTCAAACTGAATAATCGAAAAAACAGCCTCTTTAATTCTGTCGGTTGTCGGTCTTACATCTTCACCCTCAAGGGTTTCGAGTCGTCTGCCTCTTGCGGAGCCTGTAATAACTCTCATAAAACACACGCAGCCTTTCCGCCTGCAAAATCATAAAACAACACCGCAAGCAGGCATACGGCATTGCCGAAAAAAGTTAAGTTTTGTGCAACCGTCTGCAATTGCAAACTTTAGTATAACACATTACAAGACATTTTACAACAATATTTTACTCTGTTTTGCTGTCATTCAGCGGATGATAGTATTTAAACACCGCAAGTGCGGCGTCTTTTGTCATTTTAGGAGCGTTTTCAAGCTCTGCAAGGTCTGCGTTTGAGATGTTTTCAATCGTTCTGAAATACTTGAGAAGCGACCTTGCTCTGACTTCGCCTATGCCATCAATGCCTGTAAGCGAGCTTTTGAATGTATTTTTACTTCGTCTTGAATGGTGATAGCCGATTGCAAAGCGGTGGACCTCGTCCTGCATTTTTGCGAGGAACGCAAACAGCGACCGTCCGGGACTGAGCGCAATTTCTCCGCCCTCGCCCGTTACGGCACGGGTTCTGTGCTTATCGTCCTTTACAAGACCGAACAGCGGAACATCAATATTCTTACTCTGCAAAACCTCTTTTACAGCCGCAACCTGACCTTTACCGCCGTCAAGCAGTATAAGATCGGGGAGTTTCCCAAAGCCCTCTTCTTCATCGGGATTTTTATAATATTCGTCAAATCGTCTTGTCAAAACTTCCGCCATGGATGCGAAGTCATCCTGTCCTTCAAAGCCTTTGATTTTAAACTTTCTGTAAGCCGATTTGAGCGGTTTGCCGTTTTTATAAACAATCATACCTGCAACATTTTCCGTGCCTGCAAGGTTTGAAATATCGTAGGATTCGATATATTCGGGCAGCTTTTCAAGTCCGAGCAAATCACGCAGTTCTTCAAGCACATTGTACTCACGAACGGTTGCGCCCTTTTTCTGTGCAAGGGTTTCTGCGGCATTCGATTTGCACATTGCCACAAGCTGCGCCCTGTCACCCCTCTGCGGAACCGTTATGCCGACCTTACTGCCGTGCTTTTGCGAGAGCCATTCGGCAATTTCTTCCATGCCGTCAAATTCCCTGTCAATTGCAATGCTCTTTGGCACACTGTCACGCAGAGTGTAATACCGCAATAAAAATTCTTCGGTTTCGGATTCACTTTCACCGCTGTCAAACACAAAGCTTTCACGGTCAAAAAGTCTTCCGCCCTCAAAACGGAACACCTGATAACAGGTTTTGCCGTCATCCGAAAAGCCTGCAATAACATCGCCGTCATCAATTTTTGTTGCAACAACCTTTTGCTTGTCGCTCATTTTACGGACGGATTTTATTATATCTCTGATTGACGCCGCCCTTTCAAATTCAAGATTTTCTGAGGCAGCTTCCATTTCTTCGGTCAGCTTTTTTATTGAATTTGTTGAACCGCCACGCAAAAATTCGAGAGCACGGTTAAGATTTTCGTTGTAGTCCTTCAGCTTTACTCTGCCTGTACACGGAGCCATGCATTGCTTTATGTGATAATTAAGGCACGGTCTGCCCTTTCTGAAATCTCTCGGAAATTGGCGGTTACAGGTTGGGAGCATAAAGATTTTGTTGGCCTCCTCAACGGCATTTTTTACATAGTAACTGCTCTTGTACGGACCGATATATTCCGCTCCGTCATCCTTTTTCTGCAATGTATATGACAGCTTTTTCCAATCACCTGAGCTGATTCTTATATAGCTGTAGCCCTTGTCGTCTTTAAGCAGAATGTTATACTTCGGGGTGTGCTGTTTGATAAGACTGCATTCAAGAATGAGTGCCTCAAACTCGCTGTCCGTGATGATATATTCAAAATCATCGACATTGTCAACCATTCTGCGAACCTTTTCGGCATGGTTATTCTGTGAACCGAAGTATTGGCTGACTCTGTTTTTAAGAGCCTTTGCCTTGCCGATATATATAATTTTTCCGCTTTTGTCGTGCATGATGTACACACCCGGCAACAGCGGAAGCGCCATTGCTTTTTTACGAAGCTGTGACATTTTCGGATTCACAAAATCACCGCCTTTTCAGATTTCGATTTGTTTGAAAGAAACAAAAAAGAGGCGGAAAACCGCCCCTTGATATTTTGCAAAATTTAAAGCTGATTATTCAGCAAAGCCTGACTCAACGAGAGAAACAAGACCCTCAACTGCTTCAGTTTCGTCAGAACCGTCAGCAATTACCTTAATAGTAGTGCCGCCGATAATACCGAGGGACAATACGCCGAGAAGGCTCTTTGCGTTCACACGGCGCTCCTCCTTCTCAACCCAGATAGTTGACTTATATTCATTAGCCTTCTGAATAAAGAAAGTTGCCGGACGAGCGTGTAAACCGGCTTTATTCTGTACTAATACTTCCTTAACATACATTTTTAAAACCCTCTTTGCCTTTAATTTTTTAACCACCAATGCCTGCAAACTGCGGCTCAATTTAATATGTATTATAATCTTTTTTCCGAACAAGGTCAATACAATAAATTAATTTCGTGTTAATATGCACCTTGAGAGAATTTATCCCCCCGTTTATTGTGCATTTTTACAAAATATTATGTTTTTATCGTAAAGATACGGTATTTCGTATGATTTTCCTTGTCTTATTTTATGTAATTACAGTTAGATTATGTCCGCAAAATTCACTTTCCGTCATATTTTTCAAGCATTTCGGGACGCTTGAGGGCAGTCACCTCTATGCTCTTTTCTTTTCTCCACTTTTCAATGTTTGCATGGTGACCGCTCATAAGCACTTCTGGAACTTCTTTGCCTCTCCAGACTGACGGCTTTGTGTACTGCGGATACTCAAGGAGTCCGTTAAAATGGCTTTCCTCGGTAAAACATTCGTTGTTGGAAAGCACACCCGGAACCATTCTTGAAAGTGCATCAGCAAATACCATTGCGGGAATTTCTCCGCCCGTGAGAACATAGTCGCCGATTGAAATTTCTTCGTCAATAAACTCGTCAAGAAGTCTTTGGTCAACACCCTCATAGTGACCGCAGAGAATACAGATATTTTCAACATCGGCAAGCTCACGAAGTCTTTGCTGTTTCAATGTTTTGCCCTGCGGTGACATATAGACAAAATGCGGTCTTTTGCCGATTTGTTTGCAGATATCCTCAAAGCAGAGGGCAATGGGTTCGGCTTTCATAAGCATTCCCATTCCGCCGCCGTAGGGAGTGTCGTCAACTCTTTTGTGCTTGTCAAAAGCGTAATCACGCAGTTGGTGACACACGATTTCAAGCACACCGCTTTTCTGTGCTCTGCCGATTATGCTTCCGTTTAAAACAGGCTCAAACATTTCGGGGAAAAGCGTTATAATATCAATCCTCATCGTCGAAAATTCCTTTCATGGGAACAATAAGAACATAGCCGTCATTAACATTGATTTCTTTTACAACATCATCAATTACTGGAGCAAGGTATGTCTTGCCGTCAGCGTCTTTGATTTCGTAAACATCATTTGCGCCTGTACGCAAAACATCGGAAATTTCGCCGTAGACTCTGCCGCTGCCGGCATCCTTAACCTCAAGACCGATAAGATCCTGAACAAAGTGAACGCCCTCCGCAAGATTGATGTCGTCACGGTTAATGTAGACAATCCTGCCTCTGTATTTTTCAGCTGCCTCGATTGTGTCAACACCTTTGATTTTTGCAAGAGCGATATTTTTGTGCGGACGGGATTTCACCTCGATGAACTCTGTTCCGTTTTCGTCAAGCCACAGCTTTTTAAAGGCACAGAGAAATTCGGGAGAGTCGCACCACGGGTCAATTCTGACCTCGCCTTTTATGCCGTGTGTACCCACGATTTTTCCCGAATCAAGAAACTGTTTTTTCATAATTACCTCAAATTCCACAAAATAAATTCAGTCGGATTTTACTTTAATTCAATGATTGTAACACCGTCTTCGCCCTCGCCGAACACACCGAGTCGCTGACTTTTGACGGCTTTGTTTGTTTTAAGATACTTGTTGATTTCACGCTTAAGCACGCCCGTGCCTTTGCCGTGAATAATCGTCATTTTGCTCACACCCGAAAGCACGGCATTGTCAATAGCCTTGTCAACAATATTGATTGCGTCAAAGGCAGTTTCACCACGGACATCAACCTCCGTTTCGGGGCGGACATCCATTCTGCTCGGCACATTTCTTGTGCTTGAAAATCTGTCCTTTGCGGGCTTGTTGTTTGATTTGAGCAAACGAAGATTTTTAATATCAACCCTCGTTTTGATTATACCCGCCTGAACAAGCACAACACCGTCCTTGTTCGGCGGTGCAAGTACAGTTGCGTTTTTGTCAATATCGTAAATGAGAACCGTGTCGCCGACCTTGAGCGGTCTTGGCAGCTTGTACTCCTCATCGGGAGTATTGCGAGCCTTGACAGGATCGGCATGAGCCTCCATTTTGTCAATATTTTTCTTAAGCTGTGTCCTTGCCTGAACGCTCATATCCTTGGCTTTTCTCGCCTTTTCAAGTTCTTCGGCAACTGCGTCGGCCTGTGCTCTTGTGCGTGAAATAATACGCTGAGCCTCCTGCCTTGCCTTTTCAATCTCACGCTCCGCACGCTGCTTTGCCTTCTGCATTTCGTTTTCTGCTTTCTGCTTTTCGGTATTAGCCTTTGCAGTAAGTCTGTTTGCGTTTTCGAGCTGTTTTTCAAGGCTTTGACGGCGCTTTTCAAGCTTTTCAACAACATCTTCAAACTGTCTGTTCTCGTTTGAAACAAGTTCGCTTGCTCGGCTGATTATCTCATCATCTATTCCGAGTCTTTTTGAAATTGCAAACGCGTTGCTCTTGCCGGGAACACCGATGAGAAGTCGGTAAGTCGGCTTGAGAGTTGCAACATCAAATTCGCAACTGCCGTTTTCAACTCCGGGAGTACGCAGAGCAAATTCCTTTAACTCCGCATAGTGGGTTGTTGAAGCGATTTTTGCGTGTTTGTCACGCAGTCTTTCAAGAATTGCAATTGCAAGAGCCGCACCCTCGACAGGGTCTGTTCCTGCGCCGAGCTCATCAATAAGGCAGAGCGAGCCTGCGTTTGCAAGCTTTATAATCTGAACGATATTTGTCATATGTCCCGAAAAGGTTGACAACGACTGCTCAATGCTCTGTTCGTCACCGATATCCACAAGCACCCTTCTGAACACGGAAAGCTCGCTGTTGTCGGCACACGGAACGAGAAGTCCGCACATTGCCATGAGCGTGAGCAGACCGATTGTCTTTAAAGTTACGGTTTTACCGCCCGTGTTAGGACCTGTGATTACAAGCGTGTCAAACTCTTTTCCGAGCATAACATCAACGGGAACAACCTTGTTTTTGTCGATAAGAGGATGACGCGCCTGTTTCAGCTCAATCATTCCTCTGTCGTTCATAATCGGCTTTGACGCTTTCATTGAATACGCAAGGTCGGCCTTTGCAAAAATCAAATTAAGCTGTGCAAGGTTCTTGTAGCTGTGGATAATGCTGTCGGCAAACTCGCCTGCATTTGCGGAAAGCTCAAAGAGAATTCTTTCAATCTCCTGTTCTTCCTTTGACTGCAAAAGCTTGATGTCATTGTTTGCCTGAACAACGCCCATAGGCTCAATAAACACGGTTGCACCGCTTGACGAGGTGTCGTGTACAAGACCCGGAACATTACCTCTGCATTCACTTCTTACCGGAACAACATATCTGCCGTCACGCTGTGTGACGATAGTATCCTGAAGATACTTTATGTATGTTGAGCTGTGAATAATTTTATCCAGTACCTCACGAGCCTTTGAGGAGGCTGTGCGGATTTTTCTTCTTATATCCGACAAAACAGGGCTTGCCTTATCGGAAATTTCCTCCTCGCTTATAATAGCCGAGGTGATTTTGTCCTCAAGAAACTTGTTGGAAACAAGTCCGCTGAAATAACCGTCAAGAGAGCTTGCTCCTCCGCCTGAGCGTGAGTGCCACTCCTTGACCGTGCGGATTGTTCTGAGCGTTGATGCAACCGACAGGAGTTCGCCTGTGGTAAGGCAACCGCCTGCCTGTGCTCTGCGTAAATGTCCCGAACAATTTCCGGCACCGCCGAATGACGGTGCGCCGAATCTTCCGCTTAACGCAACTGCGTCATCGGTTTGCTGTAAAAGCTGTTCAACCTTTTTCAGTTCAAACACGGGTTCAAGATTCAAAGCCATTTCGTGAGCGTCTTCAATCGAAGTCATCCCCGCAAGCTTTTCGAGAATTTTATCAAGTTCAAGTGTTTTGTAATGTCTGTTCATAATTCTACCAAATTCAATAATTGCAATTTTGTGACCGTAGGGGCGGATATTATCCGCCCGCGGGCGCCCAATGAGCGCCCCTACAGTTTTCAGCCATTCTGTTTCAAATAAATAAGTCATTTTCACACAAAACTGCATTGTCTGATTAACTGCTTATTGTTTTGTAAAAAATAAGCGTTTTAAAGTCTTTTTCAAATCTGTATTTAAGATAACTTTCGCTTGCCGCATTCAGCACAACAAGGTCATCCTTCGGCAGTGCAAACGAAAACAACTTGTCGTCATCGGCATAAACAGTATGCCTAAGCGCCGTGAGCGTTCCCTCGTTTAGAGCGATTGCAGGTTCTGACATATCCGTTCTGCAATTGGCACATTCAATAGCGCCTATGCGTGGCAGAAAGTACATAAGCGGAGTAATGTATTCTCCGCATTCTCTGCACATTCTCAGGTCGGGCATATAGCCCGCCATACTTGCAAGCCTCATTTCCAGACACGGCTTGATGAGGTCTGCACTGCGTTTGTCCTCCGACAAAAGGTAGAGCGAATTAAGCACAAGACTCAGAAATGAGTCTGCCTTTTGCTCACGGGGACAAATTGTCAGAGCGAGTTCACAAAAATACTGTGCAAGGCACATTTTTGTAACATCACTGCGGAGCTTTGAGAAAATGCGAATCGGCTGTGCCTCGCCGATTATGTAACTTTCCCGACCTTTATAAATTGTAAGTCGGGAATATGAGAGGAGAGATGCCGCCGCACATTTGCCGTTTTTGATGTTTTTTGCACCCTTTACAAATGCACGGATTACACCGTTTGACTTTGTGAGAGCAAAAACGAGCTTGTCCTGCTCACCGATATTCTGTTCCTTTATAATCAGTCCCTCTGTTCGGAATTTCATCGGTTTCCTCCCTGTTCACGGTGATTGCACCCGTGTCTTTGGCATCCTGAATACTTTTGTAGCGAATGTAATCAAGAACGCTTCCCGTGGTAAAGAATATTTGCCACGCACTCCAGTTATCCATAAAAACACCTCCGCAGTTAGTGTTTCACGGACGCCGTTTATTATATTATGAAAAATCTGACATTGTGTCAAATCGTGTACCGAAATCGCATAAAAATCAGATTTATCAGTCGAAATTCTTTTCGTCATAGCCGAAATTCTGAAGAATCTGGGCACGGTTTCGCCAATCCTCTTTTACCTTTACCCATGTCTGTAGGAATACCTTGCAATCGAAAAACCTTTCGATATCCTGACGGGCAAATGTGCTGATTTTCTTGAGCATTGAGCCGTTTTTGCCGATAATAATACGCTTGTGGGTTTCTTTTTCGCAAAAAATAGTAGCGTCAATATCAAGCATACCGTTATCCCTTGTTTTCATTTTTTCGATTACAACAGCCGTGCCGTGCGGAATTTCCCTGTCGCAAAGGCGGAGAATTTTTTCACGGATAATTTCGGCAACAATAACTCTTTCGGGCTGGTCTGTAAGGGTATCGTCATCAAAGAAATGACCGCCCTCGCCTGCCTGCTTTTTAAGCTCATCAAGAAGTTCGTTCATACCGTTGCCGTCCTGTGCGCTCACGGGAACAACTGCGTCAAAATCGTAGAGCAGACTGTAACGGGCAATCTGTTTCATAAGTTCTTCTTTTTCTTTGAGAGTGTCAATCTTGTTGATTGCAAGGATTGCCGGCATTTCCATTGACTTGAACTTTTCAATAAGGTTAAGTTCTGTGTCACCCGGTTCTTTTCCTGCCTCAACAACGAGCATACAGCAGTCAACACCGCCCACGGATTCATTGACGGAACGCACCATATACTTGCCGAGAGAGGTTTTCGGCTTGTGCATACCCGGTGTATCAAAGAAAACAAGCTGATATTCGCCCTGAGTAAGCACGCCTGTGATTCTGTTGCGGGTAGTCTGCGGTTTGCTTGAAACAATCGCAATTTTCTGTCCCATAAGTCTGTTGAGAATTGAACTTTTGCCCACATTAGGTCTGCCGACAATGGCAATAAATGCGGATTTATCTTTATTATCTGTATTTAACATATTACCTCACTATACAAAAATCGGGGGCTGCTAAAATGCCGCCCCTTTTGTTAATGTTTATCTTTTCTTTTGATACTCAAAATTGCATTTTTCACCTTTACGGGACCTGCACATACAAAGACGGCAGAAATCACCGCAGACAAAATAAGCAAACCCAGCATAACGGGATTATTTGCAAAATACAAAAATATTTTTCCTATTACTTCAAAATTGAGAAAGAACAGCACAGCCGTAAACACAGCCGAAAACGACACGGCAAGCACGGCTGCGGCTGCAATATCCTTGATAATCTTAACAGAAAAATCATATCTGTCACAAAGCAAATCGCAGAGCCTTTCAACACAGGTATTGACGAGTTC
The DNA here is from genome assembly GCF_002834225.1 of Ruminococcus bromii. Classification (GTDB taxonomy): domain Bacteria; phylum Bacillota; class Clostridia; order Oscillospirales; family Acutalibacteraceae; genus Ruminococcoides; species Ruminococcoides bromii. Next base: position 16,962 of record NZ_NNSR01000041.1, on the reverse strand, counting down.
AAGTACAATTACAAAGCTGCATAAAACGGCGAGCAACGCCCATTTTTCGGCAGAAAAATCGTAAAAGCAGCCGAAAGCGAAAACATAAAATGTCGCAACAAGGTGAAATCTCATATGACTTTCGCTTTTTACGGCTGAACAAAAGCCTTTGAATGCACTTTTAAAACTTTTGATTTGCTTCTTCATATCCCGAAATACAACTGTTTAAACTGCATCAAGCCATATCGTCGTCAACTATGTAGCTTGATGATGCAGGAAGACCGAGCTGTTCCATAACAAGCTCTTCTTTTTCTCTCATTCTTACCCTTTCAAGCTTTTCCATATGGTCATAACCGAGAAGATGAAGAACGCTGTGAGCGGTAAGATAGCCAACCTCTCTCTGGAGGCTGTGACCGAAAAGCTCTGCCTGATCTCTTGCCTTTTCCATTGAAATTACAACATCGCCCAAAATCTGTGCGCCTGTTTCGGGATTGGTGTCATAAACACCGTTTTCGCCCATCGGGAAAGAAAGAACATCGGTTTCAATGTCCTTGTCACGATACTGCTTGTTAAGAGCCTTGATGCCCTCGTTATCCGTGAAAGTAACGCTGATTTCAGCAGAACCTTCAAATTTTTCAAGCTGGAGAACCGCATTGCAGCAGCGGCGAACCAACATTCTTATACCCGTCGGAATTTTAACTGCTTTTTGTTTGTTTGTGATAATTACTCTGATTTTATTGTGTTCTGCCATATGTGATCGTCCTTTCGTTATTTTTAATCCTAAGGTTCGGATTAGTTATACAATATTAGTTTTTGGAATTACTGCCGCGCAAATTGTTATTGCTGCTTTCAAACCTTGCGTACGCCTTGATAATATCCTGAACAAGGCGGTGACGGACAACATCCTTTTCATCAAAGAAACAAGTGCCGATATCGTCAATATTTTTTAGAATTTTTATACAATCCTTAAGACCGCTCTTTGCACCGTTCGGAAGGTCAATCTGCGTAATATCGCCTGTGATTACCATTTTCGAGTTAAAGCCGAGTCGGGTAAGGAACATCTTCATCTGTTCTCTCGTAGTATTCTGAGCCTCGTCAAGAATTATAAAGCTGTCGTCAAGCGTTCTTCCTCGCATATACGCAAGGGGCGCAACCTCAATGTTGCCCCTTTCAACATACTTTTGATATGTTTCTGCACCCAGCATATCGAACAATGCGTCATACAGGGGGCGAAGATACGGATCAACCTTACTCTGCAAATCACCGGGAAGAAAGCCAAGCTTTTCACCGGCTTCAACGGCAGGTCTTGTAAGAATAATTCGGTTAATCTGCTTGCTTCTGAAGGCCGTAACAGCCATTGCAACGGCAAGGTAGGTCTTGCCCGTACCGGCGGGACCTACGCCGATTGTTACGGTATTTTTCGCAATCTGCGAGCAATAGCGCTTCTGACCGATGGTTTTCGGCTTAATGGGCTTTCCCTTTGAAGTAATACAGATGCAGTCGCCCGCAAGCTGTTCTATTTTGTCCTCGCTGCCTTCATTGACAAGCGAAATGCAGTAGCGGATATTTTGCTCGGAAAGCGCCTCACCTCGGTTGATGAACTGCAGCAGGCTCTCAATAACCTTGCAGGCTTTTGCCGTGTTTTCCGCATCGCCCTCAACCTTCAGTTCACTGTCGCGACAGGTGACGCGAACATTAAATTCCTTTTCAATCAGCTTAATATTCTCGTCAAAACTGCCAAAAAGTGCTACAGCATTTTCCATTCTGTCGATATTTATAATCTGTTCCGTAAAGCAAAACTCCTGTTTCTTCAATAATTCAAAACAATTATAACACATTTCACCAAAAAATACACGAGAAAAATAGCCTTTTTTACTAAAAATTTAATTTTTGTGAAAAATGACGAAAACTAAACTGCACATAGCCCCCTCATTTGTAAGGGTTAGAAATATAATCATCAATCATTCGTAATTTTTGTCAAAATCACATTGTAACAGGCTCGTTTTAATTATCGGATTTCACCAAAAATTCTACAATATCGTCTTTTTTATGACACAACCGTACAATTTCTGATAGTTTTTTAAAAATTTGTCAAAATTTATTCTGCTTTTGTCATTTCGGTAAACGCATTGCAGAAATCCGCTTTAAAGGCTTGACAAACAGTCGAGCATATATTATAATATCACAGGTGTAAAGAAAATCTCTTTACAGACACAGACCAATCACGGGAGCTGTCAAATATGGAAAAAAATATTGAAGTATCCCTCTTGTTTGATTTTTACGGCGAGCTTTTAAAGCCCTCGGGCAAAAGGGCGGTTGATCTTTATTATAACGAAGATTTATCGCTTGCGGAGGTTGCCGATGAAATGGGAATAACAAGGCAGGGTGTGCGTGACAGTATCAAGCGCAGTGAGCAGCAGCTTTTTGAGTTTGAAGAAAAGCTCGGTCTGTTCAAACAGTTCAGTAAGCTTGAGCAGGGGCTTGACGAGATTTCGGCTCTTGCACTTGAAATAAAAGAACTTTCACAGGATATGCAAATCACAGAGCTTGCGGATGTTATTATCCGAAAATCAGGCTCGCTGAAGGATTAAAGGAGTTTTTATGGCGTTTGAAGGACTTGCAGATAAGCTTGGCAATGCGTTCAAAAAACTGAAAAACAAAGGCAAGCTTTCTGAAAAAGATGTTAAGGAAGCAATGCGAGAGGTTCGACTCGCACTTCTTGAGGCCGATGTAAACTACAAGGTTGCAAAGGACTTTACAAACAAAGTAACAGAGCGTGCCGTCGGTCAGGATGTTATGCAGAGTCTTACTCCCGCACAGATGGTTGTTAAGATTGTTGACGAGGAGCTTACAAGCCTTATGGGCGGCGAGGACGCACGAATTGAGTTTGCGTCAAAGCCACCGACAGTCATTATGATGTGCGGTCTTCAGGGTTCAGGTAAAACAACCCACACGGCAAAGCTTGCAAAAATGCTCAAAAAACAGGGCAGAAGTCCGCTTCTTGCGGCTTGTGATGTTTACCGTCCCGCCGCTATTGACCAGTTGAAGGTTGTCGGCGAAAAGGCAGGCGTTCCTGTTTTTGAAATGGGAAAAGCAAATCCCGTTAAGATTGCAAAAGAGGCAATTAAGCGTGCAAAAGACTACGGCAACGATGTTGTTATTCTCGATACCGCAGGTCGGCTTCATATTGATGAGGCTCTTATGGATGAGCTTAAAAACATCAAAAAAGAAGTTGAGCCAAACGAAATTTTGCTTGTTATCGACTCGATGACAGGTCAGGACGCAGTTAATGTTGCGAAGAGCTTTAACGAGCTTCTTGACATTACGGGTGTTATTCTAACAAAGCTTGACGGTGACACTCGAGGCGGTGCGGCACTTTCGGTAAAGGCTGTTACAGGCAGACCTATTAAATTTGCAGGTACAGGCGAAAAGCTTGACGATATTGAAGTTTTCCACCCCGACAGGATGGCAAGCCGTATTCTCGGCATGGGTGATGTGCTTACTCTAATTGAGGACGCACAGAATAAAATGGATGCCGAAAAAGCCGAAGAAATGGCTCAGAAGATGATGAGCAACAAATTCGACTTTAACGATTTGTACGATCAGTTTGAGCAGGTCAAGAAAATGGGACCGCTCAAGGGCATTCTCTCAAAAATTCCGGGCGTTGGAAAACAGCTTGAGGGCGTTGACATTGACGACAGACAGATTGACTGGGTTCAGGCAATTATCCTTTCAATGACCCCCGAAGAAAGAAGTCATCCACACATTATGAATCCGTCAAGAAAGCGCAGAATTGCGGCAGGTTCGGGCAGAAGCATTGAAGAAGTCAACCGACTTATCAAGCAGATTGACCAAATGCAGAAGATGATGCGTCAGATGACAAAGGGCGGAAAAGGCTCTAAGAAACGAAGAAAAATGAAAGGTCTTCCGGGGCTCGGCGGTATGCCGATGAACGGAATGGGCGGCATGGGCGGTCCTGACGGAATGCCTCCGTTCAAATAATTAACATTTATCAAACATTAAACAAAAACAAAGTTTTTCATCCAATTACGGTTGGTGAATATAAATTAACAATTTTTATGAGGTGAACATTATGGCAGTAAAGATCAGACTTAGAAGAATGGGTTCAAAGAAGGCTCCTTTCTACAGAGTAGTAGTTGCAGATTCAAGATATCCGAGAAACGGTCGTTTCATTGAAGAAATCGGCACATATGATATTCTCAAGAAGCCTTCAGAGTTCAAGGTTGACGTTGAAGCAGTTAAGAAATGGATTGCTAACGGCGCTCAGCCAACAGACACAGTAAAGGCTCTTCTCAAGAAGAACGGCGTAATTGAATAATTGCGCTTCGGAAAGGACAAACAATGAAGGATTTACTTGCAGTTATCGCAAAGGGTCTTGTTGACGATCCAGATTCCGTATCAGTTGAAGCAGATGCTCCCAACGAAGAGGGAACAGTTGTTTACCATATTCATGTTGCAGAAAACGACATGGGCAGAATCATCGGTAAGCAGGGCAGAATTGCCAAGGCTATCCGCACAATTGCCCGCAGTGCAGCTATCCGCAGTGAAGAAAAAATTATGGTTGAAATTGACTGATTAACGGTCATAACCGAACAAAAGCCCCCGAAATTTCGGGGGCTTTTAATATTGCTCAAATTTTATTGAGCAGACATCTGACATACAAAAAGCGGTCGGCTTGAACAAACCGACCGCTGATATTTTGCAATTATTAAATAAATTCAGAAATTATTTATCCTCTTTAACGACATCTCTGACAACCTTTGCGATGTGCGGCTGTGTAAGACCGAACTTGTCAAGAAGCTCAAGAGCAGGACCGCTGTAACCGAAACGATCGTTTACACCAATCTTTGTAACCTTAACAGGGCATTCTGCGCTTACAACATCACAAACAGCGTCGCCAAGACCACCGATAACATTATGTTCCTCAACGGTGATGATTCTGCCTGTTTCCTTTGCAGCCTTAATAATGATATCTCTGTCAATAGGCTTGATTGTGTGGATATTGATAAGGCGAGCGTTGATACCCTCTGCTTCAAGCTCCTTAACAGCCTTTAAAGCCTCGTTTACAACAAGGCCTGTTGCGATAACAGCCACATCGTTGCCCTCGTGAAGAGTAATGCCCTTGCCGAGTTCAAAAGTATAGGTATCGGGATCGTTAAAGCTGTCGATTGCAAGTCTGCCAAGACGGATATAAACAGGACCCTTGTACTCAATTGCTGCCTTTGTAGCAGCCATCATTTCGTAATGATCGGCAGGGTTAAGAATAACCATACCCGGAATTGTACGCATAATACCGATGTCTTCAAGGCACTGATGAGTAGCACCGTCTTCGCCTGTTGAAATGCCTGCGTGACTGCCGGCAATCTTAACATTGAGGTGAGGATAAGCAACAGAGTTACGAATCTGCTCGAATGCTCTGCCTGTTGCAAACATTGCAAATGATGCTGCAACGGGGATTTTGCCTGCCGCAGCCATACCTGCCGCAACACCTACCATATTGCCCTCGGCAATACCGCAGTCAAAAAATCTGTCGGGAAATTCTTTCTTGAAAATTCCTGTCTTTGTAGCAGCTGCGAGGTCTGCGTCAAAAACGATAATATCCTTATTTGTCTTTGCAAGCTCACAAAGAGCCATACCAAAGCTTTCTCTTGTAGCCTTTTTAATAACCTGTGCCATCAGCAGTTGCCCTCCAATCTGTCAATTTCAGCCTGAAGCTCGGCAGTAGCCTGTTCATACTGTTCCTTGTTTGGAGCAGTGCCGTGCCAGCCAACCTGATTTTCCATAAATGAAACGCCCTTGCCCTTGACGGTCTTTGCAAGAATTGCAGTAGGCTTGCCCTTTACTGTCTTAGCCTTTTCGAGAGCCGATTCAATCTGATTAAAGTCGTGACCGTCAATTTTGATTACTTCAAAGCCGAAGCTTTCAAACTTTTTATCGAGAGGTTCAATGCCTGCAACCTCTTCAACAGTACCGTCAATCTGAAGTCCGTTCTGGTCAACAATTACAACGAGGTTGTCAAGCTTGTTGTGAGCGGCAAACATTGCAGCCTCCCAAACCTGACCTTCTTCAACTTCACCGTCACCGAGAACCGTATATGTGCGATAGCTCTTGTTATCAAGCTTAGCCGCAAGCGCCATACCGCAGGCAGCCGAAATGCCCTGACCGAGTGAGCCTGTGCTCATATCAATACCGGGAGTACCCTTCATATCGGGATGGCCCTGAAGCATTGCGCCCACATGGCGGAGCTTAGTAAGCTCGTCCCATTCAAAAAAGCCCTTGAGTGCAAGTGTTGCATAAAGAGCCGGACAGCAGTGACCCTTTGAAAGAACAAAACGATCTCTGTCCTGCATATCAGGATTTTTAGGATCAACATTCATTTCCTTAAAGTAAAGATATGTGAAAATATCTGCTGCAGAAAGCGATCCACCGGGATGACCTGATTTGGCGTGGTAAGTGCCGAGAATTGCGCCCATTCTTGACTTTGCAGCAAGGATTTGGAGCTGCTTGATTTCTGAACTATCCATTTAATAAACCATTCCTTTCAGAATTTTGCGCAGTACTTGACCGTGTCTGCGCACCTATTTCAATTATACACAATTCAACGCAAATTTCAACAATTTTTTCGGATTTTCCAAAAATCGGATAAATTCCTTAAATTCACCCTTGAAGAAATAATTTTTTATGATATAATAAGCAAAGTAAAGTACGATTAAATCTAAACTTTTGTAAGAGCTTATTTATGAAAACCGTTTGGAGGGAACAGTAATGCTGCTTGCGGCCGATGTCGGAAACACCAATGTCAAGCTCGGTATTTTTGACGGAGATAATTTAAAATTCAAACTCCGTTTTTCAACCGATGAAAACAAAACAAGCGACGAGCTTGCCGTTGAGCTTTACACTTTTTTGCAGATTTATAACATCGACGCAAAAAGCATTGACGGCGCTATTATAAGCTCTGTTGTTCCGAAATTTACATATAACCTCAGAAGTGCGATTATGACCGTTACAGGCAAAAAAAGTCTGCTCATAGGTCCGGGACTCAAGACAGGTCTTGACATCAAGATAGAACATCCCGAAACCTTGGGTGCAGATATCGTTGCCGGCTGTGTGGGAGCGTGTGAAAAATACGGTGGTCCTCTCATTATGATTTTTATGGGAACAGCAACCGCAATTGTCTATGTTGACGCAAGCAACGCGTATCACGGCGGTGCAATTGCCCCCGGTATGGGAATTTCGCTTGACGCACTCACAAATCACGGTGCATTGCTGTCATCGGTTGATATGAAAGCTCCAAAGAAGGTAATTTCGTCAAACACATCCGACTGCATTCGTTCGGGAATTATGTTCGGAACAGCCTGTATGCTTGACGGAATGGTTGATATGTTTACCGAGGAATGCAGGAAAGAATGCAAGGTTATTGCAACAGGCGGTCTTGCTCCGCTTGCAATCAAAAACTGCCGTCACGATATTATCTTTGATGAGAATATTATTCTTGACGGACTCAAAATTATTTACGGGAGAAATAAAAAATAAAGACAATTTAATATACAACTTGTTTTTGAATTATTAATTTGATGCAACGGGGTTCTCCCCTTGTAAATATTATTTGCGTTTCACCTGCGGAAAATGAGCAGGGAAACAGCAGGAGGAATTTTTTATGAATAAGACAGAAACACAAAAGACTTACAAACTTGTAGGACTTGCAATTCTTACAGCGCTCATCATTGTTGTACAGGTACTTGCAAGCTTCTTCCCGATGAAACCCGTATCAATCACACTTGCACTTATCCCGATTGTAATCGGTGCGGCTATTTACGGCAAGGGTGCAGGCGCATATCTCGGAGCGGTATTCAGCGCGGTTGTAGTTCTCATGTGCATCTTCGGCGTTGATCTCGGCGGTGCAATGGTATGGAACGCAAATCCGTTTATGTGCATTGTAGTTTGTATGCTTAAAGGTACAGCCGCAGGATTTTGCTCGGGTGTTGTTTACCGTGCAATAAGCAAAAAGAACTCAATTGTTGCAGCCGCACTTGCAGGCATTGTTTCACCTATTGTAAACACAGGCATCTTTATTCTTGGCTTACTTCTCTTCTTTAGACCTGTTCTCGAAGTATGGGCAGGCGGCACAGACATTGTTTACTATGCTCTTATTTCACTTGCAGGTATCAATTTCATTATTGAACTTGGCGTAAACCTTATCGTAAACCCTGTTATTGTAAGAGTAGTCGATGTTGTTCAGAAGAACCGCACAAAATAATTAACATTCAAAAACGGGCGATTTTGTTTAGAATCGTCCGTAATTTTTTACATTATATTTTAAAATCGGTGATGTTATGCAAAAAAAAATTCTTGAACTTTTAACAAAAACAGACGGTTATGTTTCGGGCAGTGAAATTTCCGAACAGCTTGGTGTGTCAAGGCAGGCTGTGTGGAAAGCGATGAACAATCTCAAGGAACAGGGTTACAAAATCGACTCTGTAACAAACCGCGGATACTGCCTTGTTGCCTATCCCCCGCACCTCAACGAGTCTGCAATAAAAAAATACCTGAAAACCTCTGTAATCGGCAAAAACCTCATCGTCCTTGACGAGGTGGGTTCAACAAACGATTACCTCAAAAAGCTTGGCGCAGACGGCTGCGAAAACGGCACGGTTGCCGTTGCCAGAGAACAAACTCAGGGCAAGGGCAGGCTCGGCAGAGTTTGGAAAGCAAAAAAGGATGACAGCATCACCTTTTCATTCTTGTTAAGACCTAAGATTGCCCCGTCCGAGGTATCGTCAATCACTCCGCTTGCAGGTCTTGCAGTCTGCAAGGCTGTCAGAGAGTTCACGGGACTTGACTGCCGTATCAAATGGCCGAACGATATCATCATCGGCAAGAAAAAGCTTGTCGGTATTCTAACCGAAATGAGTGCCGAATTTGACGCCGTTGAATATGTAATTACAGGCATCGGAATCAATGCCGATACTCAGGATTTTCCCGATGACATCAAAGAAAAGGCAACTTCAATTTATCTTGCAACAGGCGGTCATTTTGACAAGAACAAATTCTTTGCCAGTGTACTTAATCACATTGAGGAAGAATTTATCAAAAACGGTTTAAAACTCTCCGACATTGCGTTAAAAGAATACACAAGCCTTTGCGCAACAATCGGCAGAACCATAACATTCAGCCGCAACGGCAGATCCGTAAAAGCCAAAGCCGTAGGAATTAACCGTAACGGCGAGCTTATTGCCGAGCTTCCAGACAAAACCACCAAGCTTATCAATTCAGGCGAAGTCACCGTTCAAGGCATTTATTAACGGCGTGTCGCCGTTCCCCGTTCGTGCAGACAGTTTTTCAAATGCAAAGCTATAAATGCCCGAGCGCAACATCTCCGATTACGGTAAGTCATCTATTGTCTGCGTGTCGCCGTCCCCCGTTCGTGCAGACAGTTTTACAAATGCAAAGCTATAAATGCCCGAGCGTAACATTGCCAATTATATTTCAATGTCACAAAGCTACTGCCATACAGTAGTGGCGAACCGTGTTCGCCATTTGATTCGGTTGCAAAACCAAATCAAACAAAATCAAAATACAATATTATTGCTTACTGTACCGCACAAACAACAAGGACATCCGAAAAACGGATGTCCTTAGTTTTTATATAAAATATTCGGTTATAAATTACTTGAAGTATTTTACGCCGCTTTCAAAAATCTGCTGGTCTTTTGCAAAAGGAACATTTTTGTAAAGGTTTTCGCCCTTTCTCTCGCTGTGTCCCATTTTGCCGAGAACTCTGCCGTCAGGTGATGTAATACCCTCAATTGCACAAACAGAACCGTTGAGGTTGAACTCAATGTCGCTGCTTGGGTTGCCGGCAAGGTCAACATACTGCGTTGCAATCTGACCGTTCTTTGCAAGTTCCTTTACAGTTTCAACATCAGCCATAAATCTGCCCTCACCGTGTGACACGGGAACAGCAAACACATCACCTGCGTTGACATTTGCAAACCACGGTGACTTAACGGAAGTAACTCTTGTGTAAGCCATATGTGAAATATGTCTGCCGATTGTGTTGAATGTGAGCGTCGGATCATTTGCTTTAAGCTCTCTGATTTCGCCGTAAGGAACAAGTCCGAGCTTGATAAGAGCCTGGAATCCGTTACAGATACCGAGCATAAGACCGTCACGATTCTTGAGAAGGTTGTTAACCTGCTCTGCAATTCTCGGGTTGCGGAATGTTGTTGCAATGAACTTACCTGAACCGTCAGGCTCGTCACCGCCTGAGAAACCGCCCGGAAGCATAATCATCTGTGACTTTGCAATGAGCTTTTCCATTTCGTCAATTGTTTCCTCAATGTCATTTGAAGAAAGGTTCTTGACGATGAGCATTTCAACATTTGCACCTGCTTTATCAAATGCTCTTGCCGTATCAACCTCGCAGTTTGTACCCGGGAATACAGGGATAAATACAGTAGGCTTTGCAGTTTTGATTGCAGGTGAAGATGTATTTCTCTCGCTGTAAAGCGGAACATCAACTTCGATTTCAGGCACTTCAGCCTTTGTCGGGAATACCTTTTCAAGCGGAGCAGTCCACTTTTCGAGGAGTGCGGAAAGTTCGATTTCCTTGCCGTTTACCGTAATCTTTGCATCGTTCGTAACAGTACCGAGGTCATAGTGAAGAACATCGTTTGAAAGCTCTGCACCGTCTGCAAGTTCGATAACAAGCGAACCTGAAAGCGGAGCGAAAAGCTCGTCATTTGTGAGTTCGTTTGCAAACTTAAAGCCGAAGCCGTTACCGAAGCAAGCCTTACATACGCTTGCGGCAGTACCGCCCTCTTTAACAACCGATGCAGAAAGCACCTTGCCGTCCTCGCAGAGAGCATAAACAGCGTTGTACATTTCGATAAGCTTATCCCATACAGGCATAAGTGTTTCTTTATTTTCGGGAACGGGAACAAAGATAACCTTTGAACCTGCGTTCTTGAATTCTGTTGAAATTGTCTTTGATGCCTTTGTCATTGCAACGGCAAAACTTACGAGTGTAGGCGGAACATCAATGTCCTCAAATGTACCCGACATACTGTCCTTACCGCCGATTGACGGAAGTCCGAGCTTGAGCTGAGCCTGCATAGCACCGAGGAGTGCTGCGGCAGGTTTGCCCCAACGGGAAGGAACATCTTTAAGTCTTTCAAAATATTCCTGGAATGTAAGTCTTGCTGTCATCGGGTTTGCACCGATTGCAAGCAGCTTTGAAAGCGACTCAACAACTGCATAAGCAGAGCCGTGGAACGGACTCCAGCGTGAAACACCGGGGATATAACCGTAACTCATTGCCGTTGCATCGTCTGTTTCGCCCTTCTCAAGCGGAATCTTTGCAGCCATAGCCTCCTGAGGGGTGAGCTGATTCTTACCGCCGAACGGCATAATTACCGTAGCCGCACCGATTGATGCGTCAAATCTTTCTGCAAGACCGATCTGTGAGCAAACTTCAAGTCTTGACATATTTTCAAGGAATGCCTCGTCAGCAGGCATATCTTTAAGCTTTGCGGGAGCAACCTTACGGTAGCAGCCTTCCCACTTCGGAGCCTCGATATAAGCCTTGGCAACCTGAGTAACACCGTTTGTGTTGAGGAACTCACGGCTGAGGTCAACGATTGTGTCGCCTCTCCAGTTCATTGTAAGACGAGGACTTTCGGTTACAACCGCAACGGCTGTAGCCTCAAGGTTTTCTTTTGATGCAAGTGAAATAAACTTGTCAACATCTTTTTTATCGAGAACAACAGCCATTCTTTCCTGACTTTCGGATATAGCAAGCTCCGTACCGTCAAGGCCGTCATATTTCTTTGTTACCTTGTCGAGGTCAACCGTAAGACCGTCGGCAAGTTCACCGATAGCAACGCAAACACCGCCTGCACCGAAGTCGTTGCATCTCTTGATGAGCTTTGCAACTTCGGGATTGCGGAACAAACGCTGAATTTTTCTTTCTGTAGGAGGATTACCCTTCTGAACCTCTGCACCGCAGGTTTCGATTGAGCTTTCATCGTGAGCCTTTGAAGAGCCTGTTGCACCGCCGCAGCCGTCACGGCCTGTTCTTCCGCCGAGAAGTACGATTACATCATCGGGAAGAGGAGTTTCACGGATAACATTTTCCTTTGGAGATGCGCCGATAACAGCACCGATTTCCATTCTCTTTGCAACATAGCCCTGATCGTAAAGCTCGGTTACCTGACCTGTTGCAAGACCGATCTGGTTACCGTATGAGCTGTAACCCTGAGCGGCACCTGTTGTAATTTTGCGTGAAGGGAGCTTGCCGTGCATTGTGTCCTTGAAAGGAATTGTCGGATCGCCCGAGCCTGTAACACGCATAGCCTGATATACATATGAACGGCCTGAAAGCGGATCACGGATTGCACCGCCAAGACAGGTTGCGGCACCGCCGAAAGGCTCGATTTCTGTCGGGTGGTTGTGAGTTTCGTTCTTGAACTGAACGAGCCACTGTTCTGTTTTTCCATCTATAGTAACGGGAACCTGAATTGAGCAGGCATTGATTTCTTCACTTTCGTCAAGGTCGGGAATGAGTCCTTTTTTCTTGAGTGACTTCATACCGATGAGAGCCATATCCATAAGTGAAACGATTCTCTTTGTATCCTTGCCGTAAACCTCGTCACGGGTTGCATAATACTCGCTGAGTGCATCCTCGATAACCTTGCCGAGAGCAGACTTTTCAATCTCAATCTCTTCAAGTCTTGTGAGGAATGTTGTGTGACGGCAATGATCCGACCAGTATGTGTCAATTACACGAAGTTCTGTAACCGACGGATCACGGTGATCTGTATCTCTGAAGTAATCACGGCAGAACTTGAGGTCTGCAAGTGTCATTGCAAAGCCCATTGAATCGTAATACTTCTGCATCTCATCGTCATTCCAACCGATGAAGCCCTCTACCCTCTTAACATTTTCGGGAACGGGAATTTCCATATCAAGAGTCTTTGGCTTTTCAAGAGATGCAAGACGGCTTTCAACAGGGTTGATGAGGTACTCCTCAACCTTTACAAGCTCTTCATCTGTAATATTGCCCTTGAGAGCAATTACTCTTGCTGTAAGAACCTTACAGCGCTCACCCTGAGTAAGAAGCTGAACGCACTGCTCGGCAGAGTCACCGCGCTGATCGTACTGACCGGGGAGATACTCCATTGCGAATACCTTCCAGCCGTCCTCAACGGGGAGAGTTTCTTCATAGATTACATCGGCGTTAGGCTCTGACAAAACAATGGTTTTCGCCTTGTCATATTCTTCCTTAGTAAGTCCCTCAAGATCGTAACGCACAATGTAACGAAGATCTTCGACAGACTTCATACCGAGGTTGTGGCGGATGTCCCAAAGCGTCTGCTTTGCAAGAACATTGAAGCCATCCTTTTTTTCAACAAAAATTCTGATTACTTCTGACATAATTCATTCACCTGCTTAATTAAGATATAAAACAAAATAAATCCCGTCTGATAACCTGTATCACATCACATAATACCACATTCGACTATTTTTTTATTTCATTTAAGGCATTAAAAGGTATTCTGTAAAAGTAAAATTAAATGCACACAGAAAAAGCGGTCAGACAAAGCAAAATGCCGTCTGACCGCACAATATAATCATATTTAATCGCCTTTGAGAAAATCTTTGTAAAATTCCTCAAAACTGCCGTTTTTGTAGTCTGAATAATCCTTATTATCTCTGTTCACAATTGTGTCGGTAATAAGGTATGTATCAAAGCCGAGTTTTGCACTGCACAAATCCTCGTCAACATCGTTGCCGATCATAATGCTGTCTTCGGGCTTGATATCCTGCTTTTTACAGATTTCTTCAAAATATTTGAGATTCGGCTTGCAGCAACCAAAGTTTTCATATGTTGTAACAAGTTCAAAATCGTCGGGAGAAACTCCTGCCCATTCAAGTCTGCGTTTTGTTGCAACAAACGGAAAAATCGGATTTGTTGCGGCAATAAGTCTGCCGCCGTTTTTCTTTATGAAATCAATGCTTTTCTTTGCATAAGGAGTAAAGCTTGTAGCATCTTTCGGAACGATAAACTCGTTTTCGTAATAATCGGTAAAAAGGTCATCAAACTTTTCAAGGTCGGCACCGCTGACTTTGCCTGCTGTTTCCCAGAAAACTTCACGGTTTGTACGGCTGTTATCGTTCTTTGTCATAGCGTCAGTACCTGCCCACATAGCCTTTATAAGGGCGTCGGGTTCGATTTTTATAACAGGAGTGCACCGCTTGCAGAGCGATGAAAAATACAGCTTTACGAATTTTTCCATATCCATGGGAAGCAAAGTTCCGTCCAAATCAAAAAGATAATTTTTATACATTAACATACCGTTCCTTTCAATTTATGCACAAATATTATACAAAATTTTGATTTGGATTGCAAGGAAAAAATTTTCGGTATATACTATAGTCAGTAAAAAACGAGGTGATAAGATGAAAATAGTTTTAACAGACGCACAGACTGTTCTTGACGATATTGTAAATGCCGATGTGCTTAATCGGTTCGGCGAGGTTGAGTCATTCGGTCTTTTGAAATATGAAGAGGTTGCGGAGAAAATTGCAGATGCAGATATCGTTGTGTGCAACAAAACTCTGCTTGATTCGCACACAATGCGACTTGCAAAAAATCTGAAATATATAGGACTTTTTGCAACAGGCTACAACAACATTGACCTTGACTACTGCACCAAAAACGGCATAACCGTCTGCAACGCAGGTTCATATTCAACAAATGCGGTTGCACAGCACACATTTGCACTCATTCTTGAACATTTCAATCACACTGCGGAATATAATCGGTTTGTTCAGGACGGCAAGTGGAAAAGAAGCAAAACTTTTTCACCGTTTGTATATCCGCTGAATGAACTTGCAGGCAAAACACTCGGCATTGTCGGACTCGGAAACATCGGAAAGGCTGTTGCAAAAATTGCAAGCGCTTTTGATATGAATGTAATCGCATCGAGCAGAACTCCGAAAAATATTGACGGAATCAAAGATGTTTCATTTGACGAACTTCTTGAAACAAGCGACATTGTAAGCGTTCATTGTCCGCTAAATCCACAGTCGGAAAATATGTTTGACAAAAATGCCTTTGCCAAAATGAAACAGGGTGCATTGTTCGTAAACACGGCAAGAGGCGGTGTTATGGTTGAAGAAGATTTGCTTGAGGCACTCGAAAGCGGTCACCTCGGCGGTGCGGCAATCGACACCCTCAAGGTTGAGCCTATGGTTGAGGACTGCATTCTTATGGGTGCAAAAAATTGCATCATCACCCCCCACATCGCATGGGCGCCCGTTGAAACCAGAGAACGCCTTATGGGCATAGTTTCGGACAACATCAAAAATTTTCTGAACGGAACTCCGACAAACAAAGTAAATTAACGGTGAGCCGACTTTTTATGTTCGTGAAGACAGCTTTAATTAAATGTAAAATTGAAAATTGAAAATGGAAAATTAATGTCGGGAAGACAGTTTGTAATGTCAAAAAACATATTATGCCCGAGCGTAACATTGCAACCGTTCGCACAATTCTGTAGGGGCGTTCATTGGACGCCCGCCAAGTAACGGCAGAAAATTTATGATGAAAATAAGCTGTATAAATGAGATACAGTTACCGAAATAATGTAGGGGCGAACCGTGTGTCAAGTGCAACATGGTAACCACCTGTGCAAGGACATGGTATACAAATTCACAGTCTTGAAATCTTGCGGTGAATACGCTTGCCAGATGACGAGTCATACTCAGCAATAACAAAATTGCGATAGCAAACAAGAAATGAATCATTGTTTGGATTAGGTCTGAATTGAACATAATCATTGATGAAAGTTTCACTAAGATATAATTGAAAATTCTGAAAACGGACATATCCCCACGAATTTACTTTTATGGCTTTAAAGCCGGGTTCATATTCAAACGGCTCCACCTTGTCAGCAAAAATCCTTTCGCTGTGAGTATAGACATCGGCAGGACATTTGTTTCCAAGTGCTTCATGAGGTCGCAGGCAATTATACTTAGTTCGCCACTCTTGCAGAGCCTTGTCAGCGTAATCCAAGTTCTTGAATAGATTATGATTTAAAAGTTCTCTTTTCATACTGCCATGAAACCGTTCAATTTTTCCTTGTGTTTGCGGATGTTTAATTCTGCAATGTATGGGAAGAATGTCATTGTTCATAAGGAATTTTTCAAACATAGTAAATCCATGTTTAAAACCTGCAAACTGAGAACCATTGTCAGAAAGTACGCTTGATGGCATACCAAACTCATAAAAAGCTTGCTTAAAAGCGTTAATAACGACATTTTTAGTGTTAGGAAAGCATGCTATTTTGATTGAGTATCGTGAGCTGTCATCGAGAATAGTCAATGGATAGCAATAACGATTATCGGCAGTTAAAAACTCTCCCTTGAAATCAGTTTGCCACATATCATTGCAATGTTCTTTCTGAAAGCGTTTAAAAGGCTTTCTTTTGAGAGATTCCTCTTCAGATATGAGTTGGTGTTTATGAAGAATGTTAGTAATGGTTCTTGGACAAGGAATGTTTTTATACCCTTGATTTTCAAGAAAAATTTTAATTTTATCATCACCCCAACCCGGGTTATCGAAACGAACAGAAACGATTAATTCTTCAATGTCGTCAGGCGTTTTGTTAGGAGAACATAATGGTCTGCGTGACATATCAGTTAAGGGCAGTCCCTGTTTAAATCTATCAACCCACTTGCGACCGGTTTTGCGTGTGATTTCATATTCCCGACATAGAGCACTAAAATTATTTGTTTCTAATGCTTTTGTAACAAATTCTAATCTTTGTTTTTCCACAGTTTTACACTCCCACGGCATAAAAACAGCTCCTTCATTTGCTATTTTCTTGCCATTTATTTTATCATAAAACTGTATACTATGTCTTTGCACTGTTGTATACTATGTTACTACACTGCACA
>NZ_NNSR01000040.1 GCF_002834225.1 Ruminococcus bromii | reverse complement strand
GTAAGCGGTTTCAACTCAAAGGGTTGGTCAATTACAAGAAAATAGTATTTTAATCAGAAATCCCGACAGGTTTTGTGCTGTCGGGATTTTTGCTCGTTTTTACCATTGAAAAGACTGAATAATAATGTTATAATAAATCCGAATATCGGAAATTGTGAATAACTTTATCGAAAATGGGAGATGAAAACGAAAAATGGCAATAAAGGTAACGCTCCTTACACACACACCTAACCCTGAACAGACGGTTGCAATGGCGGCAAAGCTTTGCTACTCACCGTCAGGGATTGAAGATATAAGAGAAGGTCTTGACGAGGAAAAAACGTCCTCATTTATTGATATGCTTGCAAGCCTCGGTCATGCAAGTCCGACCGAACACGCATATTTTACATTCGGCATTGAGGGCATTTCAAGAGCCTGCTCACACCAGCTTGTCCGCCACAGAATTGCATCCTACAGTCAGCAGTCACAGCGCTATGTTGACGGCACAAGGTTTGACTTTGTAACTCCGCCCGAGATTGCAAAGAACGAAAAGGCTCTTGCCGCTTATGAAAAGGCTCTCAAGGTTGAGGCTGACGCTTACAAGGAAATCAGAGATGCGCTTGCTGTCGGTTACATCAACGAGAAGTGTCCCGATAAATACAGCGGAACTGATGAAGAAATTATCAATGCCTACAAGGCTGACGACAAAAAATCCTGCAATGCTTTCATCAAGAAAGCCAATGAGGACGCAAGATTTATTCTTCCGAATGCATCGACAACAAAAATTGTCTGCACTTTCAATGCAAGAAGCTTGCAGAACTTTTTTGCACACCGTTGCTGCAACAGAGCGCAGTGGGAAATTCGTGAGGTTGCCGAACAGATGCTTTTGCAATGTCTTGAGGTTGCTCCGCATCTTTTCAAAAACTGCGGCCCGTCATGCCTGTTCGGACCATGCCCCGAGGGCAATATGTGTTGCGGAAAGCAAAAGGAAATGCGTCAGAAATACGGCAGAGAAAAGTAAGGTATATATATGAAAAGCAAAATTATTGTTATTGAGGGACTTGACGGCAGCGGAAAAGCTACGCAGACAAAGATTTTGTGCGAAAAAATTTCCGCTCTCGGCAAAAAGGTCACAAAGCTTGAATTTCCGAATTATGAAAGTCCTGCCGCCGCTCCCGTGAAGATGTATCTTGACGGCAAATTCGGCGACAAGCCCGATGATGTCAATGCCTATGCGGCGAGTGCATTTTATGCGGTTGACCGTGTTGCAAGCTATCTTCAGTTTTGGAAAAAGGAATGTGACAACGGCGGTGTGATTTTAAGCGACCGCTATGTGACTTCAAATATAATTTATCAGATGTCCAAACTCCCGAAAGAGGAGTGGAACAGCTTTATTGATTGGCTGAACGATTTTGAATACGAAAAGCTCGGGATTCCGAAACCCGACCTTGTAATCTACCTTGATGTTGAACCCGAGGTTTCGCAGAAGCTTATGGAAAAACGCTACGGCGGTGACAACAGCAAGAAAGATTTGCATGAAAAAAACCTCCGTTTCCTTCTTAACTGTCGAAAAAGTGCAGTTTATGCCGCTAAAAAATGCGGCTGGAAGGTTATTAATTGCTGTGAAAACGGAGAGATTAAGAGTATAGAAAAAATATCGGAAGAGATAGAGAGGGCAGCGGCTGAAATTTATGCTGAGCTTTAAAAAAATTGAGCAAAGTGACATAAACGAACTTAAAAAATACTACGATTATGATGAGTGCATGGGTTGCGATACCAACCTTTTGAACGCTTATCTTTGGCGAAACGAATACAATATTAAATTTGCTTTTTATGATGATACAATTGTCAAGGTGTATTGTAATCCAGACGAGTCTGTTTGGGGTTACTGTATGCCTACAGGCAAAAATATAAAGGGTGCGCTTGAAGAGGTTTTCAAAGATGCCGAGGAGAGAAACGGCAATTTGCAAATTGTTATGCTGACAAACGGCAATCGTGCAATGCTTGAAACAATGTTTCCCGGCAAATTTGATTATGTCCGTTCACCCGAAAATCAGGATTACATCTACACTTCCCGTGACCTTGCAACCCTTGCGGGCAAAAGGTTTCACGCAAAGCGTAACCACATTTCAAAATTTTACAGAACCTACACCGATACCCGTTTTGAAACTCTGTCGGATTCAAACATTCCCGATGCATTAACGGTTGCAAAACTGTGGTGTGCGGAAAATGACACCGATCCTGAAGCTTCAAGCGAAATTATGGCAATCAGGGAAATGTGCGACCTCAAAGACGAATACAATGTCAAGGGCGCTGTACTGTATGTTGACTCAAAGCCCGTTGCCATGACTCTCGGAAGTGAAATTTCACCCAAGGTGTATGATATCAACTTTGAAAAGGCACTTCGTGAATATGACGGTGTTTATGCCGTAATCAACAACGAATTTGCCAAAACTCTTACGCAGTATGAGTATATAAACCGTGAGGAAGATATGGGACTTGAGGGACTCAAAAAGTCTAAACTTTCATACAATCCCGTTATTATCCTCGACCGCTGGAATGCAATACCGAAAAAACGATGAAAACGATATTTCGCAAAACTGAAAAATCCGATACCGAAAGCCTAAAAAAGCTGTGGCTCTCGTGTTTTGACGAGGATGTAACTGCCGTCAATCTGATTTTTGACAGCGACCTTTTTGACGGCTGCTGTGCCGTTGTTGACGATAGAATCGTTTCGGCTCTTTACCTTGTAAAAGGTACGCTTAACGGCGAGAAATCGCATTATCTTTGCGGTGCGTCAACCGATAAATCTTTCCGTGGCAACGGGATAATGTCAAGGCTGATTGATTTTGCACTTAATGACGCAAAGAATAACGGTGATGTCTATTCTCTGCTTTTTCCTGCAAATGACGGCTTGTACGGCTTTTACGCAAAGCTCGGATATGCTCAGAGCTGCACCGTAAAAAGCCGTGAAATTTCAAGGCAAACGCTTGAAAATTTTGCAGAGAAGGGTTTGAATATCGGCTGTTCAAAAGAAAATTCTTTCATATATAATGAGAATTTTTTTGAATTTGCAAAGTCCTATTATGAGATTTACGGCTCAAAGGTGATAAATAAGAATGACTGCTTTGCCGTATTTGATGAAAACGAAAATACTGCCGATGTTTTTTACTCGGCTTATAAAAATATAAACGAACTTTCCGCACTTTTGCTTGAAAATACAAAATCAGAAAGGTTTGTGTTTACGGGCAAATCCGACAACGCTCTTTTTGAAAACTGCCAATCACAAAAATGCGGAATGATTAAATCACTCGACAAAAACCATAAAATTCCCGACGATGTCTATATCGGGATTACTCTTTCCTGAAAGGAAGTTTACTATGTTCTATGTATTTCTTGCAGAAGGCTTTGAAGAAACAGAGGCGCTTGCCCCCGTTGATGTAATGCGCAGGGCAAAGCTTGATGTTAAAACAGTCGGTGTAACAGGCGAATGTGTTACAAGCTCACACGGTGTGCCTGTAAAAGCCGATATCACAATTGACAGTATTGACCTTGACGGTGTTCAGGGTGTTATACTCCCCGGCGGTATGCCCGGAACTCTCAATCTTGAGGCAAACGAAAAGGTTCTTGAGGCTGTTAAGTATAGCTGTGAGAACGGCAAAATCGTTGCCGCAATCTGTGCCGCTCCGTCAATTCTCGGTCACCTCGGAATCCTTGACGGCAAAAAGGCAACCTGTTTCCCCGGCTTTGAAAAGGAGCTGAAGGGTGCAGACTATACAGGCACTCACACCGTAACGGACGGCAATATTATTACCGCAAAGGGCGCAGGCTGTGCGATTGAATTTGGTCACGCAATTGTTTCTCTCGCAGTATCAAAGGATGCCGCTGACAAGGTTATCGGTGATATGCAATGCCTGTAAAAAATGTCCGTGAGCTGAAAAGTCAGCTCCGTGCAAAATATAAAAAAATCCGCAAAAACTGTCCTCCCGAAAAGAAACAGCAGCTTGACCTTGCCTTGCAGAACGCTTTTCTGGCAAGTGAGGAATACAAAAGCTGCGATGTGCTTTTTGCCTTTGTTTCATCACCGATTGAGGTTGACACCTCGCTTATCCTTGAAACAACGCTGAAAGACGGCAAAAAACTTGCTCTGCCAAGGTGCAGGAATAATTTCGGCGAAATGGATTTTTACCTTGTGACCTCACTTTCTCAGCTTGAAAAGGGTGCGTTTTCAATTATGGAACCAAACCCCGAGGTTTGTGAAAAGTACGAGGATTTCTCACACGGACTCTGCCTTGTTCCGGGACTTTGCTTTGATATGCAGGGATTCCGCCTTGGATTCGGCAAGGGTTACTATGACAGATTTTTGCAGAGCTTTTCGGGAACGAGCGTTGGTCTTTGCTACTCCAAATGTATGGAGCATACTCTGCCCTCGGGAGTGTTTGACCGCCCCGTTGACGCCGTGATTACCGAAAAATATACCAACCGAACAAATAACGAGTTTGTAAAGGAATGATACATTATGAACCCTGATAATTTTAATATGAGCGAACAGGAGCTTAACGCTCAGCGCCGAAGAAGAGCCGAAAACTTTAAGCTCAACATTGACGAAACCGAGTATGAGGACGAAAATATGTACGGTGAAACAGAAGGCGAGCCGTCAAACCTCAATTCATACAGCGGTCAGGATGTTCGAAAGCAGATGGCGAGAGAGTCAAAGCATGTTCTTAAGCAGAAGAAAAGGGAAGAAAAAAAGACTCTTAAAGCGAAAAATAAGCATAACCGCAGAATTTTCCGTGTTATGTGGATAATCTCAATTCTAATTGTCGGAGCAATGGCGGCTGTATATATGATAACAGGTATGAACGATTTGCTTGCCGTGAACAGAACCGACTCCTCAACCGTGAAAATTGAAATCCCCGAAAATCCGACTGTTGACGATGTTACAAAGGTACTTGTTGACAATAAAGTAATCGGTGAGCCGTCATATTTCAAGCTTTTTGTCAATGTCACAAAGTCTGCCGATGATTTTACTCAGGGTACATATGAAATCCGCAAGAATATGGACTATGAGGCAATCGTCAATTTTCTTTCAAGCAACAACAACAGAACCGACACGGTTTCTGTTACAATTACCGAGGGTGAGAGCGTTCTTGAAATTGCCGACACTCTTAAAAAGAACGGTGCTTTGGGTGACAGGGATGAGTTCCTTTCATTGTGCAATTCTGACAAATTTGACGGTGATTTTGATTTTATCAAGGCTGAAACAAATGCGGACAAGCGTTACTACAAGCTTGAGGGCTATCTCTATCCCGATACCTACGAATTCTACAGAAACGAAAATGCAGAGTCCGTAATCTACAAGCTTCTTAATAACTACGAAACAAAGATAAACGAAAAGCAGACTGTTGATGGCTATTCAAAGAAAACAACAGTTTTGAAAATGGTTGAGGAGAGCGATACAAAGTATTCGCTTGATCAGGTTATGACAATTGCGTCAATCATTCAGGCAGAGGCGGCTGACAAAGAGGATATGTACTACATCTCATCAATTCTTCACAACCGTCTTACAGCCGACAGCAGTGCCGGTGTGTCAAACCTCGGTCTTGATTCGACAAAGTTCTATCCGTACAGAAGCCTTGAAGATGTTCCCGAAAATGACAGAAGTACATACAAGAGCAGATACGACACATATGACAAAAAGGGACTCCCATACGGTCCAATCTGCAATCCGGGTATGGACGCAATAATTGCCGCACTCAATCCGAACAGCTCGGATTATTACTTCTTCTGTCACGACAGCAAGGGACAGGCTTATTACGCATCAACACTTGAACAGCAAAATGCAAATATGGAGTATATTAAAAGCTATGATAACTAATTTTGAAAAACCCGAAATTTTATCGCCGGCAGGTGATATGGATTGCCTTAAATCTGCATTAAATTTTGGCGCAGACGCAGTTTTTCTTGCAGGAAAAATGTTCGGAATGCGTTCCGCACCGCAGAATTTTGATAACGATCAGCTGAAAACTGCCTGTGACCTTGCACATAAAAAGGGGGCAAGAATCCATGTAACCTGCAACACACTTCCACGCAATAATGAAATTCCTCATCTTCAGGAATTTATGGAGAATGCTCAGGCTTGCGGAGTTGATGCGTTCATAATTGCCGACCTCGGTGTTTTTGAGGCGGCTAAAAAGTATGCGCCAAAGGTTCAGCGCCACATTTCGACTCAGGCAGGAGTAACAAACTATGCGGCGGCAAATGTGCTTTACAATATGGGTGCGTCAAGGGTTGTGCTTGCAAGGGAAATTCCGCTTGATGAAATTGCCGAAATGCGTGCAAAAGTTCCGAAAGAGCTTGAAATCGAATGCTTTGTACACGGTGCAATGTGCGTTTCATTCTCGGGCAGGTGCCTTATTTCAAGCTATATGACAGGCAGAGATGCGAACCACGGCGACTGTGCTCAGCCGTGCCGATGGAAGTATCATCTTTATGAAGAAAACCGTCAGGGACAGTATTTCCCCGTTGAAGAAACAGGCGACGGCACATATCTTTATAATTCCAGAGATCTCTGTATGATTGAGCATATCCCTGAGCTTGTAAAGGCAGGTGTTTCAAGCTTTAAAATTGAGGGCAGAGCAAAGTCGGCTTATTATACAGCTGTTACAACAAACGCTTACCGTCACGCTGTTGACGATTATTTTGCAGAGGGTGACGGTTATGTTCTCAAACCGTGGATAAGGGAAGAACTTGAAAAAATCAGTCACCGTGAGTACAACACGGGCTTCTATTTTGGCAGAGAACCGGGTCAGGTTACCGGCAACGGCGGATATATCCGTCATTATGACAATGTTGCGTTGTGCGAAGAGCTTATTGACGACACAACCGCAGTAATCACTCAGCGCAACAAATTCTATGTGGGCGACACACTCGATGTGCTTCCGCCAAGCGGAGTGCCGTTTGAAATCAAGTGTGAGTCGCTTACAACTGACGATGGTATGCCCGTTGAAAGTGCGCCGCACCCGATGCAAAGACTCACAATGAAGTGCAACGCTCCCGTTCCGTCAGGCTCGGTTATCAGAAAAAAGCGTGACTAATCCCAAATTTTGCTATTGACAACACAAAGAAACAGTTTTATAATCTATGTATTGCAATTGAATTACAATATTCGGCTGTGACGGGATTAACCGAGGCGTCAGCATTTCAGAGAGAAAGCCGTTTGGTGCAAGGCTTTTATGTAAGGCTTCGGTACGCTGCCCCTGAGCTCTGTGTGATTAAGCACAGCGTATTTCTGCGTTAAGGAAATGTAATCTATATGACGATTACTCAAAGCGGACGCTTAGCGTCAATTTGGGTGGTACCGCAGGATATTCCTGTCCCATTGTATTTTTATACAATGGGATTTTTTATTTTGCTCGGTTGCATACTTTAAACAAATTTGAACGAATATTGTATTCCCCTGTGAATTTGTATAAGGAGAGATTTTTTATGAAGTGGACAGGACTTAACGAATTAAGAGAAAAGTTTCTTGAATTTTTTGAATCAAAGGGTTGCTTAAGACTTCCCAGCTTTTCGCTTGTTCCAAAGGACGACAACAGCCTTCTGCTCATCAACAGCGGTATGGCTCCTATGAAAAAATATTTTACAGGTGAGGTAACACCTCCTCGCAAGCGTGTTACAACCTGTCAGAAATGTATCCGTACTCCCGACATTGAGCGTGTCGGCATCACAGCCCGTCACGGTACATTTTTTGAGATGCTCGGTAACTTCTCGTTCGGTGACTATTTTAAGCACGAGGCTACAGCATGGGCATGGGAATTTTTCACAAAGGTTCTTGAAATGCCGCCCGAAAAGCTCTATGTTTCAATCTATGAGGACGATGACGAGGCTTTTGACATTTGGACAAAGGAAGTCGGCGTTGATCCGTCACATATGGTAAGACTCGGCAAGGAAGATAACTTCTGGGAACACGGTTCAGGTCCCTGCGGTCCGTGCTCCGAAATCTATTTTGACCGTGGCGACGAAAAGGGCTGCGGCAGACCCGACTGTCATGTAGGCTGTGAATGTGACCGTTTTGTTGAGGTTTGGAACCTTGTATTTACTCAGTTTGAGAGTGACGGCAAAGGTAACTACACTCCTCTTGAACATCCGAACATTGATACAGGTATGGGACTTGAAAGACTTGCCTGTGTTATGCAGGGTGTTGACAACCTTTTCCTCGTTGATACAATTCAGAATATTATGAAGCACATCTCACAGATTACAGGTGTTGAGTACGGCAGAGATGAAAAGAGCGATGTTTCACTCCGTGTTATCACAGACCATATCCGCAGTACAACATTTATGATAGGTGACGGTGTTCTTCCGTCAAACGAGGGCAAGGGTTATGTGCTTCGCCGTTTGCTCAGAAGGGCCGCTCGTCACGGCAGACTTCTCGGCTACAACGAGCCTTTCCTCTATAAGGTTTGCGATACGGTTATCAAGGAAAATCTCACAGCTTATCCCGAACTCAAGGAAAAGCAGGAGTTCATCACAAAGGTTATCAAGGTTGAGGAAGAAAGCTTTGCCAAGACAATTGATCAGGGCTTTAAGATGCTCAACGGCATTATGGACAACGAAGATGTAAATGTTCTCAGCGGTGAGGATGCGTTCAAGCTTAACGATACCTACGGTTTCCCGATTGACCTTACAAAAGAAATTCTTTCGGAAAAAGGCATCAAGGTTGATGTTGAGCGTTTCCGTGAGCTTATGAAGGAGCAGAAAAAGCGTTCCCGTGATGCAAGAAAGAACGCAGGTGCAGACGCTTGGATTTCTGACACAACAGACCTTTCGGATGTTGCAAATACAGAATTCGTAGGTTACACAGACCTCAAGTCAACTTCAAAGGTTCTTGCAATCGTTAAGGACGGTGTGAGAGTTGACAGTATCGGTGAGGGCGAAAATGCTATTATCGTTCTCAACAAAACTCCGTTCTACGGAGAAGGCGGCGGTCAGGTTGGCGACACAGGTGTTATGGAGTCGGGCAGTTTTTCAGCTGATGTTGACAACACAACAAAGAATCCGTCAGGCACAATTTACCTTCATGCTTGTACAGTAAAGAGCGGCAGCATCAATGTAGGTGCGGAGGTTTCAACTGCTGTTGATGAAGAGCGCCGTGCGGATATTACAAGAAACCACACAGCGGCTCACCTTCTTCAGTCGGCTCTCCGTGAGGTTCTCGGCAACCATGTTCAGCAGGCAGGTCAGCTTGTTTCGGACGACTACTTCCGTTTTGATTTCACTCACTTTGAGGCTCTCACGGCAAAGGAACTGATTGAGGTTCAGGACCTTGTAAACAAAAAGATTCTTGAGGCAATCCCCGTTACAACACAGGAAATGCCTATTGAAGAGGCTAAAAAGCTCGGCGCAATGGCACTCTTCGGTGAAAAGTATGGCGATGTTGTCCGTGTTGTAAGTGCAGGCGACTTCTCTGTTGAATTTTGCGGCGGTACTCATGTTAAGAATACCGCAAACCTCGGTCTTTTCAGAATCAGACAGGAGGGTTCGGTTGCCGCAGGCGTAAGAAGAATCGAGGCTCTCACAGGTATGGGCGTTCTCAAATATATTAACGGTATGAGCGCTGTTATTATGGATGTTTGCTCATTACTCAAAATTGCGAATCCAAAGGCGGTTGTTGAGGGCGTTCAAAAGGCTGAACAGATTATCAAGGAACAGCAGAGAGAAATCAACGAGCTTAACTCTAAGCTTGCCGTTGCTCAGATTGGACAGCTTTTTGCAGGCACAACAGAGGAGCACGGTGTAAGAGTGGTAACAGGCAAGGTTGACAAGGTTAATGCCGACATTCTTCGCACAATGTGTGAAAAGGCAAGAGATTTTGCTCCAAAGTGCGTATGCGTTCTTGCAACTGAAAATGACGGCAAGGTGACATTTGCCGCAGCCTGCGGTAAGGAGGCTCTTGCTCTCGGCGCTAACGCAGGCAAAATAGTCAAGGCTGTTGCTCAGAAAGTCGGCGGTAACGGCGGCGGTAAGCCGGATATGGCTATGGCAGGCGCTAAGCAGCCCGAAAAGATTGAAGAGGCTCTTGACAGCGTAAAAGAAACCGTTTACGCAATGTTGAAATAATCATTTAATGTGCATTTATGGCGTGTTAAAAAGTAAAATTGTGGAAAATAGCCAAACTGTCACATAAAACCTTGTGCAAATAACAAAAACGGTTTTAAACCAAAACTATTGCAGTTTTGTTATTTTTATAGTATAATAAGCAGTACTAAGATATGAAAATCTATCTTGGATATTTATGAACAATTTTAGGAGGAGATTAAAAATGTTCAAGAAAATTGCAGGTCTTTTTCTTGCAGCCGCAGTAATGTGCAGCTCAGCTGCCATCACAGCAAGCGCTGCAGAAGCAGAGGATGATGCTGCTGTTGCAGCAGCAGATCAGTCAGGCGAAGTTTCAGCTGATGGTTCTTCAGATGTTTCAGCTAACGGTTCTTCAGAGGTTGAAGCAGGCAATGTTGTTAAGTTCGATGTAAAGAAGTCAGGCTGGAATAATGTTAAGACAGTATTCTGTCACATTTGGAAGGCTGATGGTTCAGGCGATTGGCCGGATTGGCAGACAAAGAAAGAAAGATGTAAGTACGACGCTTCAACAGGTATCGCTACATATGATCTTTCAAAGACAGGTAACACAATCTCTAAGTCAGACGGAAGAGTATACTGTGTAATCTTCAGTGCTAACACAGGTATGCAGTCATACAACGCTATTATGAACGGTAACTGCATCGGCGACACACTTTATTGCACAGGTAATCAGCTTGAAAACCCTGAGGATTCAGAAAAGAAGGCAAACGAAGCTAAATGGGAAAACAATCCAGACTGCGGTCCTGAAAAGAAGATTACTTCAACAGGTAAAATCATCGGTTCTGCTTTCCCTGAGGGCGAATCAGATGTAACATTGCTGGCTACATACCTCGTTGCTTACTATGACGATGACGCTAAGACAAGTCATACACAGGACCTTATTAACGAACTCAAGGTTAGCCCAACAAAGGTTATGGGTGCTGTAACAGATAGACTCAACGCTATAAACAGCCCTGATAAGAATAAGATTGCTCCTGCAGTTGAGAAGATTCTTTCAGGTTGCACAGATCCTACAACAGGTAAAAAGGTTGACAAGGATCAGCTCGACAACGCTAAGAAGACAGGTAACAAGGGTTCGAGCTCATCAAGCTCAAGCAACGGTTCAGGTTCTGCTTCTGGCTCAGGCTCAGGTTCAGCTTCAGGCTCAAGCAGTAACGGTTCAAACGGCGGCTCAAGCAGCAGCGGTTCAGGCTCATCAGGCTCAGGTTCTTCAAGCACAGGTGCAGTTAAGTCAGGCGTTGAAACAACAATCGTGTTCGTAATGGCAGGTCTTATGGTTTCAGCAGCAGGCGTTATGTTCCTTGCAAGAAAGAAGAGAGAAGAATAATTTAAAAGATTTTTCTTTAATCTAAGCATTTTTCGGACACTGTCGAATGGCAGTGTCCGTTTTGCTTTGCTGTTTGTGTTCGTCTTAATTGCAATTTCTGTTGATCAGCAGAAAAAATTTTAGAAATGCCTTGACAACAGCCTGTTGTTTTGCTAAAATAATAATGTTGCATCGGGATGTAGCGCAGTTTGGTAGCGCACACGTCTGGGGGGCGTGGAGTCGCAAGTTCAAGTCTTGTCATCCCGACCAAATAAAGGTGGTTTTTTAACCGCCTTTTATTTTTTGCCGTTTTGTGTCAACGGTTGGAACAGAAAATGTAATTCATTGTATAGATTGGCTTAAAAATGCGGATTATAATTTCTAAATTCGGCATTTCTGCTCTTTGATTTCAAAGCATTTTATGATAAAATATAAGAAAGTGGTTACAAATCGGTAACAACCGCTTTGAAATTTAAAAAAGGAGTGTTTCTTTGCAAAATGTTTTAAAAAGAATTTTTAACAAAAAGGTTTCTGCGGCAGTTCTCACGGCTGTAATGCTGTTTGTGTCGGTCTTCTCAATGTCGATGATTGCGAGTGCGGCATCGTTCTCACCAAGACTTTCTGCCCCGAGTTCAAGTAACAAGTATTATTACAGTAATTTAAATGTTTTTTATAGGTACGGTTACGGTATGCCGAACTGTACAGCATATGCTTACGGCAGAGCTTATGAGATTCTCGGCTCTGAGCCGAAGCTTTCGTGGAACAATGCAGAGCAGTGGTACGGCTACAACAAGGCTAACGGCTACTATAAGTACGGCCAGACCCCGAAGGTCGGCGCAATTGCCTGTTGGTCATACAGCTATGGCGGCGGTCATGTTGCTGTTGTGGAAAAGGTTGAAAACGGTGTGATTACACTTTCAAACTCTGCATACAGCGGTGCTAATTTTTACATTTCCACAGCGAGTATCTCCGACCCGAAGGTTGGCGGTAACAAAGGGTGGAATTTTCAGGGCTACATTTACCTTGGCAATTTCAGCAGCAGTACAAGCACTACTCAGGCTACAACCAAAAAGGTAACTTACACAACAGGTACATATAAAACAGATGTTGACGATTATCTCAATATGAGAAGCGGTGCGGGTACAAGCTATAAATCTGTAGCATCTGTTCCGAGCAATGTTACTCTTAATGTAACAAAGGTTTCGGCTTCCGGCGGTCACACATGGGGTTACACCTCGTACAACGGCAAGACAGGTTGGGTTGCTCTTGATTTTTGTACTTTTGTTTCTTCATCAACGGTACAGCCTACGACAGCAAAACCTACTGTACAGCCTACCACAGCCAAAGCTACGGTTCAGCCGACTACTGCAAAGCCAACTGTTCAGCCGACAACAGCCAAGGCCACACAGCCTGCAACAACTGTTCCTGCTGCAACAGTACAGCCGACAACGGCTAAGGCAACACAGCCGGCAGCAACTGTTCCTACCGCACCTGTTCAGCCAACAACAGCTCCTGCATCAAACGGCGAAGAGTCGTTTGCAATCGGTGATGTAAATCTTGACGGAAGTGTTGATATTCTTGACGCAACCGAAATCAGCAAGTTTGCCATTTCCACTGCGGCACTTTCCGATGTTCAGATGAAGCTTGCGGATTTCAATCGGGACGGTGTGGTCAATGTTCTTGACGCAACAGAAATTCAGAAAACTCTTATAATCAGTTGACGATGAAAACAAAAACACGCCTTGTGTCTGCAAGGCGTGTTTTTTTGCAATTGTCCGAATACAAAAAGGGTATGCCGCTTGTGCATACCCTTTAATATTTAGTATTTCATTACGATATTTACGAAAAATTCGCCGTCATTGTTGCCTGCTTCAAAAATACCGTCATAAACATCTGTTATGCTTTTCATTGAGTAAAGTCCGATTCCTTTGCCCTGATGTTTTGTTGAAGAAAATTCCTCGCCGTCCATTCTCAAGGGCTTGCCAAAGTTGTTGGTTGATACAATGTACAGACAGTCGCCTTTTATTTCTGAAGTCAGATTAAAATATCTTTTGCCTTCTTCAACTGTACAGCAACCGTCAATTGCGTTTTCGAGTATGTTGCCGAAAATACTGCAGAGGTCAACATCAAGAATTCTCGATTTGTCGGGCAAATCAATCCGCCAGTTAATGTCAACATTGTTCTCAATCGCCTGTTGACGATAGTGATTGAACAATGCGTTCAGCGCCTCACTCTTGCAGATTCGCACAGGTGCTGTTACAGTCAGCGAATTTTCATACTGTGCAATGTAGTCTTTCAGTGCCGAAAGATTTCCTTCATCTGCAAGTCGGCTCATAACATGAACTGAATGTTTAAAATCATGTCTTGCTTTTGAGGTGTATTTTATGTACGACTGCAACGATTCTGTGTAACTTTTCTGAATTTCAAGAATGTTGTTTCGTTCTGTAAGCTTTGTTTTTTCAATAGTAGTCTTGCTGAAAATGTAGAATAATATGAATACTATAAGATACAATGCAAGCTCAAATATTGTAATGATGAATCCTTTTGCATAAACCTTTCCAACACGAATATTTGCGTAGGAAATCGGTATGATATAGATGTTTGACACCATAAGTGCAATGGGCAAAATTGAAAACAAATACCACACCTTGCCGATATTTATGTTGTCAATCATCCATGCGTAATATTTTGTGAGCGGAACAAGCGCTCCCATTGCCGCAACCGAAAGCCCCATTTGAATCAGGCTATATGAGGTGTTAACTCCTCGTGAGATTTCTTCCTGAAAAAATGAGTTGATAAAATATGAATACAGCGAAAAGAATGAAATCAAACAGCACACACTTATAAAAACAAACAAACAGCGTGCTGTTCCGGCCTTTGTAACGCTTTTAATAAGGAAGAAAAATATTACAAGGTCGGGGAAGAGAACAAAGTTTAAATTCTGAATGTCAAAAGCCGTCATCACAATTGACGAGAGAGAACCGAGTATGATAAATGAACACAAAAAGGGCGTTACTATCTTTGAAATCGGGTATTTTAATTGATTTTTTAATGGTAAAAGGCAGAATAAACTTAACGGTATTATTATGACAAAGCTGAAAAATGCCTGAAGAAATTTTATGAATGCGTCCATGTTCACCTCCGCTGGTTTTCTCTGATTTTTTTGAACATATATTCACGGATACTCTGTTCAATCCGAGTTTTTTCACGAATTTTAATCGGGAATCTTTCACCGTTGCCTGTAACACATACAGAGTCTTCAATGTCCTTTATGTAATCGGCATTCAGCACGATTCCCCTGTTTACGGGTATGAAACGGGTGTCATTGTCTGCAAGCTTGAGAAACTCTGCAATGGTCATTCGTGTGCGATATCTAAGTCCCGAAACAACACCTATGTTGATATAATGTGCATCGGATTCAACAGAAACAATTTCCTTAAGCGAAATCAGCGTGTTTCGGCGGTCACACATAACTTCAATGTATTTTGAATTATCCGATACATATGACGAGGCATCATTAAGTACCTTGTAAATCATCTGCTCAGCTTTGTAGGGTTTTGTTATGTAATGAAAAGCGTGAACGGAAAATGCCTGCATCATAAAATCGGGGCTTGTTGTGACAAATACAATAATAATATCACGGTCTTTTTCACGAAGCTTTTCAGCCACGGCAATGCCGTTCATTTTCTCCATAAAAATATCTACAAAGGCTATTTTGTAGGTGTTTTCCTTGAATGAATTGAAAAAAGCTATTCCGTCAGGAAAACAATCAATCTGCACATTTTGCTTGTGTCCGCCAAAATATGCGTTGCAGATTGAGTAGAGAATGTCTGCCTGAGGCTTTTCGTCGTCAATAACTGCAATTTTCAAGATATCGCCTCCTTTGAAATAATTTAATTCGGAGCAATGATTAACTGCACTTAGATTATACCATAAATTTGAAAAATATTATATCCGATTGTCATATGTTTTTGCCAAAAGATTGATGTTTGTGCCAACTTGTTGAAATGTTGCATTAAATTGGCTATCATTGAGGTGATGAAAGCGAAACACGAAAATTGCGGTGTTTCCGTAAATCAAAATCGGAAAGTAAAAAATATCGGAAAGAGGTAATCAACTATGAAAAAAATCAAGAAGTTAGCTTTATTGCTTGCAATTTGTATGGTAGGTACAGTAGGTCTTGTAGGTTGCGGTAATGACGGTGACTCGTCAAGCAAAAACGAAAGTTCGGCATCACAGACTGCTGACGACAATGCAAACAGCGCAGATGACAGCGCCGCTGATTCAAAGGACGGCGATTCATCGGCAAGCGTTGTAGGTACTTGGACTGTAACAGCACTTGAAGGTACGGACGGTGCAGCCGTTTCAATTGATGACTACGCAACAGCGAACGGTGTTGAACCCGAAACTTTGAAATGTACATACACATTTGCAGATGACGGTACATTCTCAGGCGAAATGAGCGGTGTGACTGTTTCGGGCAATTACACATTTGAGGGTACAGATCTCGTTATGACAGTAGGCGAACAGCAGTTTAACTACACATATGACGCTGACAATGATATGCTCAAATACACAGATCCTAACACAGGCCTTTCAAGCTATTGCGAAAGACAGCAGTAATTGTAATCTAATCCCAATTTCCTAATACTACACTACACAAAACAACCGCTCACCGAAAGGTGGGCGGTTGTTTCTGTTTGATATGCAGTTGTCGTTCTGTTGGGCAGATATCATCCGCCTGTACTGATGAATTTTTATGTTTATACACATAGCTTTTTATACAATAAAAGCAGTGTATAATCTGTAGGGGAGAACCATGTTCTCCCGCAAGTAATCGTACAATTTGTATGTTAAAACAAATTTTGTAAATGTTGCAAACCGGTAGGGGCGTTCATTGGACGCCCGCTTTGATGAATATTTATGTTTATATAATATGTTTTGATATAACATAAACTGTGTATTCAAATTTGCACGCATTGCGTGCAATCGTGTGCAATGCACACGAACGGGCGAACACGGTGTGCAGTGTAGTAACATAGTATACAACAGTGCAAAGACATAGTATACAGTTTTATGATAAAATAAATGGCAAGAAAATAGCAAATGAAGGAGCTGTTTTTATGCCGTGGGAGTGTAAAACTGTGGAAAAACAAAGATTAGAATTTGTTACAAAAGCATTAGAAACAAATAATTTTAGTGCTCTATGTCGGGAATATGAAATCACACGCAAAACCGGTCGCAAGTGGGTTGATAGATTTAAACAGGGACTGCCCTTAACTGATATGTCACGCAGACCATTATGTTCTCCTAACAAAACGCCTGACGACATTGAAGAATTAATCGTTTCTGTTCGTTTCGATAACCCGGGTTGGGGTGATGATAAAATTAAAATTTTTCTTGAAAATCAAGGGTATAAAAACATTCCTTGTCCAAGAACCATTACTAACATTCTTCATAAACACCAACTCATATCTGAAGAGGAATCTCTCAAAAGAAAGCCTTTTAAACGCTTTCAGAAAGAACATTGCAATGATATGTGGCAAACTGATTTCAAGGGAGAGTTTTTAACTGCCGATAATCGTTATTGCTATCCATTGACTATTCTCGATGACAGCTCACGATACTCAATCAAAATAGCATGCTTTCCTAACACTAAAAATGTCGTTATTAACGCTTTTAAGCAAGCTTTTTATGAGTTTGGTATGCCATCAAGCGTACTTTCTGACAATGGTTCTCAGTTTGCAGGTTTTAAACATGGATTTACTATGTTTGAAAAATTCCTTATGAACAATGACATTCTTCCCATACATTGCAGAATTAAACATCCGCAAACACAAGGAAAAATTGAACGGTTTCATGGCAGTATGAAAAGAGAACTTTTAAATCATAATCTATTCAAGAACTTGGATTACGCTGACAAGGCTCTGCAAGAGTGGCGAACTAAGTATAATTGCCTGCGACCTCATGAAGCACTTGGAAACAAATGTCCTGCCGATGTCTATACTCACAGCGAAAGGATTTTTGCTGACAAGGTGGAGCCGTTTGAATATGAACCCGGCTTTAAAGCCATAAAAGTAAATTCGTGGGGATATGTCCGTTTTCAGAATTTTCAATTATATCTTAGTGAAACTTTCATCAATGATTATGTTCAATTCAGACCTAATCCAAACAATGATTCATTTCTTGTTTGCTATCGCAATTTTGTTATTGCTGAGTATGACTCGTCATCTGGCAAGCGTATTCACCGCAAGATTTCAAGACTGTGAATTTGTATACCATGTCCTTGCACAGGTGGTTACCATGTTGCACTTGACA
>NZ_NNSR01000039.1 GCF_002834225.1 Ruminococcus bromii | reverse complement strand
AATCCCTTCGGATTCTTGGCAAACCAAAACTAAAAGCACCCATGAAGGATGTCACACTTTCATCTTATCACTACTTCTGCCCGAAGTACTTTGTACAGACCTAAACCTCTCACCTCGCCTGTTGCGTCCTGTGCATAACTATGCCTCCATAAACGCTCCTCCCTAAAAATGCCCCACAGGGGCATTTTCTTTACGGTCGGCTTCAAATCCCTTCGGATTCTTGGCAAACCAAAACTAAAAGCACCCATGAAGGGTGCTTTTAGTTTTGGCCTGCCCGAAGGGATTTGAACCCCCATTCTCCGGAATCGGAATCCGTTGCGTTATCCAATTGCGCCACGGGCAGATGTATGCGGCAGGATATTTTGCCTGCCGCTTTTTC
This sequence comes from Ruminococcus bromii, assembly GCF_002834225.1. Classification (GTDB taxonomy): domain Bacteria; phylum Bacillota; class Clostridia; order Oscillospirales; family Acutalibacteraceae; genus Ruminococcoides; species Ruminococcoides bromii. The sequence goes on along the minus strand of NZ_NNSR01000039.1, from coordinate 75,743 downwards.
TTTTTTAATTCGCTTAATCTTTTATCTGAAAATCAACCGCAAAACTGCTGTGCAACAGTATTTAGCTTATATTATGCGATTATTATACAATAATTTTTTACTTTAAGCAAGGGAAATTTGTCACTTCTCCCGACTGTAAGTCATTCTGCCATACTTTCGAGTTCTTCCCAGATTTCGTACTGCTCCTCCTGCTGTTTTTGCAAATCCTCGAGCAGTTTTGAAAGCTCCATAAGTTTTTCATAATCTGCGGCAACTTCCTCACTTGAGAGAAGTTCCTGCGTTTTGGCAATTTCTTCGTCAAGTCGCTCAATTTCAGCCTCTGCCTTTTTAAGCTTAGTCTGTCTTTTGCGTTCTTCACTCTGCTTCTGCTTTTGCAAAAAGTAATCATTCTGCGGCTTTTCTTTTTTCTCTTTCTTACTCTCGGTCAAAACAACACCCTGTTTTTCGGCTGTTGTGCGTTCGAGATAATAATCGTAATTACCGAGATACTCCTTTACCCCATTATTTGTAAGGAGTAAAATTCTGTCGGCAATTTTATTTATAAAATAACGGTCATGGCTGACAATCAGCATTGTACCGCTGTAGTCAAGCAAAGTTTTTTCAAGCTCTTCCCGTGACGATGCGTCAAGGTGGTTTGTCGGCTCATCGAGGAGCAAAAAGTTACTGCCTTTTAGCATCAGTTTCAAGAGAGAAACTCTCGCCCTCTCGCCGCCGCTCATTTTTGAAAGCGGTTTAAACACTTCGTCACCTTTGAACAGGAATGACGCAAGGGCACTTCTGACTTCGGTCTGCGTCATATTCGGGAAGGTATCCCACACCTCATCAAGAGCGGTTTTTGACAGGTCAAGGTTCTGCTGCATCTGATCAAAATAACCGATTTCAACATTTGCACCGTAGTCATATTCGCCGCTGTTCATAGGAGTTTTGCCCGTCAAAATTCTGAACAGTGTAGTTTTACCGCAGCCGTTACCGCCGATGATGAACACTCTCTCGCCTTTTCTGATATGTATATCAACATTTTTGAAAAGCTGTTTGTTGTCAAACGACTTGGCAAGGTTTTTGCAGATAAGAACATCGTTGCCGCTTTCACATCTCGGCTCAAAATGCATACGCATTGTTTCAAGCTCGCTTTCGGGGGCAACAAGCTGATCTTTGATTCTGTCAGCCTCTTTCTGCTTACTTGCGGCTGTGATAAAGTTGTGAGCCTGTCCCCAGCGTTTTTGCTGTTCAACAATGCCCTCAATACGCTTTATCTCCTTTAAGTCGTGTTCATATTTATTTTTGAGCGACTCATTCACCGATTCTTTTTTCTTGACAAATTCCGAATAAGAGCCGGTATAAACCATAGCGCGGTTGTGTTCAAGTTCAATCGTCTTATTGGTTACATTATCAAGAAAATAACGGTCATGGCTGATGATAATCATTGCGCCCTTGAAATCTCTCAAAAAGCCTTCAAGCCATGCGATTGCGTCAATGTCAAGGTGGTTTGTCGGCTCGTCAAGGAGGAGCATATTGCTCTGCGACAGCAACAGCTTTGCAAGACAGAGCTTTGAACGCTGACCGCCGCTTAAATTGCCGACAGGCATTGTAAAGTCATTTTCGGAAAATCCGAGTCCTAAAAGTGCGGAACGGGTTCTGCTTTTATAGGTCAGACCGCCTGCTCTTTCAAACTGTTCAATGAGCATTGTCTGCCTTTCAACAAGCTCGTCAAGGTTTCCCGACTTGTTGTCAATCTGATGTGCAAGTGCGGAAATTTCTGTTTCCATATCCGAAAGATAATCGAACACGGAAAGCAGCTCGTGATACACATCTGCCCTCGGATTGTTGCAGGCATGCTGTTCCATATATCCGGGACGGACATTTTTTGAAAAGGTAACAGTTCCCGAAACAGGGCTGATTTCTCCGTTGAGTATCTTGAAGAGAGTTGTTTTACCGACTCCGTTAGCTCCGATAAAGCCCACCTTATCTCTTTCTTCAACATCAAACGAAACATCGGTAAAAAGGTTTCTTTCGATAAAAGTCATTGTAAGATTTCTTACTGATAATGCCGGCAAAACATACACTCCCTTTCAAATTCGCTATCCCTTATTGTACATTAAAATCGACAAAAGAGCAATACAAAATTGAAAATATGCCACAGGTTTACAAGGGCATAAGACACAATTCCCACCGTTAAAAGCATTTCGGCTGTTTTGCTCCTGCCGATTTCGGCAAGCTTGTAAATCAATGCACAACCCAGAACAAGCACAAGCGGCAAAATTCCCTTGATTAACAATGTCAGCCAGAAGTTCTCAAGCACAGGCTGCATAACGGGATTTGCTTCGACAAAATGTCCGCTGCCGATGAGCGCCTCGGTGCAAATCCAGTCAACAATGTTGAGAAAATAGAGTAAGCCGAGTTTGTAATAAAACGAACGGCTTTCGTGACCTTTTTCATTGACAATATTATTGACATCAGATTCATTTGCCGATTTAAGATTAAACACAACGGTTTTTTCAAGTCCGGCTTTTTCTGTCATACACAACACCTCAACGGTATTTTTCCCGCAGAGAATGTTTATATTCACACAAAAAAAGAGCCTCCCTGCGGAAGCTCATAATGAAAACGAATTATTCAAAGTTAATGTCGCCCTCATATTTCTTTTTGAAAAGCTCAAATACCTTGTTAAGAGTATCTTCATCGTCAATGCTTACATACTCCTCTGTTTCTTCGTCAATCTGATTAATCTGAAGAATAACAACCTCGTCTGCATCTTCGTCATTTTCGATGAGAATAATGTACTCTGTACCCTCAAACTCGATTACATCAAGAAATTCAAATTCAACTTCCTGACCGTTTTCGTCTTCAAGAGTGATGAGCATACCCTGATCTTCTTCGTTCATAATCTCGTTTTTTGTATCTGCCATAGCGTATTCCTTTCCGAATGCTTTTAACGCCTCATAAAATAAATTAAGTTTAGTATAACCCAAAACATCGGCAAAATCAACACTTTATTGATATTTTACATTAAAAAGCAAAACCCAAAAACAGCTGCGATTACTCGCAGCTGTTTTTGGGTTTAGAAGTTTTGAAATCAACGTGAAAACTGTAGATATTTAAGTTAGTGTTTTCAGAATTAACCTACTTTGGCGTTACCTGTGTCGCCGAACATATTAAGTCTGAAAAGCTTGCTCTCGTCGTTCTTGTTTTCGCAAATAATACTTGCTTCTGCAATCTTGCCGCCTTCGATAAGTCTTGTAAGACCGACAAGCTGGCAAAGCTTGCTGCGGAGATTGAGTCTGTCGCCTTCGCTTGTAACGAGATATACATTGCCCTCGCAGGTATCGAGCACGGCGAGGAATTTGGTTACATCAACATTGTGTAAACTAAGAATTGGTGTCATAAAATTTCCTCCATTCAATTCTTTAAAAATATAAAGTTTTGTTTTCGTGCGCCATTTACCATTTGGCAAAATCATGATCAATTTATCGACTATGTGATAATTCAATTTTACTCGAGTAAGGCTAATTGGAAATCAGCCGATAGTCAAGCGGACTATTTACTTGACAATTATTATTATAGTCAAAGATTCGGAAAAGTCAACAATTTCAGCAATTAAATTTTGTTCACAAATTCATTTCAATGTCAGTTATGCACAATTGACAGTTGTAATTTTTGTACAATATGCTTTGTATTTGCTTTTTAGGAAATATACTTTTAACGCAATCATAACATTTGATTGTGTAAATTCAACAACTTGTTTCTTTTTCGGCATTATATAACTGCTGTTTTTTACAAACTTAATTTATCAGGCATATTGAGATTTTGCTCATTTTAAGTTATAATCTATCATATAAAGCCTGTTTTCAAAAGTAAGGACAGGGATTTCATCCATTTAATATGTCAATAAAAGCAATCATACAAATAAGAAAGGAATCATAAAATGCTTAACGATTTTTACAAACAGTTCAAAAGCGGAACAGACATACGAGGAGTTGCAAGCGAGGGTGTTGAGGGACAAAGTGTAAACCTTACCGACGATGTTGTTGCCGATATGGCAGACGGCTTTGTGCTATGGCTTTCTAAAAAAGTTTCAAAAAAGCCGAGCGAGCTCAAAATCTCTGTCGGTCGTGACAGCCGTATTTCGGGACCGCATATAATGAAAATCACAACCGAGCGTTTTAAGCGTTGCGGTGCAGAGGTTCTCTGCTGTCAGCTTGCGTCAACTCCGTCAATGTTTATGACAACCGTTGACCTCGGATGTGACGGTGCTCTTCAAATTACTGCAAGTCACCACCCGTTCAACAGAAACGGTCTTAAATTTTTCACCCGTGAGGGCGGTCTTGAGGGCAGTGACATTGAAGAAATTCTTCTCTACGCACAAAACGGTGAACATCCCGAAGAAAGCAACGGCGGAAATATTACGGATGTTGACTATATGAGCGACTACGCAAAGGGACTTTGCGAGAAGATTAAAAAGGAAGTTAATGCAGAAGATTACGAGCATCCGCTCAAGGGCTTTAAGATTGTTGTTGACGCAGGCAACGGTGCAGGCGGATTTTATGCCGACAAGGTGCTTTCCGTTCTCGGAGCAGACACAACAGGCAGCCGTTATCTTGAACCTGACGGAATGTTCCCGAATCATGTACCGAATCCCGAGGCTAAAGAGGCAATGGATTCAATCTGTGAGGCTGTCAGAAAATCGGGCGCAGATCTCGGCGTAATCTTTGATACGGATGTTGACCGTGGCGGCGCTGTTGACAGCAAGGGCAACGAAATCAACCGAAACAGACTTGTAGCCGTTGCGGCGGCAATTGCTCTTGAGGGCAATGACGGCGGTATGATTGTTACAGACTCAATCACATCAAGCGGTCTTAAACAGTTTATTGAAAATGACCTCGGCGGAAAGCATTACCGCTATCGCAGAGGCTATAAGAATGTTATCGACAAGGCTCTTGAACTCAACGCACAGGGCATCAACTGTCCGCTTGCAATTGAAACATCGGGTCATGCCGCAATGCGTGAAAACTACTTTCTTGATGACGGTGCATATCTCTGCACAAAAATTATTATCAAGGCTGCTCAGATGAGAAAAGAGGGCAAGGAGCTTGACGAGCTTACCGCCTCACTCAAAGAGCCGCTTGAAAGCACAGAAATCAGATACAAAATTCTTGAAAAAGATTTTAGAGCCTGCGGTGAAAAAATTATTGCCGACCTTACAAAGTATGCCGAGGAGCAGGACGGCTGGTGTGTTGCCGATGATAACCGTGAGGGCATCAGAGTTTCGTTTGACAGGGATAACGGTGACGGCTGGTTCTTGCTCAGACTTTCGGTACATGATCCAATTATGCCTCTCAATGTTGAAAGTGACAGCGAGGGCGGTGTAAAAATCATCTGCGACAAGCTTGGTGAATTTTTAAAGACTACAACAGGTCTTGACCTCTGATATTGGGATATTTTGCGTTTTTATTGATTTTTATTGTCGCAACTACGGGTTGCAACCGAGAGTTGCGACAATGGAACCCGAAATGTATTGTTTTTTTGGGCAGGCAACCGATATAATTTTCTCACAAGGTAAAACCCTAAAGCAATATTTGAGGAGGAAATTTTATGAACATTGAAACTGCCAACAGACTTTTGCAGTACAGAAAAAAGATGAATCTAAGTCAGGAGGAGCTTGCCGCAAAAATAGGTGTAAGCCGTCAGGCTGTGTCAAAATGGGAGCGTGCAGAGGCATCGCCCGACACGGATAATCTTATTCTTTTTGCCGATATCTACGGTGTTTCGCTTGATGAATTGCTTAAAGGCGAAAAAGAAACCGAGAGCGAAACACAGTCGCAAGAGCCCGAAAATAATCCCGACAGCGACACAACATACAAAAAATCAGACAAGGTTTCGTTCAAACACGGAATCCATGTTGACTCAAAGGACGGTGATTCTGTTCACCTTAATTTCAGGGACGGAATCCATGTTAAAGATAAAGACGGTACAAAGGTTGATGTCGGCTGGGACGGAATTCATGTTGAAGAAAACGGCAAAACAAAAGTCTATACAGACGAAAACGGAAATGTTATGTATGATGAAAACATTGAAGAGCATAAACATTCAAAGTCGCACCGCTTTTGGAAGCACTTTCCGTTTTGGTTGATTGCCGTTATCGGATTCCTCGTTTGGGGATTCAGCGGAGTATTGCTCGGTTGGGTACTCAGCTGGGTATGCTTTCTGACAATTCCTCTCTATTACACACTTGTTGACGCAATCTTCAAACGCAAGCCGAGTCATTTTGCTTATCCCCTGCTTGTCGTTATTGTGTATATGTTTTTCGGATTTCTCGACATCTGCGGCGGTTGGTCATTTGGTTGGATTGCATTTTTAACAATTCCGATTTACTATGAAATCTGCAAGCTTTTCAAAAGCGAAAGAAAAAGCTCTGACGATTAAAACTGAATTAAAGACATACAAAAACACGGCAGTTTTTTATCAACTGCCGTGTTTGATTTTGCTGTAAAATATATTCTTGTATAAAGTGTAAACCATGTTGTTGACATAGTATTCGCCCATAGATTGTGCAAACAGATAATTGTACAAATAAAATTTTACGGAATCATAACTGTGTCTGTTGTGTCGAGCTGTGAAGTTCTCATTGCGGGCTTGCAGAGTTCAATCTGCCTGCCGTCTTTGATAAAGAGCGGAACTTCATTGAGGGCAACCTCAATATAATGAGTACCCTTGCTCATTTTTTCTGTCGTAATGCTTGTACCGCTGAGTTTTACAAAAGTCATGTTCTCGGGGAGATAAACATATCTTCCGCCTACATTCTGCTCATATACAGGGCAAATCATGCACTCGTCACCGAGCATAAGCTGTGTTTCACATTCACGGGCAATTTTATCATCGGGATAATCAAACGAGAGCGGTCTGAAAATCATATCGTTTTCTTCGCTTGCCTTTTTGAATGTTCTGTAAAGGTACGGAATAAGTCTGTAACGAACCTCAACAATATCCTTGAAATCATCGCTGTTTTCAAAGCTGTAGCACTCCTGATTTCTTGTGCCGAGAGCGGCATGGTTACGCATAAGCGGAGTAAACACACCGAGTGCAAGAAAACGAAGAACAAGGTCACGGGTTGCATTTTCGTTAAAGCCTCCGAGATCTGCACCGCAGTACAGAAAGCCGCACATATTTGCTGACGGAAGCATTTTGAGGTCAAGAAGAATATGTGACCACCAAGAGTGGTTATCTCCGAACCAGATACCGCTTGAACGGTGAGCGCCTACATATGACGCACGGGAGAACATAAGAATTTTTTCTTTGCCGAACTTCTCCGCAAAATATTCGCCGGCTGCCTTTGTCATATTAGCACCGTAAATATTGTGAACCTGATCATGGCAAACCTGTTTGCCGTCAACTGTATGGTAAATGCTTGAATAATCCTCGGGACTGTTTGAAAGACCTGCGAATGTGTCCTTGAGTTCAAAGAATTTTGAAAGGTCAAGGTTCTGCCCTTTGAGAGAAGCCGCCTTGTCAAGTGCTTTGTTAAGTCCTTTTACCGAATAGAAAATTGCAGGCTCGTTCATATCGTTCCAGAAACCGTCAATTCCCATATCTGTGAGAATTTTATATTTTGAGCCGAACCACTTTCTTACATCCGGACGGAGAAAATCAGGAAAGCCAACGATACCGGGCCATACACCGCCCTCAAAATCCGTGCCGTCCTCGTTTTTGCAGAAGTATCCGTTCTTTCTGCCCTCTTCATAGATATCGTAGCCGTTCTCTTTTTTAACGCCCGCGTCAATAATCGGAATGAGGTGGATTCCTTCTTCCCTTTTCTTTGAAACATAGTCCTTGAAATTCGGGAATTTTTCATCATCAACAGTAAAGTCCTTGTAACGCTCCATATAGTCGATGTCGAGATATACGCAGTCAAGCGGAATTCCTGCCTTGTTGTAACCGTCAACAACAGCGTCAACAGCTTCGGCATTGTGATAGCTCCAACGGCTCTGCTGATAGCCGAATGCCCAGAACGGCGGAACATAGCTTGTGCCGATTGATTTTCTGAACTCTTTTACGATTTCAAGCGGCTTTGTGCCGTCAATGTAATATATATCAAAATCAGTGCCGTCAATTGTGATAACGGTTTTGTTTGCGGTTGTGTAGCCGATGTCCCAACGGATTTTTGACGGGAAGTCGATAAAAATACCAAAAGTTTTTGAACCGCTGAGCATAAGGAAATTGTGAGCGGCATAGAGGGATGACTTTGTTTCGGTGTGGAACGGGTCATCACTGCAAAAGCTGTTATACACCCAACCACGCTTGTTGATCCCTCTCGGAGCTTCGCCGAGACCGTAGACGATGTCGCTGTCTGCCATATCAAATTCAAAGACAAAATTTCCGTTTTCAAACTTGCCGCCGAGCGGAAATTCCGCAATCGGCAGAGCGTTAAATTTTTCAACAACAGCCTGCGTATCAATCGGGTTGCCCGATGTAAACTTTTTAATCATTAAAGCACTTCCTTCTTTATTAAAATTTTCCGATTTTTTTCAAAGCGTTCTGCAAAATCTTGCCGACACGCACTTACAATTTTAGTATAACATTAATTTTGATTATTGCAATGGTAAAATTTATTTTTGTATTATTTTATTTTTGTGCATTAAAAAAGCACCTTTACAAATCTGTAAAGGTGCAAATTTTATTCTTTTACGCTTTATCAGTCAAAAATATCATTCTTGCTTTCAGACTTTCCGTCTTGGTAAATCTTGAGGTTTCCCGTATCATCACACACACCGAGAAAAACATCTTTGAGCCGTTTGCGGTTGTTGTCAAGCTGTTTTTTGAGCCATTCAAGATTATAGCCCGATTCGGCAAGATTTTTCTCGAGAATTTTTCCGTCCGTAATAACCACGGACTCGGGTCGGGTTTGGTGAACAATGATTTTTAAATCATCCGGAGTTGCAGGGCGCTTTTTGTCCTTTGGCAGAACCGACAAATCGCCGTTCTGTTCAAGAAAAACCGTTTCGACATCATCAAGACTGAAATATCCCTTTTCACGCATTCGTGTAAGAAATTCGTTTATATCAATTTTTGCAACCGAAAAATTCTTTTTGTACAACTTTCCTCTATCGAAAATCACAATAGACTTGCCTGTTAAAAATCTTCGTAACATTGTTGATTTTTGCGAAAGCCACGAACAAAGCATAACAATTATTACATAAACAATGAGTGCCGCAAGACACGCCCAAAAGTCTGACATTTCGGTTGTCGCCATCTCCGCTGCGATTGAACCGATTGTGATTCCGTTGATGTAGTCAAAAAGATTAAGGCTTGACATCTGTTTGTTGCCGATGAACTTTGACAGCAAGAACAATACTGTAATTGAAACGGGCGCCGTTATTAATGCACGCAAAAAGTCCATAATATCCCCTCCGATAGGGTTATTATGGACTTTAAATTATTTTTTATTCCGCAAAATTACCAAGGCTTAACTGTGCCTGTGATTTCCGAAACGCTCTTGATTCCGTTTTTGTCGAGCCATTCGTTCATACCGTCAGCAATTTTAATAGGCGCATACGGATCTGTAAAAAGGACTGTACCGATTTGAAGTGCGGTTGCGCCTGCCATCATCATCTCGATTGCATCCTGCCAGCTTGAGATACCGCCCATACCGATAATCGGAATTTTAACTGCGTTTGCAACCTGCCAAACCATTCTTACTGCAACAGGGAAAATTGCAGGGCCGCTCATTCCGCCTGTGTTGTTGCGGATAATCGGTCTGCGTGAGTTGATGTCGATACGCATACCTGTGAGCGTGTTAATCATTGAAATTGCGTCTGCACCGTTTGCCTCTGCCGACTGTGCGATTGATGCAATGTCGGTAACATTTGGGCTGAGCTTTACGATAAGCGGTTTTTTGCAATACTTTTTGACAGCCGCAGTAATTGCACCTACGGATTCACAGCTTGTGCCGAACTGCACTCCGCCGCTCTTGACATTAGGGCATGAGATGTTGAGCTCAATCATATCAACATCGGTTTCGCTGAGTTTTTCAGCCATTGCACAATAATCTTCGGGAGTGTTGCCGGCAATGTTTGCTATGATAACCGTATTTTGCTTTTTGAGCCACGGCAAATCCTCATTGATAAAAACATCAACACCGGGGTTTTGAAGTCCTACTGCATTCAAAATGCCGGAAGGAGTTTCGGCTACTCTCGGAACAGGATTGCCGTCACGGCGGGTAAGTGTGATACCCTTGCATGAAATACCGCCGAGCTTTTCAAGGGGATAAAGCTCTGAATATTCCATGCCGAAACCGAATGTTCCCGATGCGGCAATGAGAGGATTGTTAAATTCCACTCCGCAAACTTTTACAGATAAATCAGCCATTGAAAACTACCTCCTCAGCATTAAATACGGGGCCGTTTTTGCAGACGTGCTGCATAATTTCTTCACCGTTTTTTCTTACCTTTACTGCACACACAAGGCATGCGCCCATTCCGCAGGCCATTCTCTCCTCAAGAGAAATCTGACACGGCTTACCTGCCTCTTTGCAAACATCGGCAATAGCCTTGAGCATCGGGGTAGGACCGCATGCACAAACCTCGTCAACCTCTGAGATTTTTTCTTTGAGAACATCTGTTACAAAGCCGTGGATTCCCGCACTTCCGTCATCTGTTGTCAGCACAAGCTCTGCACCGGCTTTCTTGAAATCGTCCTGTAAAATGATAAGGTCTTTGTTTCTGAAGCCTGTGATAACAAGCGGATTTTCACACTGCTTTGCTGTGTAGAGCATCGGAGGAACGCCTATACCGCCGCCGATAAGGCAATAACGCTTGCCCTTTTCAATTTTAAAGCCGTTGCCGAGAGGAGCGAGAATGTCAACACTTTCGCCCTTTTTCATCTCGGACATAATTTTTGTTCCCTCGCCCTTTACCTGATAAACAAGGCGGAGAACACCGTTTTCGCTGTCACAAACCGAAATAGGTCTGCGCAGAGTTTTTGAAGGCACATAAACATGGGCAAACTGTCCGCACTTTGCAAGCGGAGCAAGCTCGTCATTTTTTACCCTCATATCAAAAATGCCGTCTGCAATCTGTTCGTTTGACAAAAGTTCAAACTTCTGAACATCATACTTTTTCATAATATCATTCCTTTGGTTAGCTTTATTTATATAAAATCAATTCATAACAAATCAATTTTCAATCGGAGTGTCCCTGCACTGCGGACAAAAGTGAACATCTCATCACATCGCCGTTAATCAACATATTCAAGTTCAGCAGTCAGCACACCTAACTCATCCTTGCGATAAACATAACAGCTTTCCGCAAGCCTTGGTGAATAACCGTTAATCTCATTAGCCTCTGAAATCCAGTTATAAAGATAACCGTCATTCATCATCCTGTCATACATATAATTGAAATCGGTGTTCTTATCAACAACAATGCTGAAATATTCATCCCCGTTTTTTGCAGCATTTGCAACAGCTCGGCTTACATCATCGGCGTTGTCAGGATCCGAAACAGTCGGGTACTTATAGTTAAAATAGTTGTACTTTTCAGCCGTACACTTTGGAACATAAAAATTACACCATGTAGCAACGCTCAAATAAGTTTGTGAATTAAGCTCGGAATACTTATATGACAGCTTATGATCCTTGAACATAAGGTCATCGGTTAGGTTAAAATAATCGTTTTCCGCATAATTATTTTCGCCGTCGGTATCATTCCATGTAACATCAATTTGGTACCAATCGCCGCCGATTTTTACACCGTTCCATGCGTGATTGTCTGAGTCGGCTGTTCCCGAAAGCAATACGCAGTCAATATTCGCCTTGTTGCACAAAAGCTGAAAGGCTCTTGTGTAACCCTCACACACGGCTTTACCGTCAACCAACGCACCGTAGGCATCGTTTTCGTTGCCCTGAACATCATCGTTTTCAGCCGCTTCTTCATCATACCTGCAATTGTCAATTATATAGTTGTTAATGTATTCTTCTCTTTCAAAATCATTGCCAGAGGGCAGTTTTTTCAAAGCAGAAGTAACGGCAGTGTCAAATTTTTTCTTGGCGGCTATAAGCTCATCATTTTGAACAGTATAATCAAGCTTTACGCTTGTTGTGTCACCATACGGAACAAAAAGACTTGACCCCTTGAGCCAGAAAGTTTCGGGGTGGTCGTTTTTGTATGCCTCAACAGCCTGTGTAATCTGATAATCGGAAAGCGAGCCTGTTGTTGTAATGTTCGGTGCATACACTGTGTCAACGCTCTTTGCAATTCTCATATACAGTTCTTTTACATAATCATCGGTAAGCGTCTCGTAGGCATAATCGGTTTTTACATCTGCATAATCCTTGTCGTTTTCAACATCTTGTGCACTCGGAGTTGTAACGGATTTTTCTATGATAGAGCTTCTCTTTGGTTCACTGCTTTCGGAATCATCCGTCAACGAACACGAACAGCCGAAAAATGCAACCGCACAGGTCATTAAACAAACTAAGGCAGTTTTATATATTTTCAAAGAATCATCTCAATTTTATTTTAAACTATTTATTCCGTATACGGAATACGGCAGCAGCCAAAACTGACTGTCGCCGTATGGATTTGTCATGTTCTATTTTACTTTATTTTCGCCTTGCAGTCAATGCAAATTTGAGCATTAAACTACTTTCCCGTAACATGGGTATCACCGAAAGCCTCGGCATAAACATTGTTGTCGAGAATCATTCTTGAAACGGTAAAGAGGTTGTTGCATCTGTTATTGAGTTCGTCAATATCATCCTTGCCCTTTGCGCCCTTGAAAGCGGTGTATTCACCTGTTGACGCATTGTATTTTCCGTTCTGGGAAATCCAGCTTCTGTCGGCAAACACAACGAACGGTTCTTTGTTTCCGAAAACATCCGTACCTGCCAACATTCTGCTGTCATATTCAAGGCCGAGCATATTTGAAAGAGTGGGCAGAATATCAAGGCTTGAACAGTATGTGTCAACCTTGACGGGCTTTTTCATTGACCCGCTCCACAACAGCCATGCATTTTTGTACTGTTCAAAGGTTGTGTCAACCTTGTGCCCCGCAAGTTCGGACACACCGTCAAATTCATCAAGCGAATACGGATAATGGTCGTCCGTAAGGCAAATAAGGGTGTTGTCAAGCTTGCCTGCTTTTTCAAGTCTTGCAAGAAGATATTCCATTGCCTTGTCAAGCTCAATGTTTGCGGCAAGATAGCCCTTGACCTCATCGCTGTATTTCAGGTCTTTTACAAGGTCTGCGTTGCGTTCGCTCATGGTGTTGTATGAATATCCGCCGTGACCGCTGACCGTCATATAATAAACGCTGAAGCTGTCGGAATTTATGTAATCGTCAACCGTTTTCTGCATCATCTTGAGGTCGGAATTCGGCCACACATTTTCACCGAGGTCAAGACCTTTTCCGATTGCAGAGTAGTCATAGCCGATATTTGTAAGGTACTTGTCTCTGTCATAGTAATCATAGGTGTGATTGTGGTAAGCGTTAACTGTTTTGTAACCGAGTTTTCTGCTCTGCTCACCGAGAGTGAACGGGAAACTTACATTATTTTCGGCTGACTTTGAAAAGCTCCACACACCGGATTTTGGAATCAAGCCTGTAAGATTTGCATATTCACCGTCAGTTGTGCTTACACCCCACGCAGGCGAATAGTAATTTTTAAATTGAAATCCCTCGTTATACATTTTGCAGAGCGTCGGAGTCAGATCCTTGTCAATTGCATACTGCGAAAAGCTTTCGGCTGTAATGAAAATAATGTTGTAGCCCTTGAACATACCCGTGTATTCGTTGGTATAGCTCGGTTCTTCGCTGTCAAAATATTCATAAAGCGACTTTAACTCATCATTATTTGTACTCTTTGTAAGCTTTGAAAAATCAGCACTCATAATCTGAGCTTTCTGCTCTGTTTTTTTAATTTCATCGGCAGTCGATTCTTTATTTTTCGGCTTGCTGTTTGTGCGTATATTTGCTTTGTAACCGAACATAAGGCGGCTGATGTCAAGCCTTTGCATTGTGTAAAGTCCGTAGCGTTCACACACGGCAACCTGTTGCAATTCACCGTAATAAAGATTGTAGTTGCTCTTTGTGTCGGAAGAATCACGGTCAATGCCTACCGCAAGGACAGTTCCGATCTGAAAAACCACCGCAATCAAAAGTACAATCAGCTTACCCTTTAACTTTACTTTTGAAAAGTCAAACAGCTTTCCGCCGAAAATTATAAAGAAAGCAAGCGGAACAAAAAGTAAAACAACAAACACAATTCTGCTTGTTATCGCAGTCATAATCATATCAATTGAATTGAATGCCTGCCCTGCGCCGCCGTTTGTAACGCTGCTTACAACAACCATTGTGCCGAAAACATTATAGTATATCATCTGCACACCGTACCATATCGTCAGCACAGCCGTGAGTACGGTTGCAATCCCTCTGTTTACCCCTCTGCGTTTTGAAAAAGAACACAACAAAACAAGTACCGCCGAAAGCACGATTGTGAACAAGAATGTGAAAGCAAAACCGCCGAGCACATCAAACCCCGACGCAATTTTAAGGTCGGTTTCAAGCCATAGAATCAAAAGCGGAAAGTACGCAAAAAATGCGATTCTCTTTGCAAATCCGTGATTTCTCTTTGGCTTTCTGTAATAGTCAAAGTTTGAACTTCCGACTTTTACGGCAGGCTGTCCCACATAGTGATTTCTTCTTGAAGATCCGCTGTTTGTACCGTCTGAATATGTCATTTAATTCTCCTTTCTTTTTCAATGCAGTTATTAAGTAGATTATAAAGCGAAAACGCCGCCATTGCAATGACAAATTTCACCAAAATTCGCCCTATATGACACATTCGGACTTTTTATATATTGAAACAGTTGACCTTTTGTAGTATAATTATAGTTTGATGAGAGGCTTATGTGAAAAGCTATGCAGATTGCGGTTTTGAACAAGGCTTCTTAATTTATGTATTATTATGAAAAGGAAGATTTTTATGGCAAAGAAACAGTTTAAATCAGAGTCAAAAAGACTTCTCGACCTTATGATTAACTCAATTTACACTCACAAAGAAATTTTTCTTCGTGAGATTATTTCAAATGCAAGCGACGCTATCGACAAGCTTTGCTTCATTTCTCTTACCGATGACAAGGTCGGTCTTGACAGAGGCGATTTCAAAATCGTTTTAAAGCCCGACAAAGAAAGCCGTACTCTTACAATCACTGATAACGGTATCGGCATGAACAAGGATGACCTTGAAAACAACCTCGGCACAATTGCATCCTCAGGCTCACTCAAATTCAAGCAGAGCATGGAAGAAAAGCAGGACGACATTGACATTATCGGTCAGTTCGGCGTTGGTTTCTACTCGGCATTTATGGTTGCAAAGAAGATTACCGTAAACACAAAGAAATATGGCGAGGATACGGCATATTGCTGGCAGTCAAGCGGTGCAGACGGCTACACAATCAGCGAGATTGAAAAGGAAAATGCCGGCACAGAGATTATTCTTGAAATCAAGGATAACACAGACGATGAAAACTATGACGAATTCCTTGAGCAGTACAGAATACAGGGACTTGTCAAGAAGTATTCCGACTACATCCGCTACCCGATTGTTATGGATATGACAAAGAGCAGAGTTAAGGAAGAAACCAAGGACAGCGACAAGCCCGAATATGAGGATTACACGGAAACCGTAACACTCAACAGCATGATTCCTCTTTGGCAGAGAAGAAAGAAAGATGTTACTCAGGAAGAATACGACAAGTTCTACAGCGAAAAATTTATGGCTATGGACAAGCCACTTAAAACTATCGTAACTTCTGTTGAGGGTGTTGTAACCTACAAGGCATTGCTCTTTATTCCGTCTGTTGCTCCTTATGACTACTACACTAAGGAATACAAAAAGGGACTTCAGCTTTATTCAAGCGGTGTGCTTATTATGGATAACTGCGAAGAGCTTTTGCCCGAGCACTTCCGTTTTGTAAAGGGTATTGTTGACAGCGCAGACCTTTCGCTCAACATTTCAAGAGAAATGCTCCAGCATGACCGTCACCTCATTACAATTGCTCAGAACATTGAAAAGAAGATTAAAAACGAGCTTACTTCAATGCTTCAGAATGACCGTGAGAATTACGAAAAATTCTTCAACGCATTCGGCAGACAGCTAAAATACGGTGTTGTTTCGGACTACGGTATGCACAAGGAAGAACTTCAGGATCTTATTATGTTCTATTCTTCAAGCGAGAAAAAGCTTGTTACGCTTTCGGAATATGTTGACAGAATGAAAGAAGACCAGAAGTTCATCTATTTTGCAACAGGCGAAAATGCCGCTGCAATCGACACACTTCCGCAGACAGAGCTTATCCGCTCAAAGGGTTACGAAATTCTTTATTGCACAGAGGAGATTGACGAGTTTACTCTACAGTCACTCATGACATATAAGGAAAAGAAATTCTGCTCAGCAATGAACGATGACCTTGGCATTGAAACCGAGGAAAATAAAGAGGATGAAGAAAACAAGGACGCACTTCTTACATTTGTTAAGGAAACACTCGGTGACAAGGTTGCAGAGGTTACCGCATCAAAGAAACTTGTTTCACATCCTGTTTGCCTTACGGCAAAGGGCGGCATTTCATTTGAAATGGAAAAGTATTTCAACTCAGTTCAGCCTGACGCAAATATGAAGGCTCAGCGTGTGCTTGAGCTTAACCTTTCTCACCCTGCCGTTAAGAAGATGGAAGAATTTATCAAGAGCGATGTTGACAGAGCAAAGAAGTATGCCGAAGTTCTCTACAGTCAGGCACTTCTAATCGCAGGACTTCCGCTTGAAAATCCGTCAGAATACACAGACCTTGTCTGCTCAATTATGTAAATTTACCGATTTCCGCAATTCAGTAAGGGCGCTCATTGGGCGCCCGCAGGAGCATTGTACGCTCCTTTACATAAATCGCACATACATTCTCACATTTCATGCCCGATTTCCGACCAAAACGGAAATCGGGTGTTTTGTTTTTGCAGAAAATTCCGCAAAATCTTTTGCAATAATATTGATATAATTTTTGCGTTGTGATACACTGATTTCAGTAAAAGTTTTTTCGGAGGCGGACTTGATGAAACATTACGACGAAAAGCAAATGCAGGAAAATATTCTCTATCTTGAGGCGCTTTCGGAGCAGTATCCTAACATTCAGTCGGCGGCGGCAGAGATGATTAATCTTCACGCAATCCTTGATTTGCCGAAAGGTACGGAACATTTTCTTTCCGATATTCACGGAGAGCATGAGGCATTCAGACATATTCTCAACAACGCATCGGGTTCAATCAGAGAAAAGATTGACGACCTTTTTTCAAATACTCTCACATCCGAACAGCGCGCCGAGCTTGCAACGCTGATTTATTATCCAAAGGAAAAACTCAGTGTTTACAAAAGCGAAATAACCGACATTGAAGAATGGTACAGATTAACACTCATAAGATTGCTTGCAATCTGCCGACACATTTCTTCCAAATACACACGAAGCAAGGTTCGTAAAACTCTGCCAAAGCATTATGCCTACATCATTGAGGAGCTTATGTTCGGTGATTCAGGCAAAAAAGACCGTGAAACCTACCACGAAAATATTCTGCACACAATTATTGAGGCAGGACAAGCCGATGTTTTCATACTCTCGCTTTGTGACACGATAAAAAGACTTATTGTTGACAAGCTCCACATTGTCGGCGATATTTTTGACAGAGGCGCAAGACCTGACATTGTGCTTGACGACCTTATGATGCACCACGGTGTTGACATTCAGTGGGGCAATCACGATATTCTTTGGATGGGTGCGGCATCGGGCAGTATGGCTTGCATTGCCGCTGCACTTAACAACGCATTTTCATACGGCAATCTTGACACAATCGAGGTCGGCTACGGAATAAGTCTGCGTGACCTCTCGCTTTTTGCAAAGGATGTTTACGGCGGCGGAAATGTTGAACGCTTTATGCCGAAAGGTCCTTTTGCGGATTCGCCCTACACCTCAAACGATCCGTTGCTTGTTGCCGATATGCACAAGGCGATTGCCGTTATTCTCTTTAAGCTTGAAGGTCAGCTTGTCAGCCGCAATCCTAACTTTAATATGAGCGACAGGCGATTGCTTGACAAGATTGATTTTGAAAATGCGACCGTAACTGTCGGCGAAAAGAAATATCCGATTTCCGACACCTTCTTCCCCACAGTTGACCATGACTATCCGTATGAACTGACAAAGACGGAAAAACGGGTTATGGAACAGCTTAAAAATGCCTTTATGGCAAGTGAAAAGCTGAAAAGACACATTGATTTTCTGTTTGCCAAGGGCGGAATGTACAAGTGTTGCAACAACAATCTTTTGCTCCACGGCTGTATTCCGATGAACAAGGACGGCAGTTTTATGGAATTTTACACGGGCAGTTGTGTGCTTTCGGGAAAAGCATTGCTTGATGAGCTTGAAAAGATTGTTCGTCAGGGACACTCTGCCCCCGAAAATTCTCCCGAAAGGCAAAAAGGCAACGACTATATGTGGTATCTCTGGTGCGGAAAACATTCACCGCTTTTCGGCAGAGAAAAAATGTGTTCGTTTGAGCGGTTCTTTATTGACGATTCCGAAACCCACACGGAAACACGCAACCATTACTACACGCTCTATCACGATGAAGACGCCTGCGTAAGGATTTTGAAAGAATTTGGTCTTTCGGAAAATCACGGTCACATAATCAACGGTCATGTTCCCGTTATCCGCAAAAAGGGCGAAAGTCCGATAAAGGCTAACGGCAAGCTGATTGTGATTGACGGCGGATTTTGCAGAGCATATCAGGACAAAACAGGCACAGCGGGCTACACGCTTGTCTATAATTCCTACGGTATGCGAATTGTCACCCACGAACCCTTTGCGGGAATTGACAACGCAATCAAATCAAACAAGGACATTCTCTCAACAACAAAAGTTTTTGACACCTCGGAAAACCGAATCCGTGTTGCACAAACCGATGACGGTCAGACAATCCGTAACCGCATTGAAGGACTTTCAATGCTCCTCTGCGCCTACCGCAACGGTGTTCTGAAAGAACAGTAATTTAAAGGAGAATTGTTATGTTCAACTGCATTAAATCATTTTCCTACAAAATGAACATTTCTGCCAATCAGGTTTCTAACGCTTTAAGAATGAAAGCTTTGGACAATACAAAACCCGATACACCAAAAATTGCAGGCAATTTTTTTGCGAACAAATTCACAATTCATCTTTCAAAAAATCACCCATTTGGCGGACCTGACAACCAATCTCCCGATTTTGACGGAACTGTTGAAAACTCAGCAAACGGCTCGGTTCTGACATTAAAAATGAAATCATTGAAATATCTGCTTTTACCGATACCTTTTATGATTTTCGTGCTGTTTTTGGCAAGTCTTTCAATATACGATTATTTTTGTAATGAAAACTTGGCATCGCTGATATTCTCAATTGTTCCGATATTACTGTTTGCAGGTGTGTGGATTTTAATATTCACAAAGCTTAATCGACAATATAAGAAAATGAAGAATTTTATTGAGAAATTTTTCAAAGACAATATAATTATGCAATAAAAACCACCCGTCCAACGGGTGGTTTGCTCTAGGGCTATAAGCCCATGCTACCGGCCAGCGCCCTTTTCAGGTGTGTAAAACACTTATCACAGACAGATCGTTTTCCGTTAATCTTGAATTTATAGCCCTGTAATGGTAAAATTATCCTATAAACTCAGAAACGGAGATATTATGATGCACAAATTAAAAGTCAGAGCAAATCATACGGTATATATCATATTTGCCGTTTTGTCATTGTTTTCCCTAACACTTATATTTAATGACAATATATGGTTTGACGAGGCGTACACGCTGTCGCTGATTCAGCACAATTATTCAGACATAATCAATATTCTGAAATCCGATATGCACCCACCGCTGTATTTCTTGTCGCTGAAAACATTTTGTTGCATCTTTGGATACTCAATAACAGCAACAAAAATATTTTCGGCAATCGGTTACATTGCAACGCTGTTTTTGGGATGCACAATCATAAAAAAGCACTAC
Organism: Ruminococcus bromii; assembly: GCF_002834225.1. GTDB lineage: Bacteria > Bacillota > Clostridia > Oscillospirales > Acutalibacteraceae > Ruminococcoides > Ruminococcoides bromii. The sequence goes on along the minus strand of NZ_NNSR01000039.1, from coordinate 55,672 downwards.
GGCAGTAAAACATCAATAATTTATATGCTGACTGTCGGAGCTGTGCCAATGATGCTCTATTTCAGCGTTCAGCAAAGGTCATACTCATGGAGCATATTTTTTGTTACATTATGCTTTATTGAGTCCCTGCTTTTTATAGCAAACAAAAAGTTTCATCACTGCATTTTATTTGCTATAGCAGGACTTGGGGCTGCATACAATCACATCTACGCACTTCTTGCAGTTGCAATTATCTTTGCTTTTGCAAATATATATCTGCTCATTAAAGACAGGAATTTGTTCAAGCGTATTATTATTGCAGACCTTATTATGGTGGCAGGATATTCATTTTGGATAATTCCTCTTTTAAATCAAACAAAATCAGCCTCAAGTAATTTTTGGCTCAGCGGAGTTGAACCGTTGTCTGTAATTGTATTCATATCGGGCATAGCAGTATCTGCACTTGTTCTTATGAAAAAGAGCAACCGAAAATTGTGTATAATTTTCGCAGATGTCTGCGTTATGGGGATTCAAATAATCGGGTTGTTCGTAACCGTTTTTATACGCCCGTTTTACATTGCAAGATACAGCGTTGTAATTCTCGGTATCTTTGCAATTCTCGTTGCTTTCGGCGTAAAAGATATAAAACCAAAGCCGAGCAAAGTAATATGCACCCTGCTTTGCGTTGTAAATATCGGCTGTCTTGTTGCAACAGGATTGTTTGAATATAATCCGTCAATGACAAATTTTCGTGAAAGATTCAGTTCTCAACAGTCAGAATCAGACACTTTTGTTTACTGCGACAGTGCATTCGGAATTATGTCGTATTATTATCCGAACAACACCCACCTTTGCACCTACAAAGAAAACTGGTTTGAGGCATTTGAAAATGTTGAATGTATAAACAAAAATGAAATTGCAGACAAAGTTGACCCAAATCATAAAATTTGGTTTGTAAAAAATGAACTCACAAAAATGCCAAAATGCATTAAAAGTAATTTCAAGTATAAAAAGATTGATTCTTTCCAATGTGACTTCAATAAATTTGACCTATATTTACTTATTCTAAAGTAAATATAGGTCTTTTGTTTATGGTATAAATGCAGAAATTAAAACTAATTTGTCTCTTATTTTCTGCTTTCGTAGTCCTTGTCTATCTCATCACTCCAAGACGATGAAAGCGGTCTGCTTTTTCTGAAATTGCACACGGTTTTTGATACTGCGTCAAAAACAACAGCCGTACCCTGACCGTCAGCGTGATAATTAACGGAGCGGTCGGAATTGATTCCAAAATGCTTAGCGGTTTCAACGGAATCAATGTTAGCTCCGATAAAAAGAAATTCCCAGCCGTAGCGATTTTTCTGACGCTCAATCATTTTCTTGACCTTATTGCTTGAATAGATACGGCTTGCGTTCTCCATTCCGTCGGTCATAATCACAAACAAGGTGTGTTCGGGAACATCTTCTTCTCTTGCATACTTATGAATGTTGCCGATGTGATGAATTGCACCGCCGATAGCGTCAATGAGTGCAGTTGAGCCACGAACCGTATAATCGTTTTCAGTCATTTTTGAAATTTCAGACAATTCAACCCTGTCGTGAAGAACCTCGGTTTCGTGATCAAACAATACGGTTGAAACATAGCACTTGCCGTTCTGTCTGCGTTGCTTTTCAATGAGCGAATTAAATCCGCCGATTGTGTCCTGTTCAAGTCCTGACATTGAACCGCTTCTGTCAAGAATGAATACCAATTCTGTAATGTTGTTTTTCATAGTTGTTACCTCCAAAAGTAATTAAGTTTTTTATCTTGACTTAATCATACAACTTTCGGGATAACATATGGTCGCCTGAAATGCGACATTTACTGACCCAACAAAACCTGGTCAAATTCAAATAAAGCCTCGTTTACAGTAAAAATATCATACTCGCCCTTTTGAATAAAATATTCAATGATAACATCAAATTTATTCGAGTGCGAAAGTGCATAGCCGGCCTTTTGGAGCATTTCTTTAGTTTCATCAAGCGACAGTTCAAGTGCAACGGCAAAGGCAATTGCGGTAGTTTTCTTAGGTTTATAGTTGACATTGTTTCTTATTTTAGAAAACAGCTTGCGGTCAACATTCGCCTTTTTATAACACTGAGAATCCGTAAGACCTTTTTCGTCAATTTTACGCAAAAGCATCTGGGAAAAGCTTTCATCAAGCTGATTTACAACATCAGCTAAATTCAAAGCTGCGGTTTGCATTGGATAAGTCTCCGGCTGTCTTAAAAGACGGGATAATCCACGACTGCGGTTTTCGGAATAGTGCGTTTCAACATAGTGTTCGTCAATGTATTCGGCAATATCACGAACAAGCTTTTTGCTGACACGGAATCCGTCTTTGTCAAACACAACAATATAAACGAGCATATCGTTGTCTGCAAGAAATTTACAGATTTCGTTGATTGCCACCTGTAATGCCTGTTCTTTCGGATAGCCGTAAACCCCCGATGAAATCAAAGGAAAGGCAACCGATTCGCATTCATAAACCTTTGCAAGCTGCAACGAGTTACGATAACATGACGAAAGCAGTTCTTCCTCATGATAATTTCCGCCTTGCCATACAGGGCCGACCGTGTGAATAACATACTTGCAGGGCAGTTTGTACGCACCCGTAATTTTCGCCTCACCCGTTCTGCAGCCGCCGAGCTTTTTACATTCTTTAAGCAATTCGTGACCTGCCGCACGGTGAATCGCACCGTCAACACCGCCTCCGCCAAGCAACGAACTGTTCGCCGCATTAACAATTGCATCACATTCCATTTTAGTTATATCGTTCCGAACAATCTGCAATGGCATAATAATCACCTCCCAATATAAAAACTGACTTGTAATCCAATTATATAGCAATACATATTAAATATCAATAACAAATATACAAAACAGCCCCCTTTTGGGAGCTGCTTTGTATTTGTAATTTATTAAAATTCTTCGTATGTTTCTGTGCCGTCAGACCATTTGATTACATAGTAACCGTGACCTGAACCGTCACAATCGTACACTGCCTGCTTTGAAACAACCGTCTTGCCCTGTGAAGCCTGACTTGACTGAGCACTGCTGCTCTGCTGTGGTTTCTGCGACTGCTGTGTCTGCTGTGACTGCTGAGGAGCTTCAACAGCACTGCTCTGTACCGCTGTACCTACGGTTACAATCTTATTTACAGGCTCTTTCGTAACCTTTTCACTTGTCTTTTCCTTTGACTTTTCCTTGCCGTCAACATACTTAACCTTGTATGTTACAGTCTTTTCGCCCTTTACGCCTTCCTGCGTAACCTGAGTTTCTCCCGACGCAAGCGAACTGCTTTCCTGTTCTTCCGTCTTGTAGTCAACGCTTACCTTTTCGGTTTTTGTCTTGTACTCAACACGCTTTACAACAACCTTGGAACCGTCCTTGATTTTCTCATCAAGCTTTGGCGAAACTTCATCATCCTTGCCGAGATTTACTTTCTGCTCCTCAAGGAATGCCTTTACTGTTTCAGCCTGAGTTTTGCACTTGGTTGTTTTTCCGTCAACTGTAAGACTCACTTCAATGCTGTTTGTAAGAGTAATTGTCATACCGTCCTTGAGGTATGATGCCTTGTCAGCATCGTATGATACGCTGTCATCAAGCTTAAAGCCTGCCTTCTTAACAGCATCCTCAACAGTACCGCCTACAAGCTCAACTGTCTTTTCATCACTGCCGTTTTTAACGGTTACCTTTGCATAACGCTTTACTGTGATTTCTGTCTTGTCGCCAAGCTTTTCATCAGCCTTTGGCTCTGTTTCGTCCTTATCGCCAAGCTTGATTTCAGCCTTTTCGAGTATTTCTCTTACAGTCATATCCGTGTTACCGTCTGCCCCGGTTGTAACGCCTGAATCGTTAATTTTAACCTTTACATCAGACCCGCAACCTGACACGCAAAACATCGTTGCACAAATTGCAAGAACCAAAGCAATTACGCCTAAAACTGATATTGGCTTTTTAAATATTGAACACATCAACATTTAAATACGATTTACATTTATTATAGCACTACACTTATAAGATGTAAATAATACATTGAATTTTTGTGCTTTATGCATAATTATAATATATGATAATTTGTAATTATTGCTAATTCAAAGTGAAAATAAGTAGTATTTTAAATTCTGCACTTTATATTTTGGACTAAAATTGTGCAAACCGGCATAATTAAAACGGGCTTAGGCTTTATTTTTCAGCCGTCTGCAATTACACTTTACTTTTTTCGATTGTCCCAACTATTAACATTGAGTCATAATATTTAATATAAGAGCCGAAATACCCCGAACAGCTATTGCCGTTCGGGGCGTCTCGGTTTATGTGAATTAAAAAGGATAGGTTAATTAAGCTATTGGGGATTATTCAATATCCTGCATAGCGTCGTAGCCTGTTTCGCCTGTTCTAACCTTAACAACATCTTCAACATCATAGATAAAGATTTTGCCGTCACCGATGTGACCTGTGTAAAGCGCCTTAACAGCCGCATCAACAACTGCTTTTACAGGAACCTTGCAAACTACGATTTCAACCTTCATCTTAGGAAGGAGGTTACTTTCAATAGCAACACCACGGTAATACTCTGCTTTACCCTTCTGAGCACCGCAACCGAGTACCTGAGATACTGTCATACCTGTGATGCCGAGCTTATCCATTTCTTCTTTAAGAGCTTCAAGCTTTGACTGCTTGAGAAGAATGTCAATCTTAGTAATCTTTGTGCCGTCGGTAGCCATATCATACTTGCCGGCAAGCTGAACGGGAACTGCCTGAGTTACAGGAACATTGCTGTCAACATCAAATGTTTCATCAAGTGAAGCTGTACCGACACCGATTGGCATAAAGTCTGCATATGCGCTGATAAGACCGTGCTCGCAGATATCGAGGCCCTTCATTTCTTCGTCCTTTGTAACACGAAGACCTACTGTCTTTTTGATGATTGTGAATACGATAATCATGCAAACAACTGTCCAAGCTACGATTGTAACAATACCGAGAGCCTGCTTACCAAGCTGAGCGAAACCGCCGCCGTAGAAAAGACCTGTGATACCGTTCTGACCGTTGCCTGTTGCGAAAAGACCTACTGCAAGGCCGCCCCACATACCGTTTACGCCGTGTACCGAGAATGCGCCGACAGGATCATCTATTTTAAGCTTGATATCAACAAATTCAACTGCTACTACGATGAGGATACCTGAAACGATACCGATAACTGCTGCGCCGATTGCGTCAACATCTGCACAACCTGCCGTGATTGCTACAAGACCTGCGAGTGATGCGTTAAGACACATTGAAACATCAGGCTTGCCGTTCTTGATCCATGTGAAGAGCATGGTTGTTACTGTTGCAACTGCCGGAGCAATTGTTGTTGTAAGAAGAATCTGACCGAGACGAGCGCCGTCTTCAGCAGCGGCACCGTTAAAGCCGTACCATGCAAACCAAAGAATGAATACACCGAGAGCACCGAGTGTGATGCTGTGACCGGGGATAGCGTTTACCTTGCCGTTCTTGCCGTATTTACCGATACGGGGTCCGAGAATGATTGCGCCGACAAGTGCCGAGATACCGCCGACCATATGAATTACGATTGAACCTGCAAAGTCGATACAGCCGAGCTGTGCAAGCCAACCCTGACCGTTCCAAACCCAACCTGCTTCAATCGGGTAAACAACGAGTGAAATAATTGCGCTGTAAACACAGTATGCCGAGAATTTTGTACGCTCTGCCATAGCACCTGAAACGATAGTAGCTGCTGTAGCACAGAATACAAGCTGGAATACGAATGAGTTCCAATTAAAGTTCATCCAGTCTGTGAACATATTGAGGTTGGGAACACCGATGAATCCTGCAACATAGTCCTCAGACATCATAAGTCCGAAGCCTAACAAGCTGAATACAACCGTACCGATACAAAAGTCCATCAGGTTTTTCATAATGATGTTACCTGCGTTTTTAGCTCTTGTAAAACCGGTTTCAACCATTGCGAATCCGCACTGCATAAAGAACACGAGTAATGCGCCGATCATAAACCAGACGCCTGTGCCTCCGTAAATTAGTTCTGCCATATAAATCTCTCCTTTTATCAAAATAACAAAAACGGCGTGGAGTTGACAGTTTAATTCTGTCAATCACACGCCGTTGTGTTACCTGTTATACAATATAAATAATGTTATTTAGTATAAATAGAGGTTCTATCAATCACACACCGAAAAGAAGTTCGCCGTATGAAGGATAAGGCCAGTATTCCGAAGCTGTTTCTGTTTCCATTGCGTCACCGACAGCTCTGAGTTCCTGCATAAGTGCAAATACTGTTTCTCTGTAGTACTTAGCATACTTGAGGTTGTCATCGCTGTAGTCGCTTGCCTTGATAACAGCCTCTTCAAGCTCTGCAGTTTTCTTTGAGAAACATACAAGTTTGTTTGAAAGGCTTGTAATAAGGTCTTCCTCAACACTTGTAGGAATAGCGTCTGAAAGTGCCTTCTTGGCAAGTGCTGTATCCGTAAGATCTCTTACATATGATGTAACGGCAGGAAGAATGTTCTTCTTAGCCATATCAATCATTGTGAGAGCCTCAATGTTAATCTGCTTAGAATAGCTTTCAAGCTCAATTTCATATCTTGCACGGATTTCGTCTGCCGAACAAATCTTATTCTTAACAAAGAGGTCAATATTCTTCTGATCAAGGAAGTGTTCCATTGCGTCAGGAAGTGACTTGAGGTTAAGAAGTCCTCTTCTTTCAGCCTCTTCAACCCACTCGGGAGCGTAGTTGTTGCCGTTGAAGATAATGTTCTGATGCTCTATGAATACTTTCTTAACAAGAGCCTTGATAGCTGCGTCCATATCATCCGCATCTTTAAGCTCATCGTAGAACTCTGAAAGTTCTTCGGCTACCATAGTGTTGAGCATATAGTTAGGACAGGCAATGTTAAGTGAAGAACCAAGTGCTCTGAATTCAAACTTGTTACCTGTGAATGCAAAAGGTGATGTACGGTTACGGTCTGATGTATCCTTCATAAAGTCAGGAAGAACATCAACGCCTGTTCTCATCTTCTGCTTACCCTTGCTTACATATTCTCTGTCATTGATGATTGAATCAACGAGTTCGCCGAGGTCATCACCGAGATACATTGAAATGATTGCAGGCGGTGCTTCGTTAGCGCCGAGACGGTGGTCGTTACCTGCCGATGCAACCGTGATTCTGAGAAGATCCTGATACTCGTGAACAGCCTTTACAACTGCTGCAAGGAAAAGCTGGAACTGAAGGTTGTTTTCAGGAGTCTTGCCGGGATCAAGAAGGTTTTCGCCTGTGTTGGTTGAAATTGACCAGTTGTTGTGCTTACCGGAACCGTTAACACCTGCGAACGGCTTTTCGTGAAGAAGACAAACAAGACCGTGTCTTTCGGCAACCTTCTTCATAACTTCCATTGTAAGCTCGTTGTGGTCGGTTGCAATGTTTGTTGTTGTGAAGATAGGAGCAAGCTCGTGCTGTGAAGGAGCAACTTCGTTATGCTTTGTCTTTGCAAGGATACCGAGTTTCCAGAGTTCCTCGTCAAGGTCTTTCATATAAGCAGCAACTCTTGTCTTGATTGCACCGAAGTAATGGTCGTCAAGTTCCTGTCCTTTAGGAGCTTTTGCACCAAAAAGTGTTCTGCCTGTATAAATAAGATCTTCTCTCTGATCGTAAGCGTCCTTATCAATAAGGAAGTATTCCTGCTCCGGACCTACTGTTGTTGTAACTCTTGTAACATCGTCTTTACCGAGAAGATGAAGAATCTTTACAGCCTCTGTATTAATTCTCTCCATTGAACGAAGAAGAGGAGTTTTCTTATCGAGAACCTCGCCTGTATAAGAACAGAATGCTGTAGGAATGTAAAGTGTTCCGTCCTTAACGAATGCATATGATGTCGGATCCCATGTTGTATAACCTCTTGCCTCGAATGTGGCACGAATACCGCCGCTTGGGAAAGAAGAAGCATCAGGCTCGCCCTTTACAAGCTCTTTACCTGAGAACTCCATGATAACCTGACCTTCACCGTTCGGTGCGATAAAGCTGTCATGCTTTTCGGCTGTGATACCTGTCATCGGCTGGAACCAGTGTGTGTAGTGGGTACAGCCCATTTCAACTGCCCAGTCCTTCATAGCAGCCGCAACAACATTTGCAACGCTGAGGTCAAGCGGTTCACCGTTCTGGATTGTTTTTTTCAAAGCCTTGTAAGTTGACTTTGGAAGTCTTTCCTGCATCTTCTGATCATTAAATACCATGCTGCCAAAAATTTCGGGAACTTTTGCCATTTTAATTCTCTCCTATCCATTTTGAAAATAAATTTTAATGGTCTGATTTTTGCTTTATAAAAACAGAAAAGGACACTGTAAGCCTCAGCTCACAGCGCCCTTGCTGTCTTTGATGTTGTTAGTATATTCCACTTTTGCGAATTTGTCAATACATTTTTTGAAAAAAGTTTTGAAATTGCAAGTTTTATTAAATTTCCTGCAAAATTAAGCTGAAACACCAATAAGAGTTGCATATTTTCTACAACAATCACAGTAAAATGAAAGTTTTACCCCTAAAAGTTGCAATTTTCCTCTATTTTCCCTTGACAAAGCACAATGTATAGTTATATAATCTAAGTGCTGATTTTCCTTAATCAAAGACGACAAGGCATTTCAGAACATCAGCCGACCTGCACATTCACCTTTGCAGGATATAACACAGGCTGAGCATAGCGGTTTTACCGCTGAGAAGAGATTGGGCATTTTACAATTACATATATATGATTGATTATTAACCGGCAGAACAATAATTGCCACTTTGAACCGATAAGTTTACGAAAGCAAACTTCCTTTTACATATATATGTATATAAAAAGTCCGCTGAATAATTTTTGTGATTAACAGGAAAGGGTGATCATTAATGGAACAGACAGTCAGAGAGAACAACAAGACTCTGTATTCTCCGAAGTTTGAACATGATAACTGCGGTATCGGAGCTGTTGTTAATATTAAGGGTATCAAGTCACACGACACCGTGGCAAACGCTCTGACAATTGTTGAAACTCTCGAACACAGAGCAGGTAAGGATGCCGAAGGCAAAACAGGTGACGGCGTAGGTATTCTTCTCCAGATTTCACACAAATTTTTTAAGAAGGCAGCTGCTGAAATCGGAATTAAGCTCGGTTCCGAAAGAGATTACGCTGTAGGTATGTTCTTCTTCCCTCAGAATGAGCTTGCAAGAAATCAGGCAAAAAAGATGTTTGAGATTATTGCAGAAAAAGAGGGACTTACGGTTCTCGGCTGGAGAAATGTTCCGTCAAAGCCCGAGGTACTCGGTCACAGAGCTGTTGAATGTATGCCTGCAATTATGCAGTGCTTTATCAAAAGACCTCACGGTGTAAAAAGAGGCCTTCCGTTCGACAGAAAGCTCTATGTTGCAAGAAGAGTTTTTGAACAGAGTAATGAAGACACATATGTAGTTTCACTTTCAAGCAGAACTATTGTATATAAAGGTATGTTCCTTGTCGGCGATCTTCGTAACTTCTTCCTTGATCTTCAGGACGATGATTACGAGTCTGCAATCGCTATGGTTCACTCCCGTTTTTCAACCAACACAAATCCAAGCTGGCAGAGAGCTCATCCTAACAGAATGATTGTTCACAACGGTGAAATCAACACAATCAGAGGCAACGCTGACAAGATGCTTGCCCGTGAGGAAACAATGCGTTCGGAGCATCTCAAGGGCGACCTTGACAAGGTTATTCCTGTTGTAAACACAGAGGGTTCAGACTCTGCAATGCTTGATAACACACTTGAATTTCTCGTAATGAGCGGTATGGAGCTTCCTCTTGCCGTTATGATTACAATTCCGGAGCCGTGGGATAATAACGGCACAATGAGCCAGAAGAAAAAGGACTTCTATCAGTATTATGCAACAATGATGGAGCCGTGGGACGGTCCTGCATCAATCCTTTTTTCTGACGGTGACATTATGGGTGCGGTTCTTGACCGTAACGGTCTGCGTCCGTCAAGATATTACATCACGGATGACGGCAACCTCATTCTTTCATCGGAAGTCGGCGCACTTCCTATTGATCCCGCAAAGATTGTTACAAAGGAAAGACTTCGCCCGGGCAAAATGCTCCTTGTCGATACGGTTCAGGGCAGACTCATTGATGACGATGAACTCAAAGAGTATTATGCGTCAAAACAGCCTTACGGCGAATGGCTCGACAGTAATCTTGTTTGTCTTAAAGACCTCAAAATTCCTAATATGAAGGTTGAGGAGCATTCATATAAAGAAAGACAAAAACTCCAGAAGGCTTTCGGATATACCTACGAAGATGTTATGACATCAATCCTTCCTATGGCAAAGAACGGCACAGAGTCAATTGCCGCAATGGGTACAGACAGTCCGCTTGCAGTTCTTTCAAAAGAACCGCAGCCGCTTTTCAACTACTTCAAACAGCTCTTTGCACAGGTTACAAACCCGCCGATTGACGCAATCCGTGAGGAAGTTGTAACATCAACAACAATTTATATCGGTGAGGACGGCAACATCCTTGAGGAGCGTCCCGAAAACTGCAAGGTTATGAAGATTCACAACCCGATTCTTACATCAACCGATATTCTCAAAATCAAGAATATGCACATTCCGGGCTTTAAGGTTGCGGTTATCCCGATTCTCTACTACAAGAACACAAGACTTTCAAAGGCTGTTAAGCGACTTTTCATTGAAGCTGACAAGGCTTACAATGACGGTGCAAATATTCTTATCCTCTCCGACAGAGGAGTTGACGAAAACCATCTTGCAATTCCGTCACTTCTTGCAGTATCCGCTCTTCATCAGCACCTTGTTGCAACAAAGAAGAGAACTTCACTTGCAATGATACTTGAAAGCGGTGAGCCGAGAGAAGTTCATCATTTTGCAACACTTCTCGGCTACGGTGCAAGTGCAATCAACCCGTATCTTGCTCAGGAAACAATTCACGAGCTTATCGGTGATGACCTTCTTGACAAGGACTACTACGCAGCAGTTGACGATTACAACAGCGCAGTTCTCCACGGCATCGTAAAGATTGCGTCAAAAATGGGTATTTCAACAATCCAGTCATATCAGGGCTCACAGATTTTTGAGGCTATCGGTATCGGCAAGGATGTTATTGACGAATACTTCACAGGCACAGTCAGCAGAATCGGCGGTATCACAATCAAGGATATCGAAAAGAATGTTGACAAACTTCACACAGCGGCATTTGATCCGCTTGACCTCGGTGTAAGCGATGAGCTTGAATCCCGTGGTTCACACAAGTTCAGAAGCGGCAAAGAGGAACACCTCTACAATCCGCAGACTATATATATGCTCCAGCAGGCAACAAGAACAGGCGACTATGAGCTTTACAAAAAGTATTCTCATATGATTTCCGAAGAAATGGATCCTGTAAATATCAGAGGTCTTTTCGACTTCAACTTTGCAGAAACTCCTGTTCCGCTTGATGAGGTTGAAAGCGTTGATTCAATCGTAAAGCGTTTCAAGACAGGCGCTATGTCCTACGGTTCAATCTCACAGGAGGCTCACGAAACACTTGCGATTGCAATGAATCAGCTTCACGGCAAGTCAAACTCCGGTGAGGGCGGTGAAAGCCTTGAAAGACTTCTCACAAAGGGTCAGAAGGTTGACAGATGTTCTGCAATCAAGCAGGTTGCGTCAGGTCGTTTCGGTGTTACATCAAGATACCTCACATCTGCAAACGAAATTCAGATTAAAATGGCTCAGGGTGCAAAGCCGGGCGAAGGCGGACATCTTCCGGGCAAAAAGGTTTATCCCTGGATTGCAAAAACCCGTCATTCAACACCGGGTGTATCGCTCATCTCTCCCCCACCGCACCACGACATTTACTCAATCGAGGACCTTGCACAGCTTATCTACGACCTCAAAAATTCTAACAAAGACGCAAGAATCTCTGTTAAGCTCGTTTCGGAATGCGGTGTAGGTACGGTTGCCGCAGGCGTTGCAAAAGCAGGTGCAGGCGTAATCCTTATTTCAGGTTATGACGGCGGTACAGGCGCTGCTCCGAGAAACTCAATCTACAATGCAGGTCTGCCGTGGGAACTCGGTCTTGCCGAGGCTCATCAGACGCTCATTATGAACGACCTTCGTAACAAGGTTGTTATTGAAACCGACGGTAAGCTTATGAACGGCCGTGATGTTGCAATTGCAGCAATGCTCGGTGCAGAGGAATTCGGTTTTGCGACTGCTCCGCTTGTAACTCTCGGTTGTGCAATGATGAGAGTATGTAACCTTGATACCTGCCCGTTCGGTGTTGCCACACAGAACCCCGAGCTCAGAAAAAGATTCTGCGGCAAGCCCGAATATGTAATAAACTTTATGAAGTTTGTAGCAAGCGAACTTCGTGAATATATGTCAAAGCTCGGTGTAAAAACCGTTGATGAGCTTGTCGGAAGAATTGACCTCATAAAGAGAAAAGAAGGCATCACAGGACAGGCTGCCGAGGTTGACCTTTCTAACATTCTTGATACAAACTTTGTTTCGGAAAAGGTTGAATACAACAAAAAGAGCCTTTATGATTTCAAACTTGAATCAACACTTGACGAGAGAATCCTCTGCAAAGAATTTGCAAAGGTTCTTGCAAAAGGCACAAAGAAAAAGGTTGAAGTCAATGTTAAGAACACAGACCGTTCATTCGGTACAATCTTCGGTTCTGAGGTTACAAGAAAGCATTACAACAACCTTGATGACGATACATTTACAGTAGTCTGCAACGGTTCGGGCGGTCAGAGCTTTGGCGCATTCATTCCAAAGGGACTCACACTTGAACTCGTGGGCGACTCAAACGACTACTTCGGCAAGGGACTTTCAGGCGGTAAGCTGGTAGTTTATCCTCCGAAGGACTCAACATTTGACGCAGGTAACAACATCATCATCGGTAATGTTGCACTTTACGGTGCAACAAGCGGCAAGGCATTTATCAACGGTGTTGCAGGCGAGCGTTTCTGCGTAAGAAACTCAGGCGCAACGGCAGTTGTTGAGGGTGTCGGCGACCACGGTTGTGAATATATGACAGGCGGAAGAGTTGTTGTTATCGGCAAAACAGGCAAAAACTTTGCAGCAGGTATGTCAGGCGGTGTTGCCTATGTTCTTGACGAAGAAAGAGATCTTTACACAAAGCTCAACAAAGAAATGGTTCTCTTCTCTGAGGTAACAGAAAAGTACGATATAATCGAACTCAAAACGCTTATAGAAGAACATGTTGCAGCAACAGGTTCACAGAGAGGCAAGAAAATCCTTGATAACTTTGACGAGTATCTTCCGAAATTCAAGAAGATTATTCCGCACGACTACAAGAGAATGATGGCTGCAATTGCCGCTTATGAAGAAAAAGGTCTTACAAACGAGCAGGCACAGATTGAAGCTTTCTACGAAATTGTGAATAATAAATAAGGAGGGGACATCAATGGGAAAACCAACAGGATTTATGGAATATAAGCGTGAGGATGCTCCGGCATACTCCGTAAAAGAAAGAATCAAAAATTTTGACGAGTTTCACGATCCCCTCAGCAAAGAGGATCAGCAAAAACAGGGTGCAAGATGCATGGACTGCGGTGTGCCTTTCTGTCAGGCAGGAATGCAGATCGGTTCTGCATTCTCAGGCTGTCCGCTTAACAACCTCATTCCCGAATGGAACGACCTTATCTACAAGGGCAACTGGGAACAGGCTTACAACCGTCTTAAGGTTACAAACAACTTCCCCGAATTTACATCCCGTGTATGTCCTGCTCTCTGTGAAAAGGCATGCACCTGCGGTGCAAACGGTGACGCTGTCAGCGTAAAAGCCAACGAATACGGAATCATTGAAAACGCCTATGAAGAAGGTCTTGCAGACGCAAGAATTCCAAAGGTAAGAACAGGCAAGAAAATTGCAATCATCGGTTCGGGTCCATCGGGACTTGCCGCTGCCGACCAGCTCAATCAGCGCGGTCACTCTGTAACGGTATTTGAACGCAATGACAGAGTAGGCGGTCTGCTTATGTACGGCATTCCGAATATGAAGCTTGAAAAAGATGTTATCGAACGCAAGATTAACATTATGGAAGAAGAAGGCGTAACCTTTGAAACCTGCTCAAATGTCGGCAAAGACATCAAAGCAAGCGAAATTCTCAAGGACTTTGACCGTGTAATCCTTGCTTGCGGTGCATCAAATCCGAGAGATATCAAAGTTCCCGGCAGAGAGGCTAACGGCATTCACTTTGCCGTTGACTTTCTCAAATCAACAACAAAGTCACTTCTTGACTGCAACCTCAGAGAGGGTACATTCATCAGCGCAAAAGGCAAGAATGTAATGGTAATCGGCGGCGGCGACACAGGTAACGACTGCGTTGGCACAAGCATCAGACACGGTGCAAAATCCGTTCTTCAGCTTGAAATGATGCCTAAGCTTCCCGACACAAGAAGTGCCGATAACCCATGGCCGCAATGGCCGAGAGTCTGCAAAACAGACTACGGTCAGGAAGAGGCTATTGAAGTTTACGGTCACGATCCACGAGTTTATCAGACAACCGTTAAGCAGTTCATTGCTGACAAGAACGGTAATCTTGTAGGTGCGGAGCTTGTTAAGCTCAAACCCGAAAAGGATGCTAAAACAGGCAGACTTATGATGAAAGAGGTTGAAGGCTCAGAGTACAAGGTTGATGTTGAACTCGTACTCATTGCGGCAGGATTCCTCGGCAGTGAAAACTATGTAACCAAGGCATTCGGTGTTGAAACAAACGCAAGAACCAATGTTGCAACGGCAGAAGGCTCACACAAGACAAATGTTGAAAATGTATTTGTTACAGGCGATATGCACAGAGGACAGTCACTTGTTGTCTGGGCGATTCGTGAGGGCAGAGATGTTGCCAAAGAGGTAGACGAAAGCCTTATGGGATACACAAATCTTTAATTGATTACAATAACCTGATAATCCTCAATTTTTCGATATAACGGTTAATAATCAGAAAGCGCAGGAGCGGATTTCCCTCCTGCGTTTTTCTTTGTCATTTAGGGTTTGTTTGTGTTGCATATCAATATGATTGATGATAAAATAAAGGATATATACAATGCAATAAAATGTGAGGAAATATTATGAGTAACAGACCTGAAACCAATAAACAAAGCTGTCCCGTTTACAAAAAATGCGGCGGTTGTCAACTGCAAAATCTGTCATATCCCGAACAGCTTGAATTTAAGCAGAAAAAAGTCGAAAAACTTCTCAAACGCTTTTGCACCGTTGAAAAAATTATCGGAATGAAAACTCCCTACCACTACCGCAACAAGGTTCAGGCGGCTTTTTATACGGACAAAAAGGGCAAAATCATTTCGGGTGTGTATCAGTCGGGCAGTCATCATGTTGTCGGAATTGACAGCTGTCAGACAGAGGATGTTATTGCCGACAAAATCATCGTTGCAGTACGCAAGCTCCTCCCCTCTTTCAGAATGACAACCTATAACGAGGACACAGGCAAAGGTTTTCTCCGTCACATTCTTGTGAAAAGAGGCTTTGCGACAAATCAGATTATGCTTGTGCTTGTGACAGGTACACCTGTTTTTCCGTCAAAAAACAATTTTGTAAAAGCGATTCTGAAACAGTTTCCCGAAATCACAACCATTGTGCAAAATATAAATCCCTACCGCACCAACCTTGTACTCGGTGACAATCAGAAAGTGCTGTACGGCAAGGGTTATATTGAGGATATTCTCTGCGGTTGCAGGTTCAGAATTTCGCCGAAAAGCTTTTACCAAATTAACCCCGTTCAAACCGAAGTTTTGTACGGCAAAGCAATTGAATTTGCAAATCTCAAAGGCAGCGAAACCGTGCTTGACACCTACTGCGGAATCGGCACAATCGGCATAATTGCCGCCAAAAACGGTGCAGGCAATGTTATCGGTGCAGAACTTAACGGCGATGCCGTAAGGGATGCAATCGTAAACGCAAGAGCAAATAATCTGAAAAATATCCGTTTCTACAAAGCCGATGCGGGCGAGTTCATGAGAGAAGCTGCAAACGAGGACGAAAAGCCCGATGTTGTGTTTATGGATCCGCCAAGAGCCGGCAGTGACCGAAAATTTCTCGAATCACTAATCAAAATGTCTCCGAAAAAAGTTGTCTATGTTTCCTGCAACCCCGAAACATTGGCAAGGGATTTAGCCTACCTAACCCAAAACAGCCCCTACAAAGCCCAAAAAATCCAACCCGTAGATATGTTCCCCCACACCGCACACATCGAGTGCGTGGTTCTGTTGACTAAGGTACTTAGGTAAGGGTGTGAAACAGGCTTTGGATCATATAATTTAAGACACAACGAAACAAGACACAACAAAGCAGAGCACAATAAAACAAAATTTAAACCCCGAAGTCTGTAAAAACTTCGGGGTTTGGTGTATTCATTAGGCTATTCAACTAACTTATGCAGCTGCAAACTTTTCGCCTGTTTTGCCGTATCCGTCTACATTTACGATATACTTTTGAACAGCTGTTGCATCCTTAACTGTAATCACACCGTCAACATCAACATCTGCTAACTTCTGATTTACATTATCTAACTGCGCCACATTTACTATGTATTTCTGCACTATTGTTGCGTCAACAATAGTAATCAAGCCGTCATTATTCACATCGCCGTAAATCATATCATTAAAAGGATCTGTAGGTTGAACAGAGGGATTGGGGAAAACAGATTTGTCAAGAACGCTGACTACGCCATTTTCCTTAGCCATGTCATAGTTAGGAAGTCCGCCGTATTCATACTTGCCTGTTTCCTCGTTCTTGCCGTAGAAGAAGTAGAATTCACCGCCGTATAACACCTTACCGCTGAGAACACTAACATCATAGTCGTTAGGATTGATAACAAAAATCATATTATTGAATGTCATTGAGATACCAAGGTCAAAATCTGTATCAATAAAGAAGTTATCCTTGAAGTTGCCAAGGAATGTCTTATCATTACCCTCAACAGCCTCCTGAGCCTTTGCCCAGAATTCACCGTCAAGTAATTTGTCATAATAAGTACTGTCACCTTCCGAATAGTAATCACAACACACATCCTTTGTCTGCATAGCAGCCTTAAACTGTTCCTCACCAAACTCGAAAGTTACTTTACCTGTTTCTGCATCTTCTTCTCTTTCACCGCCGTTAAGGCAGTTGTTGAAAATAATATTAGGAACATCTGAAGGAATGTCAATATAGAAGATGTTAGCGTCAGCGTCATAAACCTGCATCTTGTATCCCGGCCAAGGAGCAGCCTGTGATGATCCGCCATTAAACACGCATGCGTCTGAACCGTTCCACCAAAAAATGCCGGCAGAGTCTGCGCCGAATTTTTCATTTTTCCAAGATTCCGGCATTACAAAATAAAGTCTTTTGGTAGCCGTTTCCTCACTTGGAACATAGCGATCGTCGTTGTCAATTGCCGCATATACTCCCGAAATGCCAACTACGGCAACAGAAAGCACCATTGCGATTGACAGAAGCATGCTTATAAGTTTTTTCGTCATAAAAAAACTCCTCTCTTATTTTGTTAAATTTAATAAGCTTTGTGAAATCGTATTACATTCCACTTTTAACCTTAAATAAATAATATAACCAACAAAACATTTTGTCAATAGAATTTAAGGCGATTCATACAATTTTTTTGTAAATTTTCACTATAACAATAAATTTTTTCTCTGCATATAATTTAAAATTCTGCAAAAAATAAAACCACCTCACGGAAAGGTGGTTTTTATTATGAGTTTTTACGATGTTAATCATAACGGTGGCAACCGACAGAATGAAAATTATCCTGTTGAGTTGCCGTCACGAAACAGCAAAAAGGAAATTTCCCCTATTGTTGATGTTACGGAACACGAGGTTTATCCGCTTGAGTTTGCAAACTGTCACAGGACAAAGCCTCATTTTGACACAAACGGTGACATCACCGAGATTGTGACTACCGAAACAGAAGCTGAAACGGAAGAGCGAACCACTCACGAACAGCATAAGTAGGGACATACAAAAGTCTTGTGTCGGAGCTTACTGCTCCGACATTTCCTTTTATGCCGAGTTGCGAACAAATTATCCTTGCTCTGAGCTGATGAAAACCGTCTGTCACAATCGTAATATCGGTATTAAGGTCGTTGTCCTCAATAATTTTCATTGAATTTCTTATATTCTCGGTTGTGTTGGTTGACTTGTCCTCCATATAAAGTCTTGAAGAATCAATGCCCGACTCCGTCAGCACATTGTACATACATTGCGCCTCACTCATAATCTCGTCACTTCCCTGTCCTCCGCTGAGAACGGCATTTGCGTTCGGAGAATCGTCAAGATATGATTTTGCGGCGTCAATTCTGCCACGCAAAATTACCGACGGTCCCCATGGCTTAACCTGAGCACCGAGGACAATTGCAGTTGAGTTTTCGGGCGGTGCCTGACAGGTTGCCCACACCATTGCAGAGGTGACAATCGCACCGTAAACGGCAAAAGCGATAAAGCCGATATTCACTACACGAAAAACTATTTTAGTAAACAAATGCTTAAAGCAAAATGCCTTTATTGCTCCGTGAACGGGCGGAATTAACACGCACAACAGCCACAGACACAAAAAAGTTCCTGCAATATTGCCCGGGTTGATAATTCCGTGAGTCATAGGGATTACGAAAAATCCGAGAAACACAACAGCCACGGCAATGCCGATTATGCGTAAAATTAACATCACCATTTTCAAAATATCACCCGACCTGTTAAATTTCTTTCATCTTATCAAACTCATTGTACATATTTTCAAGAGTTGACAAACGGTCAATAAACGGAGTGTCAACAGCGCCCTCAAAGCATGATTCTTTTTTGCTCTTGAGAACCTCCATTGCAGATTTGTCGGGATTGTTGATTGTTCCGGCACCTGCAACACAACCGCCGGGGCAAGCCATACCCTCAAGCAGATAGCCGTTGTACTTGCCGGCCTTTGCCATACGCAAAAGCTTTACGCACTCGTCAAGTCCCTGTGCATTGGCAACCTTGACCTCTCTTTCGGGATCAAGTTTGTGAATTGCATTGACAACAGCCTTTGCAACACCGCCGCTTACGGCAAAGCCTCTGCCGTCTGCGCTTGAGAATGAGAGCGGTTTTTCGTCAACCTCAACAGCGTTAAAATCAACCTCTTTTGCGGCAAACATTCCTGCAACTTCTTCAAAAGTCAGCACAAAGTCGATATCACTTCGGATACTTCTGCGGCTTGCCTCAAGCTTTTTAGCGGCACATGGTCCGATAAACACAACTCTGCAATCGGGATAATGCTGCTTTGTAAGTCTGCCCGTGAGAACCATAGGAGTGAGTGCCATTGAAATGTACGGAGCGATGTCGGGGAAAGTTTTCTTCGCCATAACGCTCCATGCAGGGCAACAGGAAGTCGCCATGAACGGCTGTTTTTCGGGAACTTCTTCCATAAAATCCTTGGCTTCTTCAACCGTACAAAGGTCGGCACCAACCGCAACCTCGACAACATCGGTAAAGCCGAGAGCCTTAAAGGCATTTCTGATTTTATTTGACGGAAGTCCCTTGAACTGACCTGCAATTGCAGGTGCAACTGCGGCATAAACAGGTGTGCCGCTGTTGATTGCCATAATAGTCTGAAAAATCTGACTTTTGTCAACAATTGCGCTGAACGGACAGCTTACAAGGCACATTCCGCATGAAACGCACTTGTTATAGTCAATATCTGCTCTGCCGTATTCATCGCTGTGAATAGCTTTCATACCGCATGCGGCGGCACACGGACGCTCCTGCTTTATGATTGCATTGTACGGGCACGCACCCTGACATTTTCCGCATTTGATGCACTTTTCATCGTCAATATGCGATTTTCCGTGTACAATCGAGATTGCTCCCTTCGGGCAAACCTCTGTACACGGGTGTTCAAGACAACCCTGACAGCCGTCTGTCACAACCACTCTTTTTTCGGCACACTTATGACAGGCGAATTTTATTATATTGATTAACGGCGGATCGTAAACCTTTTCGTCAATCATACTTTCTTCAACACCTGTTGAGATAGGCGCTTGTTTTGAAACCGGCAAAAGCGGCAGTCCCATTGCAAGGCGAAGTCTTTCGCCCACAATGGCTCTTTCGAGAAATATACTTTCACGGTATGTTGAAATTTCACCCGGGATAATTTCATACGGAAGATTTTCAAATTTTGAATAATCTCCGCCCTCGTATGCAAACCTTGCAACCTCGGTGAAAATTTGATTACGGATTTTTGTCTTTGACGAATACAGTCCTCTCAAGGCACTCATCCTTTCACTGTGTGTATTTTATTTTCTATTCAATCATTCACTAAATTTAAATCGCAGCAACGCTCTGCCTTGCTTGTAATTTGTACTTAGATTTAAATCGGAGCAACACTCTGCTTTGCTCGCAAGGAGCAGAATTTGCGACCGATTGCAATCTTGTACATAGGAGCGTTAGCTCCTCAGAGGTTCAATGGAACATTGAATCTCTGAATTGCAACATAATGTTGCAATTCGTACTTAGATTATACACTACACTATCCTTGTTTTCAACA
This sequence comes from Ruminococcus bromii, assembly GCF_002834225.1. Lineage (GTDB taxonomy): Bacteria > Bacillota > Clostridia > Oscillospirales > Acutalibacteraceae > Ruminococcoides > Ruminococcoides bromii. Next base: position 35,070 of record NZ_NNSR01000039.1, on the reverse strand, counting down.
GATACAGGCTTATTTTGCAAAAATTTTGCGATATTATTTACATAATATCAAACTTTATCCCGAGCGATTTTGTCACATTTATTGACTTTAAGTGAATATTGTTATAAAATGGTGTCATACTATCAAAAATTACGAGGTACAAACCTATGAAATGTCCTAATTGCGGTTTTGAAACCGAGTCTGCGTTCTGTCAGATGTGCGGAACGAAAATTTCCGAAGCTTTACATACACAGAATAATGAAACAACCGAAACAGAATACACCTCGCCTTTGCCGCAGACAGGCTTTGAACAGGTGGAGGGCTTTGCACCACAGATTCAAAATGAAATGCCCGAACTTGAAATAAATCAGCCACCCATTCCCTACATTCCGCCGGCAGAACAGCCGATTGATAAAAAGAAAGCTTTTAAAATCGTAAAAATTGTTGCCGCCTGTGTGATTGGTGCGGTCATTATTGCAGGCATTGCAATCAATGTAACTGCGGCGGTATCGGGCGACAGCAAGTCGATTTTCGGCAACAGCTCCATTAGTGATTGGGTAAATCGCCCCGATATGTACGGCGGAGATTACAGTACTTATCAATAATTAAGATTTAAAAATCAAAGCGGTGGGAAAGGCATTGCATTTTTGCAGGCTGTCTTTCCTACCGCTTTTATGTTTTTATTAAACGCCCTTTTAATGCCAAATTAGCTCATACAGAAATTTTTTACACGGTCAGCAAATTTCTTTTCATCTGCGTTCAAGGCAGATTGTTTGCTTGCCTTTGGCATAAAAATGATTTCATAGCTTTTTACATAATGTATCGTACCGTATCTATTGTATCACTTCTTTTTGAAACTGAAAAGTTTTTTGTCTGTAAGGAATTTTTGAGAGGGATAAATTGTTGTGTTGCCTGACACTATAAAGCTGATGAGGACTGCAAGCACAAAATACGGAGCGGCAGACGCACCGAAAACTTCGATACCGAGAACGATTGCTGTAATAGGTGTGTTGATTGCTGCGGCAAAAACACATACAAATCCGATTGCCGCAAAGAATGTGGGATCAAATCCGCAGCTGCCTCCGAACCAACTGCCGAATGACGCACCCATATCAAACATAGGAGTAACCTCTCCTCCCTGAAATCCTGCACCGAGGGTGAGTACGGTCAAAAGATATTTTGCCGGCATATCGTACCATTTTGCATCGCCCTTAAAGGCGGTGTCCTGCATCCATGTGCTTAAACCCTCAAAATCGTTAAGACCCAAAGCAAAAATTAAAAGGCTGACGATTGCCGCACCTACTGCTGCGGCAAGAAGGTAGTTCTTGAAAATTTTTGAGTATGCAAGTTTTACATACTTTATTCCGAGTGCAAACAGCTTGCCGATTAAGCCGAGGCAAACTGCCGCAATTAAAAACACAAAAAGAAATCTTGCGTCAAAATCTGGGATTGACGAGATTGCATATCTTTCATGTTTAAAGCCGAGAAGCTGTGTAACAAAATTTGCAAGATATGAACACGCAAAGCACGGAATTACCGCACCTGCCGACAATCTTCCGACACAGCAGACTTCCATTCCGAAAAATGCGCCTGCAAACGGTGTGCCGAAAACCGAACCGAATGCAGAGCTGATTCCGCTGAGAACAATTGTACTTCGGTCATTATTTTTAAAGCCGAGATAATCGGCAACATTGCTTGTCAGCGAACCACCAATCTGAACGGCAGTTCCCTCTCTGCCGACAGAACCGCCGAAAAGGTGGGTTATGCAGGTAAATATAAATGTCAGCGAAGCAAGTCGCTTTGGCACTTTTTCACCGTCGTTTGCACTCTCAATAATAATGTTGTTGCCCATTGAAGACTTTCCGCCGACACGCTTGTATACAAAGGCGGTCACAATGCCTGCCACGGGCAAAAACATATAGCACAGCGGAAAGAAGCTTCTGAAATCTGCCGCATATTCAAGACATTTCAGAAACGCAAACGATATGAGTCCCATTGCAACGGAACAGCAAAGAGATGTTGCAAGCACCTTAAAATCAACAAATTTGTTCTTCATAAATTTCCTCCTCAAAATTTCCGCACAAAGAACATCGCATAAAAAAAGCCAATGCCCCTGTTCAAAAAACAGAAGTCATCAGCAAAAGCGGTTTCGACAAAAGCCGTGGGAGAACCTCATTCCCATTCATATTGACATATATAGTATATACCGAGCAAGTTAATTTTTCAAGTGATTTCGACAATTTTTGTAATTTTCCAAAAATAACCTTGCAATCATTTTGTTTAAGCAGTATGATACTCTATACCAAGCGGAAGAATATTTATTATTAAAAGAATCGGAGGCTGATGATATGTGTACAGCGGCAACATATAAAACAAAAGACTTTTACTTTGGCAGAACGCTTGATTATGAATTTTCATACGGTGACGAAATTACAATTACTCCACGAAATTTTCCGTTTAAGTTCCGCCATACAAACGAATGCAACAGCCACTTTGCGATGATTGGCATGGCGCACATTGCGGACGGTTATCCGCTATATTACGATGCAATGAATGAAAAAGGCTTGTGTATGGCAGGGCTAAATTTTGTTAGAAATGCCGTATATTTTGAACCGAAAAACGGCAAGGAAAATATTGCACAATTTGAGTTCATCCCGTATATACTTTCACATTGCGACAGCGTTTTGCAGGCAAGAAAAAAGCTTGAAAACCTTAACATAACAAATACGCAGTTCAGCGACAAGCTCCCCTGTGCTCAATTGCATTGGATTATTTCCGACAAAGACGAATCGCTTACAGTTGAATCGACAATTGACGGACTCAAGGTCTATGACAACCCTGTCGGTGTGCTGACAAACAATCCGCCGTTTGACATTCAGATGTTCATGCTCAACAACTATATGTCACTCTCACCAAAGCAACCCGAAAACAACTTCGGCAAAAGTGCCGAGCTTACCACATACAGCCGTGGAATGGGTGCAATCGGACTGCCGGGCGACCTTTCATCCGCATCCCGTTTTGCAAAGGTTGCGTTCACAAAGCTGAACTCCGTTTCGGGTGACAGCGAAAGCGAAAGCGTGAGCCAGTTTTTCCACATTCTCGGTTCTGTTGACCAGCAGAGAGGTTGTTGCGAGGTTGCAGAGGGAAAGTATGAAATCACACTTTACACCTCCTGTTGCAATGCCGACAAGGGAATCTACTACTACACTACCTACAACAATCACCAAATTTGTGCGGTTGATATGCACAAAACCGACCTTGACATGGCCGAACTTACCGCATACACACCCATTACGGAAGGTAAAGTTTTATTTCAAAATTAAATACAAAAATTTCAGCCGTACACTTTTGAAATGTACGGCTGTTGTTTTATTCATTGTCTTTCTTCTGTTTTTTATGCTTATGCTTTTTGAGATGCACCTCGGGAACAGCGACAGTATCATAAACAACCGTGCTGTCTGTGTTATCCTCGGCAACATCATTCTGCTTAACTTTGCCCGTGTGAATCTCGGGAAAAGCAAGGTTTTCGGAATCAAATGTAAATTTCCTGTCCTTCATAATACCTGCCTCCGATTCTAAATGCAATTTATAAAGAATGTTATCGTCAGACTGTTCAGGAAGTCGGCAAACAAACTGCCGACAATCGGAACAATTAGATAAGCCTTAACGGACGGTGCGTATTTTTCGCAGATTGCCTGCATATTTGCCATTGCATTTGGCGTTGCGCCCATACCAAAACCGCAAGTACCTGCCGCAAGAACAGCGGCGTCGTAATCTCTGCCCATAATGTTGAACACGACAAAATACGAAAAAATGAACATAAGAACAACCTGACCTGCAAGAAGTATAATAAGCGGAAGCGCAAGGTCAGCAAGCTGCCAAAGCTTGAGTGTAATCATGGCAATACCGAGGAAAAGTGAGAGACATATGCCGCCGAGGTCGTTAATCTCGCCCATATGAATAGTGATTTTACCCGTGTATTCACCGATGTTTCTCATAATTGCGGCAACAATCATTGCACCGATATAAATCGGGAATGTCATGCCCGTAAGTGAAAGCAAATCTGAAACAACCGTACCGAGTCCGACCGCTATAATCAGCTGAAATACTGCCGGAGCATACATTGAAAAATGTCGTTCGTGCTTTTCTTCTTCTTCAACAAGAAGGCTGTCATCCTCTGCTTTGATTGTGGCAATAAGGTTGTGCTTTTTAATAAGTCTGTTTCCGACAGGTCCGCCCATAAGTGAACCTGCGATAAGACCGAATGTTGCGGCGGCAGTACAAACAGTTGTCGCACCCTGAACGCCGAAATCCTCAAGTACAGGACCAAAAGCGCCCGCCGTACCGTGACCGCCTACCATAGGAATTGAACCCGTTGTCATACCCGTAAGCGAGTCAAGTCCGATCAGATTTGCAAGTCCGATTGCAGAGAAGTTCTGCATTACAATGAGCATAATTACAAGAAATAAAAATACAATAAGGGATTTGCCTCCGCTTTTCAGTACCTTGAGATTCGCCTGGAATCCGACTGAGGTAAAGAAAAACACCATACAGACTTCCTTTAGAGTATCGTCAAAATCAATTACAGCAACACCTGTCATATAGAAAATCAGCGTGAGAATTGCAAAAAGCAAACCACCGATTACAGGTGCAGGTATACAAAATTTCTGCAAAAACGATATACGCTTTTTCAGAAACGCACCGGCCATCAGAACAATAACAGCAACTGCGATTGTCTGATACATATCAAGAGTTATATTCAATCAGCACCAATCCTTTCGCAGTTATCCTGCTGTTTTTACCGTTATTCCTTTTTCGGAATAATATTCTGCCGCACCCTTGTGAAAAGGAATTTTAACACCTTCAACGGCTTTTTCAAGTGTTATGTCAACATCCGCCGAAACAGTCAGCTGAAGTTCCTGCGCATTGTCAAAGACAAGCTGTGTAAGCTTCTTCACCTGTTCGTCTGAAAGTCTGTCGTTCACAATCATAACAGCCTTTACCGCAACTGTGCCGACTTCATCACTCTGCCCGTTGTAAGTGTTTTTCGGAATTTTACAGTCAACATAGCTGTAAGTGTTTTTAAGCTTTTTAACAGCTGCGTCATCAATTCCTATAAGCTTAATGTCACATTGCTTTGAAAGTTCCTCAACAACTGTTGCATTAAGTCCGAGTGTGAAAAATGCCGCATCAATTTCGCCGTTCTCTAACTGTTTTGCGGCATCGGCATAATTAAGATTTTTTTCCTTAACCATTTTTGAGTTAAGCCCGTATGCCGAAAGAATCTGCTTTGCGTTAAGCTCCGAACCCGATTCTTCTTCACCTATGCTCACGGTTTTGCCGAGCAAATCATCAACACTGTTAATATCAGAATCTTTTCTTACAACGATATGACAAGCCTCTGTAAACATACCTGCAACAGCGCTGTAACCCTCAAGGCTGCCGGATTTTTCAAAATTATTTTCGCCGTTAAGTGCGTCGTGAGCAATGTCGGACTGAACAATTGCGGCGTCAAGATAATTCTGCGAAAGCAAACGAACATTTGCCGCAGAACCGGCTGTTGTCTTTGTTTCAATTTTCAGAGTACCGTCAGCATCGGCAATCGACTTTATCGAATTTGCCGCTTCGTTATAAATTCCGCCGGTACCTGCCGCACCTAATCGGATTGTTTCACCGCCTGATGAACAGCTGCACAAAAGAACAGTCATCAAGGCAATCAAAAGTGCAAGTAGTTTTTTCATTTTTCCGCCTTCTTTGCTTTTGGATTTCGCTCAAAAAAAGAGAAATTGTAAAAGCACAAAAGCTCACAATTCCCCCTTATTCCGTTCAAATTATACCATAACGGAATTGCCGTTGTCAAACGAAAAGGCACCCCTCAAGGAGTGCCTCAATTACATCAGAATTTATTACTTGTTGAAAATTGACATAATATCATAGAAGGTGTCATCGTCATCATCGGTCTTGTCCTTGGTTGCAGGCTTTGGCTCTTCCTTTGCCGCAACAGGAGCTGACGCTGATGAAACTGCCTCTGTAAGATTCTTCTTAGCAATCTGACCGTCTGCGTTAAAGCCTGTTGCAATAACCGTTACGCTGATAGCGTCCTCCATCTTATCGTCAATAACAGCACCCCAGATAATGTTTGCATCATCTGAAACCTTGTCCTTAATCATTGTTGAAGCGGCGTCAATATCATCAAGACTTACATCAGCGGAAGCTGTGATGTTAATGATAAGACCCTTTGCACCATCAATCGAAGTTTCAAGAAGCGGACTTGAAATAGCCATATCTGCGGCAACAGTTGCCTTGTCCTTGCCTGTTGCACTGCCCATACCCATATGAGCGTAGCCTGCGTCCTTCATTACGGAAGTAACATCGGCAAAGTCGAGGTTTACAAGACCCGGGAGAAGGATAAGATCAGAAATACTCTGAACACCCTGTCTGAGAACATCATCGGCAATAGCAAATGCGTTTTGGAGAGTGATGCTTGTATCTGAAACATACTTGAGTCTTTCGTTAGGAACGATGATAAGCGAGTCAACACAGGCAGAAAGCTCTGCAATACCCTGCTCAGCCTGAGTCATTCTTCTCTTGCCTTCAAAAGCAAACGGCTTTGTAACAACGCCGACTGTAAGAATACCCATATCCTTTGCAATTTTGGCAACTACGGGAGCAGCTCCTGTACCTGTACCGCCGCCCATACCGGCTGTAACAAATACCATATCCGTATCCTTGAGAAGAGCGGCAATTTCATCTCTGCTCTCCTCAGCTGCCTCCTGACCAATCTGCGGCATAGAGCCTGCGCCCTTACCTCTTGTAAGCTTTTCACCGATTTGTATTTTCTGTGAAGCCTTTGAGAGTCTTAAAACATGTTCATCTGTATTGATTGCGATAAATTCTACATTCTTAACCTCGGTTGCTACCATGCGGTTAACAGCGTTGCCGCCGCCTCCGCCGACACCGATCACTTTAATTTTAGGCATATACTCGTTTTCCAATTCCAGTTCAAAAGCCATTTTTTCGTCCTCCTTATATATTGTCAACTTTCAGTCAGAACTCATTATTCTTCATAGTACACAATTATACTATCTTATACTATCATACTTTTTTCAAAATAGCAATGCTTTTCAGCCGTTTTTCTGCAAATTTATACGGAAAATTCTGCTGAAAAATTACTCGCCCGTATTGCCGCCGTATGCATTGCCGTAGGCATCTGCGCCGTCGCCTGAATAACCGCCGTCTGCGTTGCCGTAGTCATATCCGCCGTCACCTGAATAACCGCCATCGGCACTGTAGCCGTTGCCGTCACCTTGGCCGTCATCATAATAACCCGTATTTCCGTCAGAATAAGTGCCGTCATCCCATGTATAATTGCTGCCGGTACCGTCACCCGACGAATCCGCTGCCTGTGTAGCCGCCTGAGTTGTTGCCTGTGTTGCGGCTGTGGGCTGAGTTGCGGCAGGTTTGTAGTGAGAAATTTTTGATGTACTGCAAGCCGAAACATCAAGCGTTCCTGCAACAAGTCCCGTGTTGTTCGGGTCAAGCTTTTCGTTGATGATTGTCATTGCTGTTCTGATTTTGTAGTCAATATCATCGGGAAGTCCGATATTGATTGTGATTTTTCCGTCATAAACAAGCTTGATATTTGCCGTATCCGAAACATCAAAGGCAGTGATATTTTTTATTTTATTGTCAATAAGGCATTGTGAAACATCGCTGAGAATATCGGGAACATTGGCATCATTGAACGCCACATACTTGCCAACCTCGGTAGTTTTTACCTTTCCGCAGGTAAGCAGCGGCAGCTTGTCCGTGTTATCGGTAATTTCTTCAAGTATTCTGCCCTTTGAGCTTATAAGCAAAAAGCTTTTTCCGTTTGGAATAACATAAGAAGGTGTTGCGTCAACAACAGTTATTGTTATTGTGTCCGGAATATTAAAGCTTACACTTACGCTCTCTATGTACGAAAGGTTTTCAACAACCTTTTCAGAGGTGTTGTACATTGCGCCTATAAAAATATTCTCCTGATAATCAACACCGCTGAATGCGATAATCTGTTCCTTGCTGTAGTACTTGTCCCCTACAACCTCAATTTTTTCTGTTTTAAACAGGACTGTAAGGCTTAGAATAACGCCTATTGCAACAACCGCCGCAAAAATTGAACTGTACAGTGCAATTCTTCTGCGTTTAATCTGTGTGCTTGTAAGGGATTTTTTCCTTCTGCGGATAACCTCACGCTCCTGTGCGCGAATTTGCCTTGCACGCTTTTCCTGTTTCTGCTTTTCTCCAAATTCATCTACATAATAGCCGTCTTCATAATCCTTTGGCTTAAGCTCCTTTATTTTAGCCTTGCCTTTTCTTCTGAATTTTTCTTCACGGCTCATATTCTCGGCAGGTCTTTGTGCGGCCTGTTCTTCTTTCTGCTTAATAAAAGCCTCCTGAATTTTACTTTTAGAAGCCTTTTTCTGCTGTCCTTTTTTTGTATTGGGAGATTTTTTAGCTTTCTTATCCTGCTTTGCTTTTTCTTTGTGATATTTTTCTGCCTGCTTTGCGGCATTTTTTCGCTGCTTGTCAAGACTTTTCCTCTCTTTTGCGGTGAGCGGTCTTCTCTTCCTGTTATCGTTCAAAGCAAATCCTCCCTTCTGTATCATCTGCCGAGGGCGGATCTCCGCCCTGCGACAGCTTCAATTTTATTACCTGATTACTCTATATTTTCTTTATATCTGCCCCAAGTGTCGAAAGCACAAGCTCTATGCACTCGTAGCCTCTTTCAATATACTCTGCGCCGCCGATTTCAGTCTTGCCGTCGGCACAAAGTCCTGCAATCACAAGAGCTGCTCCTCCGCGCAGGTCGGGAGCTTCAACCGATGCTCCGTAAAGCATATTCACTCCTTCAACCACGGCAACCTTGCCTTCTGTTTTGACATTGGCACCCATTCTGACCAACTCGGGGACGTGTCTGTATCTGTTTTCAAATATATTTTCAACAAACACCGTTGTCCCGTCTGCAACACACGATGCCGCAAGCATTGGCGCCTGTGCATCCGTAGGAAAACCGGGAAATGGCATTGTTCTGATTGTCTTCATTGATTTAAGTCTTTCGGGGGCGGTTATTTCAAGATTGCCGTCCGAAATTCTTATCCTGCACCCTGCACTTTTGAATGTCGGAATAATCGCCGCAAGGTGGGAAGAGATTATTCCGTTAAGTACGATTTTTGAACCTGTTACAGCAGCACAGGACATAAGCGTTGCGGCAACAATTCTGTCGGGAATAACCGTGTGAACCGAACCGCTAAGAGAACCTACACCTTCAATAACGACAATGCCCTCGCCTGCCCCCGAAATATCGGCGCCGCAGGAATTGAGATAGTCTGCAAGATCGCAGATTTCAGGCTCACGGGCGGCATTGATGATTGTTGTTGTGCCTTTTGCAAGACAGGCGGCAATCATAATATCCTCGGTTGCTCCCACGCTCGGAAACGAAAGCGTTATCTTTGTTCCGTAAAGTCCTTTTGGCGCAAAGCACTCAAGATAACCGTGCTTTTCACGAATATCAGCACCCATCTCCCTAAGTGAATTAAGATGCAAATCAATCGGTCTTGAGCCGATTTCACACCCACCGGGAAACGAAAGCCTTGCCCTTCCTGTTCTTGCAAGAACTGCTCCGAGCAAAACAATTGAACTTCTTGTTTTTCGCATCAATTCATCGGGAACATCAAATCTATTGATACCGTCACAGCTGATGAGAAGCGTCTTACCGTATCGTGTGACGGCACAGCCGAGATACCTCAGAATGTTGACAGACGCGTCAACATCGGAAAGCGAGGGACAATTGTAAATTACATTTTCGCCCTTTGTAAGTATTGAGGCTGCAATAATCGGCAAAGCACTGTTTTTGGCACCCTGAACCTCAACCTCTCCGTCAAGCTTTTTGCCTCCTGTAACAAGCAGTTTTGACACAATAACACCCTCTCAAAAAAGAATACCTTTATATTCTATGAGAAAGCGTTACAAATGTTACTGTCACACAAGTCCGAGAACCTTTTTTACTACCGAATAAATTCTTTCGTTGGCGTCGGTTATTGCCATTTTTCGTGAATTTTCACTGTACTTTTCAAGTTTTTCGGGGTTAAGAAGCATCTTGTCGGCCTTTCGCATAAGAGCTGCGCCTGTAAGGTCTTTTTCTTCAATAATGTCAGCCGCACCTGCATTCACAAGTGCCATTGCATTGTGATACTGATGATTTTCGGCAACATTTGGTGACGGAATAAGGATTGCAGGTTTGCCCATAGCCTGAATTTCACTGAGGGTAATTGCACCTGCACGGCTGATTACAAGGTCAGCCGCCGCCATACAAGTCGGCATATTATCAATATAAGGTCTTATATCAAGATTCGGACAATCGGCAATGTCGGTACCCTTTTCCTCAACAAGCTGCGGAAACCAGTCGCCGTAACTGCCGTATGCGTGAATGTGCTGATATCTGCCGTCAATACCGCTTCTTGCAACAAGGTCCGCAACAGCTTCATTTATTTTTCTTGCTCCGAGGCTTCCGCCGAACGAAAGCACAACGGGACGGTTGTCAAGCCCGAGTTCTTTTCTTGACTCTTCCTTTTTTGCCGTTAGGATTTCCTGTCTTACAGGGTTTCCGGTAATGACAAAATCAACATTTTTATCAAAATATTTCTTTGCGTCGGGAACGGCAAGCATTACCTTTTTAACGCTTTTTGCAAGCATTTTATTTGTGATGCCCGGATAGGCGTTCTGCTCGTGAATAATGCACGGAATACCCATCTTTGCGGCTGTTCTTATAACGGGACCCGAAACATATCCGCCTGTTCCGATACAGATATCGGGCTTAAACTCGGCAATTATTTTCTTTGCCTCTCTTGAAGAAGTGAAGGTTCTTGAAACCGTCTTAACATTTTCAAGCATACTTTTCGGAGAAAAGCTTCTCTTAAAGCCGCTGATTGTAATTGACTTAATGTCAAAGCCGGCCTGCGGAACAAGTCTTTGCTCCATTCCGCCTCGGTTGCCGATGAACAAAAATTCGGCGTCACTTCTTTTATTCTTTATATATCCGGCTATTGCAAGGGCAGGGTTTATGTGACCTGCCGTGCCGCCGCCTGCAAGCAATACTTTCATAATTTTCTTACCTTTCTTTTGAAAATTCTGCAAAAAAATATGCAGAAGAAAACTAAAAAACTGCTGATTTTTAAATTACTGTCTTTCAATGTTTGCCGTTCTGGAAATTGAAAGCACAAGTCCCATCTGGGCAAGCAGCATAATAAGCGAGCTGCCGCCGTAGCTGAAAAACGGAAGGCTGATACCTGTGTTTGGCAGCCAGTCGGTGATAACGAGGATGTTCAGCACAACCTGAATACCGATTTGTGAAGTAAGACCGATGCCGAGAAGCTTGCCGAATTTATCCTTTGCACGCAGTGAAAGCGTTATTCCTCTCCATACGAGAAGCGCAAAAATAAGAAGAATCATAAGTGCGCCCACAAGACCGAGCTCCTCAACAACAACGGCAAAGATAAAGTCGTTCTGAGGTTCGGGAATGTAGAGATACTTCATTCTTGACTGACCCAGACCAAGCCCCCAAAGTCCGCCCGAACCGATTGCATAGAGCGAATTTCGGGTTTGATATGTAGTCCACCACATTTCGTTCGTTGTATATTCAAGTGCCTGACCCCAACCGTCAAGACGGCTCATAGCATAGGACAGGCTGTTTGTGACGGCAAGTATAAGCACTACTCCGACAATAAGTCCAAGACCTATTCCGAGGTACTTTGTCTGCATTCCGCCGATATAAAGCATTACAACGGAGAGGATGCCGATAATTACGATGCCCGAATAGTGCGGTTCAAGAAAAAGCAAAAGTGCTGTTGAACCGAAAACAATTATACCCGGCAAAACGCTGTAACGGGCAAACTGCATTTTGTTATAGTATTTACTGCACCAATGTGAAAAGAAAAGGATGATTGCAAACTTTGCAATTTCGGAAGGCTGAATGTTAAAAATGCCGAGAGGAATCCATCTTTTAACACCCTCGGAGCCGGGCAGTACAAGAACCACAAGCAGGCACAAATATGAAATTGCAAGAACAACCGGTGCAACCTTGTGGAGCTTGTTATAGTTGAAGAACGAAAGAACAAACATTATGCCTACGCCGATAACGGCAAAAATGAGCTGTCTTACAAGGTAATAGTAGCTGTCGCCCTGATTGTAATAAGCATAGGCATAGCTTGCAGAAAACATCATAATCATTCCGATTGTAAGAAGCACAAGGATGATTATACAGAACGGAAGGTCAAGTCCCATGCCAACGGAAAACAACTTTCCTTTTTTCATCTTTCTCCGACGAGAAGGACGGACAAAAAACTTTTCTTCCCTGATCTTCTGCTCCGAGTAAACCTCTTCGTCATATATTCTGTTTACATCAGCTTTAAGCATCATTCTTTTTTGTGGAGCCAAAGACCGTTCCTCCCTTAAAATTTATTGTAAATTTATACGGAATATATAAGTTATCCGCCAAAGTAAGCAAGCGCAAAGGCAATTGCACCGAAAATTGCAGTTACCGTACTGAACACAGCAACAATCTTAACCTCGCTCCAACCGCACATTTCAAAGTGGTGATGAATCGGACTCATCTTGAAAAGACGCTTGCCGTGTGTAATCTTAAAATAGCTTACCTGCAGAATAACCGAAAGTTCTTCCGCAATATAGATAATTCCGACAGGAAGCAGAAGAATCGGCATATCAACCGCAAATGCAAGACCGCATACAAGACCGCCGAGGAAGAGCGAACCTGTATCGCCCATAAATACCTTTGCAGGGTGGAAGTTCCACACAAGGAAGCCAAGGCAGGCACCTGCAGCTGCAGCACTCATTGCAGTAATGCCAAGATAGCTTTTTGTGCAGGCAACAAGCATGAATGCCACACAGGCAAAAAATGTTACCGACCCGTCAAGACCGTCAATACCGTCTGTGAGGTTTACCGAGTTTACAATTCCGACAATTGCAACCGCAGCTATTATATAGTAGAAAAAACCGAGGTCAACCTTGCCTGCAAAAGGAATAGTTGTCGTTGTGCCAAAGCCTGCAATTGCCAGAACTGCAAGAAAAGCTGCGGCAACAAGGAACTGGAGAATCAGCTTTTGTGACGCTGTAAGGCCGAGATTACGCTTTTTTACAACCTTGATATAGTCATCAATAAAACCGATAACACCGTTTGCAACGGCAAGACCAAGACCGCAGAAAATAAGCACGCATTCCTTTGGTATATCTGCATAAAATGAAGTTACAAATTCATTTCCCGTGACGGCATAGACAACCGTACTTGCAATTGTAACAATAACAATCGCAACAATAAACATTATGCCACCCATCGTGGGAGTTCCCTGCTTGCCCTTGTGCCACTTAGGTCCTTCTTCAAGAATTGTTTGACCAAAGTGGAGCTTGCGAAGGTATGGAATTAAAAACTTACCTGTTACAGTTGAAATTATAAATGCAATTAAAGCCGCACAAAATGTCCATATTCCGTAAATCATAGTTATCTTTCCTTTCAGACAAATAAGTGTTTTTGTTATTCGTTTAGTGTTGAAGAGGAATCCGCAAAAGATACCGTAATTACCGTTCCGGGACTAACCGAGGTTCCCGCCTCAATATCCTGCGACGAGCTTGTTCCCGAGGATGTTGTTGCGCCCGAAAAGCTGACATTCAGTCCGCAGGCACTTGCAACATTGTTCACCTCATCGGGAGAAAGACCGATAAGACTCGGAACACTTACTGTTTCCGACTGACTGTCGCTGTCTGTGTAGAGGACAATACTGCCGCCCTTCTGAAGTCCTGACGATACGGTCGGAATCTGTGAAATTACAGTTGAACCGTTACCCTTTACGGTTGCCGTAAAGCCGTCAGCCTCAACAGCTGTTTTAGCTTCGTCAACGCTGACGCCTGTATAATCGCCGGCAGATGCGTCAACATATCCGAGTTCCTCGTCTGTGTAAGAGGTCTTAACATCAAGATAAGGAAGAACCTCGCTCATAATATTGATAAATACAGGTGACGAAACCTGTGAACCGTAGTAGGCGTCGCCGTCGGGAGTATCAAAGAATACAAGCATTGCAATCTGCGGGTCGTCTGCCGGAGCAAAACCGCAGAATGATGAGATATAGTCCTCAGAAAATGAGCTTTCAACCTTTGTTACACCTTTTTTTTCAGATGTACCTGTTTTACCGGCTACCTTATAGCCTGAAATATAACCTGCGGCAGCACCCTGTCTTTCTGTGTTATATTCAAGGTATTCATTCATCTTCTTGGATGTATCGTCTGAAATAACCTGTCTTTTGATTTTTTTATCAACAGTCTTGATTACATTGCCCTTTGAATCTGTGATTTTTGAAACCACATGAGGCTGAACAACATAACCGCCGTTTGAAACAGCCGCACAGGCTGTGATCATTTGAATAGGAGTGATTGAGAAGTTCTGACCGAATGAAGCAACCGCAAGGTCAACGCCGCCCATTTTGCCTTCTTTCCAAAAGCTGTCCTCAGCTTCACCCGGGAGGTCAATGCCTGTTTTGTCGCTGAAGCCGAAGCCCTGATAATACTGACGGAACTTGCTTGCACCGAGCATCTGACCAATCTGGACAAATGCAGGGTTACATGAGTTTGAAATTGCTTCAACAAAAGACTGTGTTCCGTGACCTTCCATATTTGAGCAGTGGAGTGTTTCTCCTTCAACTTCAATTGAACCTGTACAGGTAAAAGATGTTTTATCATTTACAAGGTTTTCCTCAAGAGCCGCTGACGCAACGCACATCTTAAATACAGAACCGGGCATATATGTGTCGGCAACAGCTTTGTTTCTCCACATAGCGCTGAGAGCCGCACTCTCTGCCTCTGCCTGTTTCTTTTTTGGAGTTGATTTGATTTTCTTCTTATCCTTTGCCGAAAGCTCATAAGGATTGTTAAGATCGTAGCCGTCTGTTGTTACCATTGCAAGAATTGCGCCTGTGTTTACATCCATTGCAATGCAAACGCCCTTATTAAGAACATTGTTGTCTTCAACGCCCTTTTGCATATACTTCTCGCAAATAGACTGAATCGTTTCATCAATTGTAAGGTAAACATTGTTGCCGTCCTCAGATTCAACATTCTGCTCATACTGAAACGGCATATCTATACCTCTTGCATTTTGAGCGGTAATGATACGGCCGGGTATCCCTGACAGATAGCTGTCATATTCATACTCAACACCCTCAAGTCCCTGATCATCACTGCCCGTAAAACCAATTACGGAGGATGCAAGGCTGTTTTTCGGGTAATATCTCTTATAGTCGTCAAGCAGCTGAATAACACCGGCACACTTGTAATTCTTTTTCAAAGTGTCAACAAGCTCAAGAACCTTTTCCCGCTCGTCGGATTCAATTCTTCTCTTGACAACAACATAATGACTCTGCTGTTTTGTGTCCTCGAGAACATCGTTATATTCAAGGTCAAAAATTTCCGAAAGGCCCTTTGCGGCAGCCTGACGCTGCTCGTCATTTTTAAAGTTGATAGGTGACATTACCACCTGCCAAACAGACGCGCTCTCGGCAAGAACATTGCCGTTTGCGTCATATATTGTTCCCCGTTTTGCAGAAACAGTTGTGTCGGCAAGCTGAAGATCAACAGCCGCCTCCTGAAGCTCACTGCTCTGAACCGTAGTGAGGTATGTAAGTCTTAAAACAGCCGCACCGAAACCGAGTACAAGTATAAGCAAAATCAATATTGCCGTACGCTGTCTGAGCCTTTGTGCAGGTCCTTTTTTGGCACGCTTTTTCAAGTTGTTTTTTGATCCTGGTGATTGCAATGTAAAGCTCCTTTCACCGCAAAATAGTGTCCGTTACGCTCCGTTTCAATCCGCATATATACCGAAAAAAGAGTCAAGACGCAGTCTTAACTCTCCATTCTTTCATAACATATCTATTAAATTACCATGAATGTTATGACCAAAGATTCTGTACTGAATTCCAGAACTGTGCAAAGATATTGTCACTTTCCTGAGTTGCAGAAACCTCTGCTTTGTCTCCGCCCGAGAGAGTAACAAATTCCTTTTGTGTGTTCGTAGCCTTGGTCATACCGAGTGTATCCTCGGCATATTTTTCAATATCCGATGTTGAAAGCTTTGATTCAAGCTTCATCTGTGTTTGTGTATAAACGCTCTGTGCATTTGCAAGAGTTTCTTTCGCTGTAATAACTTCTTGATTAAGTTCGGTAAGTCTTACCTGACCGACAATTATGATGCCGATAACAACCGCGGCAACCGCACCGCCTGCTGTTCCCAAAGCAAGCTTAAATTTGTTATGCTTGCGGCGTCTGTTCTTCTGGAGTTCCTCCTTCGGAAGACTTACAACATTGTTTTTTCTTCTTTTTCTTTCCTGCTTCTTATGTACCTCTTCTTTTCTTTCAGGAACGGCAGTACCCGAAACATAGTCGGTGCTGTCATCAAAAAGACTCAAGTCATAAGCTGCATTTCTGTTTTCATAAGCCATTGAATGCACCCGGTGCCTTTCTATATCAATTCCATAAAACACACATTCTTGCTTTATTTTTCCATAAAGCAAAAAAGTTTCAAACCTTTAACAATTTCATTTAAACACACAACACACAATCAGCCCGATTTTATCGGACATTTATCAAAAAGCCGTACATTTTGTTATTATGACATATTCAATCACAATCCATTGTGTCTGTAATAACATTTACAACTTTGTTATATTTTACTACAAACAGGCAATTTTGTCCATAGTCACAGAGAATTTTTTTAAATTTTTTCGCATATTCTCAACTTTGCACTTCTTGCTCTCGGGTTATCCGACAATTCTGTTTCATTTGCACAAATTGGTTTTTTTACAACAAGCTTTGCCTTTGGCTTGTTTCCGCAAACACAAACAGGAAAGTCTTTCGGACAGGTACAGCCCTGACACCATAATGCCATTTTCTGTTTTACGATTCTGTCCTCAAGGGAGTGGAAAGTAATTACAGCAAGCCTGCCGCCGCTTCCCAAAAGCTCAAATGCACCGTCAAGACCTCTTTCAAGAACTCCGAGTTCATCGTTTACCGCTATTCTCAGAGCCTGAAAGCTTTTTCTCGCAGGATGTCCGTCACGGCGGACACGCTGGGGAACATTTTCTTTTATGATTTCCGCAAGTTCAAGGGTAGTTTCAATCGGCTTTTCGGCTCTCGCCTTAACGATTCCGTTTACAATTGAACCGGCAAACTTTTCTTCACCGTAAACGCTGAGAATCCGTCTTAATTCGCCGGCGGGAAGTGTGTTGACAAGCTCGGCGGCAGTTGTTCCGCTTTGGCTCATTCTCATATCGAGAGGCGCGTCCTCATGGAACGAAAAGCCTCTTTCGGGAGTGTCAAGCTGGTGCGAGGAAACGCCGATATCAAGCAGAACACCGTCAACTCTTCCTACTCCTCTTGAATGAAGAAGACCGACCATATCGGCAAAATTACCCTTGATAATTATTGAGTTTTCGTTTTTCTTAAAGCGCTCTGTCAGCGTGAGTATTGCATCGGGATCCTGATCAATCGAAATAAGCTTGCCTGTTGTAAGATGCTTGAGGATTTCACTGCTGTGACCTCCTCCGCCTGCTGTACCGTCAACATAAATGCCGTTTTCCTTAATTGCAAGGGCATCTACGGCCTGCTCAAGAAGGACAGGAATATGAGAAAATTCCATAAAAACCTCCTTAAAGCTTTAACTCCTTGAGAGCAAGCGCAAGATTTTCGTTCTGAGAAGCAACATAGTCCTCATAATTTTTCTTGCTCCAAATTTCGAGTCTGTTTGTCATACCGATTACTACCGCATCGCCTTCAATCTCAGCAAATTCACGCAAAGACTGGGGAATTATTACCCTACCCTGTGCGTTAGAAGTTACCTCGACGGCAGTAGCGTTAAAGGTGTATTGAACAGCCATCGACAGGTTTGCAGGAAGTGCCAGAATCTTCTCGCACATTGCATTAAACTGCTCAACCGACATAACCTGAATACACTTGTTGCCAAAGCCTCGTGCAAGATAGTATGTTTCGCCGAGCTGTTCACGGAACCTTGCGGGCAGTACAATTCTTCCTTTTGCGTCAATAGAATGATTTGTCATTCCGGAAAACATCTGCCCACCTCCGTACACTTTTCTTCAAAAGATGCCCTTGAATGGTTTTTAAAGTCACCAAATGACACCTTATGACACCTTTTGTCTTATTATAAACCATAGGTACGAAAAAATCAATATCAAAGTTACGAAAAAACAAAGAATATTTACAAATCATTAAAATAATTTTCAACTTTGAAACTATATTTTTTCAGAAAAGAATATTATGCCTCAAAACATCAATTTTAAAAGGATTTTATCCATTTTGGGGCAAAACTACTGTGTTAAAAATTACAAATATCACAGCCTTGGTTACAAAATCGGAGAGCATTTTCTCATTACAGACGGCAACCGATGGCTTTATTGAGGATTGCAGCAACAAAATCAATGCACTTAAAGAAACGCTTTCGGCTATGTTTGAGCAAACAGTTTTACAATTGCGAGAAGGCGATATTATATAATTTAATTTATATATAAAACCAAAACCGCAAAAAGGCACATAACCGTCACTGTTTTCGGTTATGTGCCTTTTTATTTTTGTAAGACTGTTTTTTCGCAGCCCTTGTAATTACACTTTATTCTTTTTTTGAGTTAATCAAACTATTGATACAGAGCCGTTTCAATATAAATAAATGATATTATTCCGGTATGCCTATTTTGCGGAAACGCTCATAGCGTGCATTCAAAAGCTCTTCGTCATCAAGGGCAAGGTTCTTTTCAAATGTTCTTTTGATGAGCATTTTAAGGCTTTCAAACATAGCCTGATCGCCTGCCTTTGGCTGACGGATGATTCTCTCGATTACACCGAGGTCAAACAAATCCTGTGCGGTAAGCTTGAGAGCCTCTGCCGCATCAGCCGCCTTTGAGCTGTCTTTCCAGAGAATTGACGCACAACCCTCGGGAGAAATTACCGAATAAACGGAATTTTCAAGCATCCATACTTCATCGGAAACTGCAAGTGCAAGCGCACCGCCGCTGCCGCCCTCACCGATAAGCACTGTAAGCACAGGAGTTTTAAGAGTCATCATTTCCATAAGATTCTCTGCAATAGCCTGTCCCTGACCTCTTTCCTCCGCACCGATTCCGGGGTATGCACCGCTTGTATCGACAAGGCAAAGAACAGGTCTTCTGAACTTTTCAGCCTGTTTCATAAGTCTTAAAGCCTTGCGGTAGCCCTCGGGATGAGCCTGACCGAAGTTGCGTTCAACACGCTCTTTTGTATTTCTGCCCTTTTCAATTCCGATTACAGTAACGGGAGTGTCAAAGAGCATTGCGAGTCCTGCAACAACTGCTTTATCATCGGCATATCTGCGGTCACCGTGAAGCTCAATGAAGCTGTCACCGAACATATGGGCAATATAGTCAACCGAGGTCAGCTTGTTAGCATCTCTCGCCGCCATAACCTTTTCGTAAGCTGTCATTTTTAAGCCTCCTCACCGCTGTAACCGTGCAATTTAAGCAGTTTTACAAGTGTAGATTTCAAATTATTTCTGCTGACAACCGAATCGATAAAGCCCTTCTGAAGAACAAATTCCGATGTTTGGAAGTCCTTGGGGAGCTTTTGACGGATTGTCTGCTCGATTACTCTCGGACCTGCAAAGGCAACAAGACAATCGGGCTCGGCAAGAATAATGTCGCCCTCCATTGCAAACGACGCGGTAACACCGCCTGTTGTCGGGTCTGTAAGCACGGTGATGTAGAGATTGCCTGCGTCGCTGTGTCTTTTTACCGCACCGGAAGTTTTTGCCATTTGCATAAGCGAGAGGATACCCTCCTGCATTCTTGCACCGCCGGCCGCAGTACAAACAACAATCGGCATTGCATTTTCGGTTGCATATTCAAACGCACGGGTGATTTTTTCGCCCGTTACAACGCCCATACTTCCCATCATAAAGGTCGGATCCATAACACAGAGTACGGTATCAATGCCGTTCATTTTACACTCGCCGCAGATAACAGACTCCTTTGCACCTGTTTTTCTCGCCTTTTCAAGCTTTTCGTCATATCCCGGAAAATCAAGAATATTATGGCTTGAAAGGTCAGCGTCAAATTCAACAAAGGTATCCTTGTCGGCAAGCATTTCAACTCGATCTCTTCCGTTCATTCTGAAATGGTGGTTGCACTTTGTGCAGACATGAAGATTTTCCTCCATATCCGTCGTAAGGAGCATAGTGTTGCATTTGGGGCATTTTATCCACATTTCTTCGGGAACGAAGGGAACATTTTTGCTCTCGCCCTCATCGGACTCAAGCTCATTCTTCGGTTTTCTGAAAGCAAACAAATCCATATCTTTTACTTCTTCCTGTCGGCGTGTTTTTCTTCAAACTCTGCCATAAAATCTGTTGTATATTCACCGCTCACAAACTGTTCGTCCGAGAGAATCTCGGCAAGAAGGTCACGGTTAATGTCAATTCCGTCAATGGTAAGCTCGGAAAGAGCCATTTTCATCTTTCTGATCGCCTCGGCACGGCTTCTTGCCTGAACAATCAGCTTGCCGATCATCGAATCATAGTACGGAGGAACAAAATAGTCCTGATAAATCGCCGTATCAAATCTTACAAATGCACCACCGGGGGTGTGAAGTCTTGTAATTCTTCCGCAGCTCGGTCTGAATCCCTTTTCAGGATTTTCGGCATTGATTCGGCACTCAATTACATTGCCGTGTGTGAAGATGCTGTCCTGAGTGCGGGAAAGCTTTGCACCTGCGGCAATTCTTATCTGCCACTGAACAATATCAAGACCTGTTACCATTTCGGTAACGCCGTGTTCAACCTGAAGACGGGTGTTCATCTCCATAAAGTAGAAGTTGTTGTCCATATCAAGCAAAAATTCAACTGTGCCTGCATTGACATAGTTGACTGCCTTTGCCGCCTTAACAGCCGCAATCATCATCTCTTTACGGGTTTTCTCGTCAAGAGCGGGGCTTGGACTTTCTTCAATCATCTTTTGGTTCTTTCTCTGAACAGAACATTCACGCTCGCCAAGACAAACGATATTGCCGTATTTGTCGCACAAAAGCTGCATTTCAATGTGCTTTACAGGGTGAATGAATTTTTCTATGTAGCAGGCACCGTCACCGAATGCCGACTGCGCCTCGCTTGAAGCTGACAAAAATGCCTCTTCAAACTGCTCAATTGAATCAACACGGCGAATACCCTTTCCGCCGCCGCCTGAACGAGCCTTGATGAGAAGCGGAAAACCGATTTTTTCAGCTTCCTCTTTTGCCTGCTCAACGCTTTCAACAATATCGCAGCCGGGGGTTACGGGAACACCTGCGGCACGCATAGTCTTTCTTGCGTTGTCCTTGTCACCCAAAAGCTTTATCATATCGGATGAAGGACCGATGAAGTTGATGTTGCACTGTTCACAGAGCGAAACAAACTTGGCATTTTCGGACAAAAGTCCGTAGCCGGGATGAATAGCCTGAGCACCGCTTTCAACGGCAACGGTGAGAATCGCAGGCATATTAAGGTAGCTGTCGGCAACACGGCTACCGCCTACGCAGTAGCTTTCATCGGCAAGCTGAACATGCAAAGAATCTTTATCCGCCTCGGAATAAATTGCAACAGTGCTGATGCCCATTTCACGGCACGCACGGATAATTCTTACTGCAATTTCGCCACGGTTGGCAATCAGAATTTTTGAGAACATTTTTTCACTTCCAGTTATTTATCGCATTACGGCTGTCTGCACCCAAAACGGCACAGACAGCCCTTTAAAAATCAATCACTTATTTTCAACAAGTGCAAACGAAAGCTCGGCACTTACACAGAGCTTGCCGTCGACATAACCCTTTGCGTCAATAAAGTAGAATGCACCTCTGCTCTTTGTGAGTGTGCAGACACTTTCAAGAGTGTCGCCAGGTTTCACGGGATTTCTGAACTTAACATTGTTCATCTTCGTAAAGTAAGGTGTGCAGTTCTTAACCTTGTCTGCAAGAAGGCAACAGCTTGCCTGTCCCATCATTTCGCAGAGAATAACACCCGGAACAACGGGGTTACCGGGGAAATGTCCCTGTAAAAAGAACTCGTCACCTTTGATTGTATATCTGCCCTTTGCCGTGTTTTCGTCAACGCTTTCAGCCTCTTCAACAAGAAGCATATTGTCACGATGCGGCAAAATCTTTTTAATTTCTTCCTGATTCATACTGTCCTCCGATTATTTAACCTTGAATAACGGCTGACCGTATTCAACAAGATCTCCGTCCTTAACAAGAACTTCAACGATTTCATAGTCGTCCTCAGCCTGAATTTCGTTCATACACTTCATAGCCTCGATAATGCAAACGGTTGAGCCCTTGCTTACTTTCTTTCCGACAGGAGCAAAAGGAGCCTTGCCCGGTGCCGATGCGGCATAGAATACACCGACAATCGGAGCGTTTACAGTCTTGGCGTCTTCTTCGGGAGCGGCAGGCTGAGCCGCAGGAGCCTGTGGCTGAACAGGTGCAGGAGTGGGAACATCTGTTGCAGTCGGCTGATATGCGCCGATTGGAGATGCATTAAAAATCTGCTGTGCCGGATGTTCTTTTTCAAGATGAATCTTTGTGCCGTCCTCTTTTTCAATTTCAAGAACGCTCAAAGAAGAATTTTCAAGAAGGGAAATATATTCCTTTATTTCTTCGATTTTATTCATAGTAATTCCCTCGCTTAATATTTTTTAAATACAAGACAAGCGTCATGTCCGCCAAAGCCGAGGTTGGTTGAAGCGGCAACATTTACATCACGCTTAACTGCTTTGTTAGGTGTATAGTTAAGGTCAAGACCTTCATCGGGTTCGTCAAGGTTGATTGTCGGCGGAATAACACCGTCATTGAGAGCCATAACCGAAGCGATAGCCTCAACTGCGCCTGTTGCACCGAGAAGATGACCTGTCATTGATTTTGTTGAGCTGATATTTGCATCATAAGCCTTTTCACCGAGAGCAGTTTTGATAGCCATTGTTTCGGTAAGGTCGTTAAGATGTGTGCTTGTGCCGTGAGCATTGATGTAAAGCTGTGCATCATCGGCAACATTTGCCTCCTCAAAAGCAATCTTAATTGCTCTTGCAAGACCTGCACCGTTAGGATCGGGAGCTGTAACATGATGTGCATCACAAGTATTGCCGTAGCCTGAAAGCTCTGCATAAATCTTAGCACCTCTTGCAACTGCGTGCTCATACTCTTCAAGAACGAGCATACCTGCGCCCTCGCCCATGATGAAACCGTCACGATTCTTGTCGAACGGACGGGATGCGTGCTTTGGATCATCGTTTGTCGAAAGAGCTTTCATATTCTGGAAGCCTGCAATTGTGAGAGGAGCAACAACTGCCTCTGCACCGCCTGCGATGATAGCGTCAGCGTAGCCGTCCTTGATGCAGTGGAAAGCCTCACCGATTGAGTTTGTACCTGTTGCACAGGCACTCATAACCGAAAGAGACACACCTTTTGCGTTAAAACGGATTGCAACATTGCCTGTTGCGATATTACCGATCATCATCGGAATGAAGAAAGGAGAAACCTTTCTCGGGCCTCCGTTTTCCATGCCCACTGTATTCTTAACAAAGGTCTGCAAACCGCCGATACCTGCACCGATATAAACACCGAAACGGTTCTCGTCAATCTTGCCTATGATACCGCTGTCGTCAACTGCTTGCTGTGCCGCTGCGATTGCGTACTGTGTATATGGATCAAGCTTTCTTACTTCTTTTTTCTCAATATACTGTGTGGGATCAAAATCCTTGACTGTACCTGCGATGTGAACCTTGAGGTCACTTGTATCGAAAGCTGTGATTGTTTCGATACCGCAAACGCCGTCAACCATATTTTTCCACATTGTAGGCACATCGTTACCGATCGGTGAAATTGCGCCCATACCTGTTACAACTACTCTTCTGCTCATTATATCCTCCAAATCAATTACATTGCAAGTCCGCCGTCAACTCTGATAACCTCGCCTGTTACATAAGCGGCATCGTCAGAGCAGAGGAAAGCTACTACATCTGCAACATCATCGGGAGTACCGATACGCTTTGCAGGAATCTGTGCTTTCATTGCGTCCTTTACCTTATCGGGAAGTACACTTGTCATATCTGTTGCAATGTAACCCGGAGCAACTGCATTGGCTGTAACGCCTCTGCCGGCAAGCTCCTTTGCAACCGACTTTGTAAGACCGATAATACCTGCCTTTGATGCAGAATAGTTAGCCTGACCTGCGTTGCCGGTAAGACCGACAATTGACGCTGTGCTGCAGATTCTGCCGTAACGCTTTTTCATAAAGTGCTTGTATGTATGCTTAATCATATTGAATGTACCCTTGAGGTTTACATTGATTACAGCGTCAAAATCTTTTTCGTCCATATTTAAAACGAGCTTATCTCTTGTGATACCTGCGTTGTTTACAAGAATTTCGATACTGCCGAACTCCTCGATAACCTGATCGACAACCTTCTTTGACTCTTCAAAGTTTGAAACATCGCAGAAATACTGCTCAACCTTTGTGCCGTACTGCGAAAGCTCTTCCTTAGCCTTAATGCCCTCGTTTTCGTCACCAACATAGAGAATTGCGATGTTAGCACCCTCTTTTGCAAGCTTTGTTGCGATTGCAAGGCCGATGCCTCTTGAGCCGCCTGTTACTACGGCTGTTTTATTTTCAAATCTCATTATATTATACCTCCGAACAGTATCAAAGTTCAAGTGCGTCAATATCAGCCGCAGTTTCAACCTTGAATGCCTTTACATCACCGTTGATTCTCTTTACAAGACCTGTGAGGGTTTTGCCCACACCAACCTCAATAAAGGTGTCAACGCCGTCATTTATCATATTTTCAACAATAGTCTGCCATTTTACGGGATTTTCAACCTGTGACTTTACAAGCTTCTTGAAATCGCCCGAATACGGCTGAGCCGTGTAATCGGAATAAATCTGAACCTTTGGCTGAGCAAAGTCAACATTTTCCATATACCTTCCGAGTCCCTCTGCGGCATCAGCCATAAAGGGAGAATGGAACGCACCGCTTACTGCAAGAAGTTTTGCCCTTCCGCCCTCTGCTTTAACTGCCTCGCAGAAAGCGTCGGCATTTTCACTTGTTGTTGCAACAACAGTCTGAGCCGGTGAGTTGTAGTTTACGGGATATGTTTTGTCAAACCTTGAGCAGATTTCTTCAACCTTTTCTGGAGTAAGCTTTAACACGGCAGCCATTGCACCCGGATTTTCCGTTGCGGCTTTGTCCATAAGCTCGCCTCTTTTGCAAACGAGTCTGAAAGCCTCTTCATCGGAAAGGATTCCCGAAAAAGCAAGTGCAGAAATCTCACCGAGTGAAAAGCCTGCTACGCAGTCGGGAGTGATACCCTTTTCAACAAGAGCTCTTGCGGCCGCAAGGTCGGCAGTAAAAATACACGGCTGTGTATTTACTGTCTTTGAAAGCTCCTCCATTGTACCCTCAAAGCACTGCTTCGAGGTGTTTTCTCTTATAGAATCAGCCATTTCGTAAACAGCCTTTGCGGCAGGCGAATTATCGTAAAGGTCCTTGCCCATACCGCTGTACTGTGCGCCCTGACCTGAAAAAATAAATGCTATTTTACCCATTTTGTTGCTCCGTTCAATACTTCTTCTGCCTGTGAGAACATCTCTTCAATCATTTCCCTTGCAGGCTGTTCCTTTTTAACCATACTTGCAACCTGTCCTGCAAGAACGGTACCCTGAGAAACATCGCCCTCTCTCACGGCTCTTCTGAGTCTGCCGAGTCCCATATTTTCAAGCTCTTCATCGGAAACATTAGCCGAATCGTACTCAGCCTTTGTATATTCACGAGTGAATGAGTTGCGGATTGAACGAACAGGATGACCGAGTCTTTTACCTGTTACAACTGTGTCAATATCTCTTGCTTTGAGAATTTTGTTCTTATATTCCTGAGAGATAGTACATTCCTTTGCAACGAGAAATCTTGTGCCGACCTGAACGCCCTGAGCACCGAGCATAAATGCTGCGGCAATCTGTCTGCCGTCTGCAATACCGCCTGCGGCAATTACAGGAATTTTTACTGCGTCAACAACCTGAGGAACAAGAGCCATGGTTGTGAGGTCGCCAACATGACCGCCGGACTCGCCGCCCTCTGCGATAACGGCAAAAGCACCGTCTTTTTCCATTTTCCTTGCAAGTGCAACACTCGGAACAACAGGAATAACCTTGATGCCTGCCTCAAGCCACTTTGCCATATACTTGCCGGGGTTGCCTGCGCCTGTTGTAATAACCTTGATGCCCTCTTCAACAACAACATCGCTTACCTCTTCCGCAAAGGGACTCATAAGCATAATGTTTACGCCGAAAATTTTATCGGTCATTTTTTTGCACTTTCTGATTTCCTCACGGAGCTGTTCACCGTTGGAATTCATAGCCGCAATAATGCCCAAGCCGCCTGCGTTTGAAACACCTGCGGCAAGCGATGCATCAGCCACCCAAGCCATGCCTCCCTGAAAAATAGGGAACTCAAGACCGAGCGACTGGTCAATGACAGTAGAAATCATATGTAATATCTCCTTTTCTGCATTTTTACTTGATTTTCAGAAACAAATAATTTGCAAGATTTCATCATTTTGAAAAACTCACGGCAAATTCTGCACCTGATTCAATACTTTATGGCATATCAGTTTGATTTTACCCCAAAAGCACAGAAAAGTCAATATATATGAACAATTATTTACCATTGCGCCTTTAACTGCAATAATCCTCAAGGGTCTTCATAAGGCTTTCCTTTCCCTTTATTTCAATTCCTTTTTCAAGGTAAAGTGCGTCGCCCTTAGGCAGATTTGACACTCTGCAGTCGGTTGTCAGATAAGGCTTGTCTTCACCTTTTTTGTACACAACAATATACCCTTTTTCGGCTTTTATGATGTAGTCACTTTCCCCCATACCGTTATTCTGCGAAGCCGAATAATCACTTGTTGCGGAGGTGTTTTCAACAGAATTTGCAGGGGCAAAAAGCGAGCTTATCATCATGCACGCAATTAAAATCACACCTGTCAGTCCAACTATTTTTTTCATTGTTCAGCACTCTTTCCGTCAGTTTTTACTTCTATTTTTGCCCAAACTGTATGTTATATTCACCGTTTTTATAAATTTCACACCAAAAGAACACCGTAAATCCTTATTTTTTTTAACAAAAATTTGGTTTAATATATTTATTTTTTCCTTTGCAAGTGATATAATAAGCAAATGAGTATTTCTGCTTGTAATTTTGGACATATTTGTTATTATATAACTTATATTGCAATTATTACAATCAGTGCACCGTGTTCGTGCAAATAACTCAAACAAATTGCAAAATTACGGTTTAATTGACCGAAACTGTGAATTGATAAAGGAGATAATATGCGAAACAAGCGTGAAACCGACATCAGTCAGTATAAGGACCTTCAGCAAAATGAATTGTCCAAAAAGGCTGACGGAGGTGCAAAAAGATTTTTCAGGGGTTTCGGCAAGTTCCTGATTACCGTTTGTTCGGTCTGTCTGGTAGCCCTGCTTATTACAGGCATTTCACTTGCTGTCTACATTTTTACCCTTGCATCCGAACCGACCGGTATTGACCTCAAGGCAAAGTCTATGAACCAGACGAGCCGAATCTATATTCAAAAGGACAACTCAAAGGAATTTACGGAGTATCAAAAGCTGTATGACACCGAAAACAGAATTTGGGTTGACAATCAGGATATTCCTCAGGCAATGAAGGACGCTGTGGTAGCAATTGAGGACAAGCGTTTCTTTGACCACAACGGTGTTGACTGGGGCAGAACCCTTTCCGCTGTTGCAAACCTTGCTACAGGCTCCGATTCGTATGGCGGTTCAACAATCACACAACAGCTCATCAAAAATATTACAGATGATAACGAGGTTTCAATCACAAGAAAGCTTCGTGAAATTACAAAGGCACTCAAGCTTGAGCAGGAATATACCAAGGATCAGATTCTTGAAGCCTACTTAAATGTTGTAAACTTCGGCAATAACTGTCAGGGCGTTGAGTCTGCGGCTCAGCTCTATTTTGGCAAGAGCATCAAGGAATGCTCCATAGCCGAATGTGCGGCAATAGCGGGAATTACACAGAATCCGTCAAGATGGAATCCTCTTGTTTTCCCCGAAAACAACAAGGAACGCCGCGAGATTGTAATCAACGAAATGTACGATCAGAAAAAAATCACCAAAGACGAATATGACGCGGCAATGAAGGAAAGTGCCACAATGAAATTTGTCGGCTGGCAGGCGTCCGATGACGATGACGAAGATGACGAAGCAGATGTTCAGAACTGGTATATTGATCAGGTCTTTCGTGATCTTCAAAAGGACATTGCAGAATATTACAACATAAGCGAATCTGCGGCATCTTCAAAGCTTTACACAGAGGGACTTAAAATCTACTGTGCAATGGATGAAAAGGCTCAGACCTACCTTGAAAATGCGGCACTTAATATTGATAAATCAAATGATCCCGACCTTCAGATTGCGTCAACAATTATGGGATATGACGGCAGAGTAATTGCAACAGTCGGTTCTTCAACAAAGAAAGAGGGAGCTCTCGGCTGGGACAGATCCTACAACTCCGTGCTTCAGCCGGGTTCTTCAATCAAACCGGTTGTCGTTTATCCTTACGCAATCGAATCAAAGAAGCTTTACTTCTCATCAATGGTGCTTGATGAACCGCTTGACAACTACCGTACAAACGAAAGCGGTCAGCTTGTTTCGGGTCCTAACAACGCATACGGCTACTACAACGGCAATATGAGCCTTCCGGATGCGATTGAGTGGTCATCTAACGCAACAGCCGCTCAGACAATGGAGCTTATCGGCGGTCCGAGTGTTGCATATCAGCAGGTTGTTACAAAAATGGGATTCAAGAATCTTACGGAACAGGATGCACAGAATACGGGTGCTCTTTCAATCGGCGGTATGAACGGCGGTGTTACAGTAAGAGAAATGGCGGCTGCTTACACATATCTCGGCAACGGCGGTCTTTACTACGAACCGTACACATACTACTATGTAACCGACTCAGAGGACAATATTCTCATTGATAACCGTGACGCAGTTCCGAAGCAGGCTTATTCGGCAGAAACAGCAGGCATTATGAACAGACTGCTTCACTACAATGTTACAAACAGCGCCCACACAAATGCACATTACGCTCAAATTTCGGGCTGGGATATTATCGGCAAAACAGGTACAACCGATGATGATAAGGACTCATGGTTCTGCGGAGGCTCGCCTTATGCCGTAATGGCAACCTGGTGCGGCTTTGATCATCCTTCAACCATTTCTTACAGCGGAAGAACAACCGCGGCAAAATTCTTTGCAAATGTTATGGGCAATTACCTTGAAGGCAAGGAAAACAAGGAATATAAAATATCCGATAACCTGATTGAGGCAACATATAACCCAACAACGGGACTTATTGTTTCAACAGATAACATCTCGGGGCGGTATGTGGGTTACTACACCGAGGATAATATGCCGAGTACCGGCGGTTCGTATTACAGTGGCAACTATGAATACGGTTCGGATGTTTCCAACTCGTCAAGCTACTACGATCCCAATTACGGCGGTGACAACAGCGGTAGCTATTACGGCGGCGACACAAGCAACAGCGGAGGAGATAATTCAGGCGGCGACACCTCAGGCGGAGGAGATAATTCAGGCGGCGACACCTCCGGCGGAGGAGATAATTCAGGCGGTGACAATTCAGGCGGAGGAGATAATTCAGGCGGAGAACCTTCAGGCGGAGGGGAATCCTCAGGCGGAGGAGAGCCGTCAGGAGGCGGTGAATCGTCAGGAGGAGGCGACGCCCCTTCTGCGGCAGAATAAAATAACAGGTTAAACCAAAAACTCGAAAGGAAAGGTTTTTAGATATGGTTTCAATAGCAATTATGGGTCACGGTGTTGTAGGTTCGGGCGTTGCCGAAATCTTTACAACACACAAACAGAAGCTTTATGCAAGCATCGGTGAAGAGGTTTATGTCAAGAAGATTCTTGACCTTCGCGAATTTCCCGACAGCCCGCTTGCAGACAGATTCACAAAAAACTTTGAAGATATCATCAACGACCTCGAAATAAGAGTTGTTGTTGAGGTTATGGGCGGTCTTAACCCTGCTTATGACTTTGTAAAGAGATGTCTTAAAGCAGGCAAGAGTGTTGTTACTTCAAACAAGGAGCTTGTTGCAGCTCACGGTGCAGAGCTTCTTGAAATCGCAAAAGAAACAAACACAAACTTCCTCTTTGAAGCATCGGTAGGCGGCGGTATTCCGATTATCCGCCCGATGAGCCAGTGTCTTGTTGCAAACAATGTTGACGAGATTGCCGGTATTCTTAACGGTACAACAAACTTTATCCTTACAAAGATGATTGAAGACGGTATGCAGTTTGACGATGCGCTCAAGCTTGCTCAGGAGCTTGGCTTTGCCGAGAGAAATCCTGCCGCTGATATTGAAGGTCACGATGCTTGCCGTAAGATTTGTATTCTTGCATCTCTTGCATACGGAAAGCATGTTTATCCCGACTCTGTACATACAGAGGGCATTACAAAAATCACACTTGAAGATGTAAGATATGCCGAGGCTTTCCATTGCGTGATTAAGCTTATCGGCAGTGTTAAGCGTCTTGCGGACGGCAAGATTGACATTATCGTTGCTCCTATGCTCGTTCCGAACAAGAGCCAGCTTGCTAACATTGACTATGAGTTCAACGGCATTATGGTAAGAGGCGACTGCACAGGCGATGTAGTATTCTACGGCAAGGGTGCGGGCAAGCTTCCTACAGCAAGCGCAGTTGTAGCCGATGTAATCGACTGCTGTAAGCACCTCAAGACAAGAAAGTTCCTTTACTGGGCAGACGGCAACGGCAAAAACATTCTTCCTTGGGAGGAGTCAAGCCGTGCCATGTATGTTCGTGCAAACGGCAGTAATGTTGCAGAAAAGGCAGAAAAAATATTCGGTGAGGTAACAGTAATCAATAAGACTGACGCACCTGCCGACGAAAAAGCATTTGTTGTCAAGGCTATGCCGTACAGCGAATTTGCCGAGAAGATTGCTCAGCTTGAGGCTGACGGTGTTTCGGTACTTTCAAGTATCCGTGTGGCTGATTTATAATTTTACAGAGGGAGTATTAAGTACATGAGTTTGATAGTTCAGAAATTTGGCGGCAGTTCTGTTGCCAATGCCGAAAGAGTAATGAATGTTGCATCAATCGTAACAGACACTTACGCAAAGGGCAATGATGTTGTAGTTGTTGTCTCCGCTCAGGGCGACACAACAGATGATCTCATTGAAAAGGCAAACGAAATCAATCCAAAGGCTTCAAAAAGAGAAAAGGATATGCTTCTTGCCGCAGGCGAGCAGATTTCTATTTCACTTCTTGCAATGGCAATCGAAAAGCTCGGTTACCACGCTGTTTCTCTTCTTGGCTGGCAGGCAGGTTTCAATACCACTTCTGCTCACACAAGCGCAAGAATCAGAAAAGTTGAGCCTGACAGAATTAAGAAAGAGCTTGACAAGAAGAACATTGTAATCGTTGCAGGCTTCCAGGGCATTTCAAAATACGGCGATATTACAACACTCGGCAGAGGTGGTTCAGACACAAGTGCCGTAGCTATTGCGGCTTCAATGCACGCTGATCTCTGTCAGATTTTCACCGATGTTGAGGGTGTTTACACAGCTGACCCGAGAAAGGTTAAGAACGCTAAGAAGCTTCAGGAAATCTCTTATGACGAAATGCTTGAGCTTGCTACACTCGGTGCTCAGGTTCTTAACAACCGTTCGGTTGAAATGGCTAAAAAATATAATATCGAGCTTGAAGTGCTTTCAAGTATGACAAAGGCTTCGGGTACAATTGTAAAGGAGAAAACTAAAATGGAAAAAATGTTAATCAGCGGTGTTGCTAAAGATACAGATGTTGCAAGAATTTCTGTTATGGGTGTTCCGAATATCCCCGGTCTTGCTTTTAAGATGTTCTCAAAGCTTTCTGCTAAAGATATCAATGTTGACATTATTCTTCAGTCAATCGGTCATGACGGCAAGAAGGACATCAGCTTTACAGTTGCCAAGAACAGAGGCGAAGAGGCTGTTGCTCTTATGAAGGAATACACAGAGAACCTCGGTGCAGAGGAAATTCTCTATGACGATAAGGTAGCAAAGATTTCAATCGTCGGCGCAGGTATGGAAAGCCACGCAGGCGTTGCTACAAAGATGTTTGAGGCTCTTTATGACGCTCAGGTCAACATCCAGATGATCAGCACAAGCGAAATCAAGGTTTCGGTTCTTATTGATTCAGCAGACGCTGACAAGGCTGTAAGCGCTATCCACAGCAAATTCTTTGACTAATAGAAGAGCCGAGGTTCGCAGCCCTAAAATAACGACCGGCGAGGACTAAGCCGTGAAAATTACACAAGTAATTGAAACGGATTAGACGAGTGGAAGTTATTTTAGGAATAGCGGAGAACAACGAGGCTTGACATTAGAAGAGCCGAGGTTCGCAGCCCTAAAACTTTTTTATAATGCAAATGAAAATCCCTGTCCACAATGGACAGGGATTTTTTCGTAGCGGCGAACGCCATACGGAGACGAAAGTCAGAAACAAGTTATTGTTCGGCGTATGTCAAAAGCTAACCGCCGTAATAAGCCATAATCAGCATCCAGCCGCATAAGCGGAGGTTCAGAGACTATAAGCCTCTTGAGGTAGTTTCAACGATATGAAATGACCTTAAATTGTATAGTCCAAATCGACACTGAGACAACAGTGACTATCATATAAAAGAAAAGTTTTATAAACAAACAAAAAGAGCAGTATCATAAAACACTGCTCAAATTATTAATTAGAAGGTGGCTTTGCAATCATTACATTGATAGTTCTTACCTATCTTGTTGCTTGCTAAGCCGAGTGTGAGAGATGAAGCTACTTTACTACTTGTTGAAATTTTAGTAGTACGCAGAGAACCGCAATATGGACATTTAACAGTTGGCTTGGAAGATAATTCATTAAGTCGTTGTTTTGTCACTAAATCCCAGCGTCTGTTGTTATTTAGGTGCTCTTCATATAGACTATTATCATATTCAGGACAGTCTTTAAGGAATTTTTCATACCAAAAAAGATATTCAGCCTCTTGGCTCCCCAAAACATTTCGTTCAAAGTGCTCTCGCTGTAATTGTTCTGTGACTTCAAAAAGCAATTTACGAGGTCTTTTAAGAAAACCAACCCAACAACAATAACATTTCTTATATGATTCCAATGCAGGGTAATTAACTTCTCCACATTTTGGACATATTGCTACTTCAAGCATTAAAACACCTTCTTATTAATATATTGTGTCTAAGAGAAAGATACTCCAAACATACTTAGACAAGGATAATGGTAAACATATCGGATGGTTTACTACGGCTGCCAAAGCTAGAGCAACGCAAGATATTACCAAAGCTACTGACAAATATAAAGAATATAAAACCTACGCCGAAAGCTTAGATGACAAGGTTTTAAGAAATAAAGTAACTGCCAATGAAGCAGATATACTCAAGCAGTCAAAATTTGCAGAAGCTACTAAAGATTTAAACCAAGAATTATTAAAAGGCATAAAATACAACACAGATTATGCCGAATCAGAGAATCTCTTAAGTAAATCTGTCTTTAACTGCGGGCGGATGATATGTGCAGTGTAGTAACATAGTATACAACAGTGCAAAGACATAGTATACAGTTTTATGATAAAATAAATGGCAAGAAAATAGCAAATGAAGGAGCTGTTTTTATGCCGTGGGAGTGTAAAACTGTGGAAAAACAAAGATTAGAATTTGTTACAAAAGCATTAGAAACAAATAATTTTAGTGCTCTATGTCGGGAATATGAAATCACACGCAAAACCGGTCGCAAGTGGGTTGATAGATTTAAACAGGGACTGCCCTTAACTGATATGTCACGCAGACCATTATGTTCTCCTAACAAAACGCCTGACGACATTGAAGAATTAATCGTTTCTGTTCGTTTCGATAACCCGGGTTGGGGTGATGATAAAATTAAAATTTTTCTTGAAAATCAAGGGTATAAAAACATTCCTTGTCCAAGAACCATTACTAACATTCTTCATAAACACCAACTCATATCTGAAGAGGAATCTCTCAAAAGAAAGCCTTTTAAACGCTTTCAGAAAGAACATTGCAATGATATGTGGCAAACTGATTTCAAGGGAGAGTTTTTAACTGCCGATAATCGTTATTGCTATCCATTGACTATTCTCGATGACAGCTCACGATACTCAATCAAAATAGCATGCTTTCCTAACACTAAAAATGTCGTTATTAACGCTTTTAAGCAAGCTTTTTATGAGTTTGGTATGCCATCAAGCGTACTTTCTGACAATGGTTCTCAGTTTGCAGGTTTTAAACATGGATTTACTATGTTTGAAAAATTCCTTATGAACAATGACATTCTTCCCATACATTGCAGAATTAAACATCCGCAAACACAAGGAAAAATTGAACGGTTTCATGGCAGTATGAAAAGAGAACTTTTAAATCATAATCTATTCAAGAACTTGGATTACGCTGACAAGGCTCTGCAAGAGTGGCGAACTAAGTATAATTGCCTGCGACCTCATGAAGCACTTGGAAACAAATGTCCTGCCGATGTCTATACTCACAGCGAAAGGATTTTTGCTGACAAGGTGGAGCCGTTTGAATATGAACCCGGCTTTAAAGCCATAAAAGTAAATTCGTGGGGATATGTCCGTTTTCAGAATTTTCAATTATATCTTAGTGAAACTTTCATCAATGATTATGTTCAATTCAGACCTAATCCAAACAATGATTCATTTCTTGTTTGCTATCGCAATTTTGTTATTGCTGAGTATGACTCGTCATCTGGCAAGCGTATTCACCGCAAGATTTCAAGACTGTGAATTTGTATACCATGTCCTTGCACAGGTGGTTACCATGTTGCACTTGACA
>NZ_NNSR01000038.1 GCF_002834225.1 Ruminococcus bromii | reverse complement strand
ATATGATGAAAAAAATAAAAAAATATAAACTACCTATCGGGATATTGTGCGTAGTGATAGCGATACTTATATTGCTGCAAAGCTGTTCAAGTGAACATTGGTGGTTTGGGTACACATATGAAACCGATGGATATACAAATAAATCAGCAACAATTGTAAAGATAAACTACCCGTCAGAGAAAGTTGTAATTCCTTCAACAATATTTTTCCATAAAGTAAATGCTTTAGGCGGATATGTTACAGGATACAATTTGTGGGGAGCAGAAAGGAAAGGAATGTTTGAGGATAACGATATAGTAAAAGAGATTGTTGTTTCTGAAGGGATAGAGTATATATTTAACAGATGTTTTGACCATTGTATTTCATTAGAAAGCATACAACTCCCAAGTACTATAAAACAATTCTCTTTTACGAATTGTGAAAGTCTGAAAAATGTTAATTTTAATGGTGATGTAAAAGAAATTGAAAGTTTATCATTTTCAGGCTGTTCTTCATTAGAAACGCTTGTAATTCCGGATAATATTGCTGATCGTGGTATAGCATACGGTGCTTTTTCCGGTTGCACATCACTAAAAAGTATAAATATTCCCGATAATATTACTGCAATACAACGATATACATTTAGTAATTGCATATCCTTAAAACAGTTAGTTTTGTCTAAAAATATTAAGAGCATTGAATGGGGTGCTTTTGAAAACTGCACCTTGCTGGAGAAAATTATCATTTACGATAAGGCAGAAGATATTGCGGATAATGCCTTTGAAGGTTGTGATAAGCTCACAATCTATGGAATAAAAGGCTCATATGCAGAACAATATGCAAATGAACACAATATACCTTTTGAAGAATTGAATAACATAGTTGACTGATTATATTTGCGGAGATTAAATAAAGTCAAATTTTAGAATTTAAATGCCGACAAGTTATAGCTTTTAATGCTATTACCTGTCGGCATTATTTTTTGCCCTTTTGCGTTGAAAGCAGAAAGGGCAATTATGATTTATAGAAACAGGCTCAATGTCAATAGTTGGGGTAACCCGAAAAAACAGAATATATGAGAATTACAAGCGGCAGCGAATTAAGCTGTCGCTTGTTTTGTTGCAGAACTGATATGTTTGTTGGAAAACATATGTAAGATGCGGTTACGAAAACGCTTGAAATTTCTGTAGCCGTAAGCATTTCTTTTGAGAACTTTGATTTTGTTGTTGCGGCTCTGTAATAAAAGTTGGGTAGAAAAAGAGCTTACAAATAAAAAGCAAAAAAAGTAGAGCATATTTTACCAAAATCCGTTAAAATAGAATTGCTTAAAAACCTGAAACGGAGGAAAAATATGCTCTACAGATATTTTACAGAAAAACTCTTAGGATTGCAAGATCGGATAGCAAGACATTTTAATTGAAAACATCAAGAAAATTGATATCACTCAAACTGTCTGCTCAAAGAAGGTGAAGCGACACGCTGCTTACATACTTTCGGGGCAGGAGATGTTGAACATTGTAAGAACATTCTTAATAACGGCTCTTACACAGTTGCAAAGTGCAAGTCTTGCCTGCATAAGACCTTCTTCTTCGCCTTTAACACGGCAGGCATTATAGAACTTGTGGAAAAGTGTTGCAAGCTGTGTTACATAGCGTGTAACCTTGGTTGGGTCGTAATCCTTTGCCGCACTGATGATTTCGTTGGTGTATGACGCAAGATGATTGATGAGTTCCTTTTCTTCGGGAGCTGTGAGGAGTGCAAGCTCTGCGTCTGTACATTCTCTTGGAGAAATGCCCTCTTTTGCAAGTGACTTGAAGATACTGCAAATTCTTGCGTGTGCGTACTGAACATAATAAACAGGGTTCTGGTTGTCCTGACTTACCGCAAGGTCAAGGTCAAAGTCCATCTGTGTGTTAGCCTCTTTGGTGTTAAAGAGGAACCTTGCGCTGTCAACAGGCACTTCGTCAAGCAAATCGCCAAGCTGAATAGCCTTGCCTGTACGCTTGCTCATTTTTACAAGCTCGCCGTCCTTAACAAGCTTAACAAGCTGCATAAGGACAACATTGAGCTTGTCACCGTCATAGCCTATGGCGTCCATTGCGCCCTTCATTCTCATAACATGGCCGTGGTGGTCTGCACCCCAAACATCAATAAGAGTTGTGAATCCACGGTCAAATTTGTTCTTGTGGTATGCAATGTCGGCTGTAAAATATGTCGGGTTGCCGTTCTGACGAATGAGAACATCGTCCTTTAATTCAAGGTTATCAATGTATTTCTGTGACTTGCCCTCTTTGAGAAGCTTCTGTGTGAGTACCTCTTTGTTCTTGTACCAAACAGCTCCCTCTTTTTCGTAGGTAAGTCCTTTTTCCGTGAGAAGGTCAACAACAGCCTTAACAGCACCACTCTTGTGAAGCTCGCTTTCAAAGAACCATTTGTCATAGAAAATCTTGTATTTTTCCATATCAGCCTGCATCTTCTCGATGTTCTTCGGAAGTGCAAAATCAACAAGAGCCTTTTTGCGTTCTTCTGCGCTTACATTAACAAGGCTGTCACCGTTCAGGTCTGCATATTCTTTTGCAAGGTCTTTGATGTCCTCGCCCTGATAGCCGTCCTCGGGGAACTCTATTTCATCGCCCTTGAAAATCTGAAGATATCTTGCTTCAAGTGAACAGCCGAACTTTTCAATCTGATTGCCGGCGTCGTTTACATAAAACTCACGCCATGCGTTGTAGCCTGCTTTGTCAAGAACAGCGGCAAGACAGTCGCCGAGAGCACCGCCTCTTGCGTTGCCCATGTGCATAGGACCTGTCGGGTTGGCGGATACGAACTCAACCATAACCTTTTCATCTCTGCCGTATTCACTTCTGCCGTATGCTTCGGGATTGGCAAGGATTTCTCTGATTACAGCCGAATAAAATTCAGTGCCGAGGAAGAAGTTGATGAATCCCGGACCTGCTGTTTCAAAGCGGTCAAACATTGTACCCTCAAGGTCAAGGTTTGATGTGATAGCCTGTGCAATTTTGAAAGGCGGCATACGGAATGCCTTTGCGCCTGCCATTGCCGCGTTGGTGGCAAAGTCACCGTGACTTCTGTCGGCAGGTGTTTCAATGATAAACGGAGCGGCCTCCGCATGGGGAAGTTCACCGTTTGATATTGCCTTTTCAATAGCGTTTTCAATTGCTTTTTTTAGCTGTTGTACAGCAAGTGCGTATGTATCCATATCAATCTACCTCATTTTCAAACTTTTCTTTTTCTTCAACCGTAATTTTAAACTTGTTTTCGCTCACAAGGTCATTGTTGAAATCAAGCGTGTAGCTGACCTCAAGCGTACCGCCTTTTTTTGAAAGAGAGTTGTTCATTGTTTTTGTGAAAACTCCTATCATAAGGTCGCCTGCCGGCGTCTGATACAGGCATTGATGCCTTTTGCCTTTTTCAAGCATAAGCTGTGAGCGCATAGCCCCCTTGCGTGTGATTGTAACCACATCGCCCTGAACCTTAATGAGATTGTCATAAAAGCTCTGCGGCGCGTCCTCGTCATATTCCTTATAGCCTATGTAACAATGATCTTTTTTCATCAGAAAATTTCCCTCTGTGAGAACCTCAATTCTGTCGCTGTCATCGTCAAGAATCTGTTCTCCCAGAATGGAAATCATATATTTACCTTTATTCTTTTCCTTATCTCCCATAGTTTTCCTCATCAATACTGTTCAATGTCAATCTGTGTAACAGTATGCTCCATATCTCTTCCCAAAAACAGACCTGCAACGCTTTTAAATCCGTCAGGAGTGTCGCTGACATAAAATTCAGGCGTATAATGTTCACCGCTTGTATTGAGCAGTTTATTTTCTCTGAGAATTTTTGCACAATATATTGCAGTTTCGTATCCGGAGTCAACAAGAGTAACGCCGTCACCCATAAAGTCGGCAATTGCGTCACGCAAAAGCGGATAGTGAGTACAGCCGAGAATAAGAGTGTCAACGCCTGTTTCCTTGAGTTCGGAAAGATATCTTCTGATGACAAGCCTTACAATCTGGTCGTCACGACAGATGAAGCCGTTTTCAACAAGCGGAACAAAAAGCGGACAAGCCTGCTCATAAACCTTGTATTTTGGGTTTAGCTTTTCAAGGCGGAGCTTGTAGCTGTGGCTCGAAATTGTTGCGGCAGTGCCGATAATTCCTATTTTACCGTTCTTTGTTTTTCGGTCTGCAATGAATGCGGTTGGATTTACAACGCCTGTGTAGGGAACAGGGAGCCTTTCTTCAAGCATATCGCCTGCAACAGAGCTTACCGTGCCGCAGGCTGCAACGATTGTCTTAACATTGTGTTTCAACAAAAAGCTTGCGTCCTGAAAGGCATACTTTGAAATTGTTTCACGGCTTCTGTTGCCGTATGGCACTCTTCCCGTATCTCCAAAGTATATTATTTTCTCGTTTGGCAGCACATGTAAAAACTCTTTCACAGCGCTGAGTCCGCCTAATCCGGAGTCGAAAACTCCGATAGCATCTTGACAAGACATAATAAAACCTTCTTTTACATTAGTATACAGCTTAAATAATAACACAATAATGTGCGTCTTGCAAGTCAAAACCTTTGACAAATCTGTTATTTAATTGTATAATGAATTTTAACAGACTAATCCGAGAGGAAGATTAAGTTGGAATTCAAAAAAGCGTTTGATTACATCGTTGGCAAGGTGGAAGAAGAACTTGTAAAGCAGGGTTATACAAAGCAGAAGGTAGTTGCCGAAAATGACAACGAGCTTGTATCTCTGTTTATAAGCACAACTCTTGCCTATTCGGTAGTATATTATAAAGACAAAGAACAGATGGTGCTTCGTTCATGTACAATGACAGATGAAGGACCTGATAATGAATGGAAAACACTTGCAACATGGCTCTATGATGAAACAGTAGGCACACAGAAGGATGCAGACAGCATTGCAAACGATTTTGTTGAGGCGGTGTCGGGTACACTTGCAATCAAAAGAGCAAAGCAGGTTAAGCAGAAAAAGAAAAAAGACGATGACGGCAATGCAGACCCAAAGTTTCTTGCAAAGCGTTTTGTAACATATTTTCCGGAGCTTCGTGAGGAAATTAAGAATGAAGAGGATTGCTATTTCCCGTTCAGGGGAGCAACATTTGCAAAAGAGCATATTGCTCCAAAGCTTCCGACATATATAAAGCGTGCAAATAAGAATGAGATGGAAAAGTTTGCAGGCGTGTTCAATCTTCAGTATAACAACGGCGATGTTGACACACGGGCAATTATTACAATTGTTCTTCTCAATTCACTTGATGATGACGATTACAACGCTCTTTATGACCATTTCAGCGATGACCTTAAGGTTGCCGCAACAAATGCAAGAGCCTTTAAGGGCAAGACAGTAAAGCCTGAAAAGGTTAAAAAGGTTAAAGCTAAGGCAAACACATTGTCCGACAAATGATTTATCTGTGATTACCGTAAGTTCCGTCAAATAAGGCGGAATTTACGGAATGCTGCAATAAATGCGTAATTTATGCAGAAAAATTCAAAAAAGGCTTGACTAAAGCCTTGATATATGGTAGAATATCCTTACCTCTGAAAGGGGCTTATTTTTTTGTGCCCTATTGAGGGAGGCTAAAATATTCCGAAAAAACCGGGAGGTGCC
The DNA here is from genome assembly GCF_002834225.1 of Ruminococcus bromii. Lineage (GTDB taxonomy): Bacteria > Bacillota > Clostridia > Oscillospirales > Acutalibacteraceae > Ruminococcoides > Ruminococcoides bromii. Next base: position 95,609 of record NZ_NNSR01000038.1, on the reverse strand, counting down.
GTTATGAGAGTAAAAATCACATTGGCCTGCACAGAGTGCAAACAGCGTAATTACAACACAATGAAGAACAAGAAAAACAGTCCTGACAGACTTGAAATGAACAAGTACTGCCGTTTCTGTAAAAAACACACTCTTCACAAGGAAACAAAATAATGGAGGTACAAAATGGCTGAGAAAAAGTCTGAAACCGCAAAGGCAACTGCTAAGAAGCCTGCTAAGAAGCCTAATGTTTTTAAAAGGCTTGCAAAGTACCTCGGCTCCTGTAAGGGTGAAATCAAAAAGATCACATGGCCGACTCCAAAGCAGACAACAAAGAACTTCGGTATTGTTATCGCTATGGTAGCCATCGTAGGCGTATTTATATTTGCTCTTGATCAGGGCTTGTACGCACTTGTGGGTCTTTTTATGAACACAACCGCCTGATTCCTACCTGACATTACTTGATTTACGAAAGGGAGAAAGCTGTTATGGCAGAATCAGAAGCAAAATGGTATGTTGTTCATACTTATTCAGGTTACGAAAACAAGGTCGCAACAGATCTTAAGACCACAGCCGAAAACAGAAATCTTCAGGACATGATTATTGATGTCAAGGTTCCTGTTGAGATTGTAACCGAAACAGTCGGTGACAAAACCAAAGAGGTTGAAAACAAGCTGTTTCCCGGCTATGTTTTTGTTAAGATGGTCTATACTGATGAAACCTGGTATGTTGTTCGCAACATCAGAGGTTGCACAGGATTTGTCGGACCGGGTTCAAAGCCTGTTCCGCTCACAGACGCGGAGGTTTACAGAATGGGTGTTGAAACACGAAGCGTTAAGCTTAACTATTCTGTCGGCGATTCAGTTCGCATTATAGATGGTCCGCTTGAGGATTTTGTCGGTGTTGTTGAAGAAATTGACGCCGATAAAGATTATGTCCGCGTAGTTGTTTCTATGTTCGGACGCGAAACGCCGGTTGAACTTGAGCTTGCTCAGGCTGAACCGATAGAAGATTAATCAAATAATAATCAGCCGATTGGCTTTTTATTGGGAGTGTAACGCTCCCTGTGGGAGGGACCCTACACAGTGGCGTCCCGCAATTTACCACGAATTTTGGAGGTGCAAACACAATGGCTCAGAAGGTTGTAGGCTTAATTAAGCTGCAGATTCCCGCCGGAAAGGCTACTCCGGCACCACCTGTTGGTCCGGCTCTCGGTCAGCACGGTGTAAACATTGTTGCGTTCACAAAGGATTTTAATGAGCGTACAAAGAATGATATCGGTCTTATCATTCCGGTAGTAATTACTGTATATGCAGACCGTTCATTCACTTTCATTACAAAAACTCCGCCTGCTGCGGTTCTTCTTAAGAAGGCTTGCGGTATCGACAGCGGTTCAGGCGTACCTAATAAGACAAAGGTAGCTCAGATCACTCGTGAGCAGATCACAAAGATTGCAGAGCAGAAGATGCCTGACCTCAACGCAGGTTCACTTGATGCTGCTATCAGCATGATTTCCGGTACAGCAAGAAGCATGGGTATTACAGTAGTTGACTAATTATTTCCGGGTGGGAGGATAATTCCGATTGACCACCTAACAATGGAGGAAGACTGATGAAACACGGTAAGAAATATGTTGACGCTGCTAAGCTCGTTGACAGAACTAAATTATATGATACAAACGAGGCACTTGACACAGTTATCAAGACTGCAGTTGCTAAGTTTGACGAAACAGTTGAGCTTCATGTAAAGCTCGGCGTTGACAGCCGTCATGCTGACCAGCAGGTTAGAGGTGCGGTTGTTCTTCCTAACGGTACAGGTAAAAAGGTTAGAGTTCTTGCAATTTGTAAGGGCGCTAACGAAGAGCTTGCCAAGGAAGCAGGTGCTGACTTTGTCGGTGCTGAGGATATGACTCAGAAGATTCAGCAGGAGAACTGGATGGACTTTGATGTTCTTATTACAACTCCCGATTGCATGGGTCTTGTTGGCCGTCTCGGTAGAATCCTCGGTCCCCGCGGTCTTATGCCAAACCCAAAGGCAGGTACTGTAACTCCTGACATTGCTAAGGCTGTTAAAGAAGCTAAGGCAGGTAAGATTGAGTACCGTCTTGACAAAACAAACATCATTCACTGCCCAATCGGTAAGGCAAGCTTTGGCGCTGAGAAGCTCGGTGAAAACCTTGACACTCTCATGGGTGCTATCGTAAAGGCTAAGCCTGCTGCTTCAAAGGGTCAGTATATCCGCTCAGTTGCCATTACTTCAACAATGGGTCCGAGCGTTCGCATCAACCCTGCAAAGTTTGGTGCTTAATTAAAGATATTTACACGGTAGTGTGAATATATAAATTCGCTGTTCTAAAGACAGCAGGTGCGTAAGCGTAAAGGATTATCCTGCCTGCCGAGGAAGATGCAAATTATACTTTTGTATTTTTGCAGCCGTCCGAGGTAAAACGGACGGCTGTTTTTTATGAACTGCGTTACAAATATTTTGGAGGTGAATTTATCTTGCCAAGTCAAAGTGTTTTAGAGCAGAAGAAAGCAATCGTTGCAGAGCTTTCGGAAAGACTCAAAAGCTCAATTACAGGTGTGGTTGTAAGCTACGAGGGTATCAACACAGAGGACGATACAAAGCTCAGAAAAGAGCTTCGTGAGAACGATGTTAAGTACACAGTAGTAAAGAACACACTTCTTTCCCGTGCTTGTGAGGAAGCAGGTCTTGAAGACATTAAGCCTGTTCTTGAGGGTACAACAGCTATTGCTACAAGTGACAGCGAGTACGCTGCTGCTGCAAGAATCCTTTGCAACTATGCTAAGGATCATGACAACTTTAAGGTTAAGTCAGCTTATCTTGACGGCGCTGTAATTGATATGGACACAATCGTTGCCCTTTCAAAGCTCCCGACAAGAGAAGTACTTCTCGCAAATGTTCTTGGTGCATTCCAGGCACCTATCGCATCCTTTGCGCGTGCCGTACAGGCTATCGTTGACAAGGGCGGCGTTGAAGCTTGTGCTGCTGAGGCAGCAGAAGAGGCTCCTGCAGAGGCAGAAGCTCCCGCAGCAGAATAATCGGCTGCAATCAATTAAAATTTTACTAATTATCATATTGGAGGTAAATTACAATGGCATCAGAGAAAATTACTGCTATTATTGAAGAATTAAAAGGCCTCACAGTTCTTGAGCTTTCAGAGCTCGTTCACGCTGTAGAGGATGAGTTTGGTGTATCAGCTGCTGCTGCAGTTGCAGTTGCTGGTCCTGCTGCTGACGGTGGCGCTGCTGCTGCTGAGCAGACAGAGTTCGATGTAGTTCTTAAGGCTGCAGGCGGCAACAAGATTGCTGTTATCAAGGCTGTTCGTGAAATAACAGGTCTTGGTCTTAAGGAAGCAAAGGCACTCGTTGACGGTGCTCCTAAGGCTCTCAAGGAAGGCGTTTCTAAGGAAGACGCTGAAGCTATGAAGGCTAAGCTCGAAGAGGCCGGCGCTGAAGTAGAACTTAAGTAATTTTACTTATAGCTTGCATTTTAAGTCCGACAGATTTCTGTCGGACTTTTTTGCGTTTATTGGTAAAATTTGTCATTTTTGATTTAGCATAAATTTGATTTTTCATCTTACAATAAATGAGTATGGACAATATAATCACAATGTCTGTTTTAACTGCTTTTGATTGCTGTTTTGCTTGACGAGCCGATTCTTTTGTGATAAACTATTAACGAACATAGGGTGTTGGATATTAACGCTGACAAGGGGTATTTGTCGCAATTCCACTATCTATGTGAATTCAGAAAACATAGAAAGGTTGATACTGAAATGGCAAAGATTGATTTAACAAAGTACGGTATTACAGGTACCACCGAAATCGTTCACAATCCTTCTTATGAAGAGCTTTTCAAAGAAGAAACAAGACCCGAACTCGAGGGTTATGAAGTTGGTCAGGAAACTGAGCTTGGCGCAGTTAATGTTAAGACCGGCGTTTACACAGGTCGTTCACCTAAGGACAAGTTCATCGTTATGGACGAGAACTCAAAGGACACTGTTTGGTGGACTTCTGACGAGTACAAGAACGACAACCATCCTGCATCTGAGGAAACTTGGAAGGCAGTTAAGGAAATCGCAAGGAAAGAGCTTTCTAACAAGAAGCTTTATGTTGTAGATGCTTTCTGCGGTGCTAACAAGGACACAAGAATGGCTGTTCGTTTCATCGTTGAGGTTGCTTGGCAGGCTCACTTTGTAACAAATATGTTCATCACTCCTTCAGCTGAAGAGCTTGAGAACTTTGAGCCTGATTTCGTTGTTTACAACGCATCAAAGGCTAAGGTTGAAAACTACAAGGAGCTCGGCCTTAACTCAGAAACAGCTGTTGTATTCAACATCACAAGCCGTGAGCAGGTTATCATCAACACATGGTACGGCGGTGAGATGAAGAAGGGTATGTTCTCAATGATGAACTACTACCTCCCGCTCAAGGGCATCGCATCAATGCACTGCTCAGCCAACACAGATAAGAACGGCGAGAACACAGCTATCTTCTTCGGTCTTTCAGGTACAGGTAAGACTACACTTTCAACAGATCCTAAGAGACTCCTCATCGGTGATGACGAGCACGGCTGGGACGACAACGGCGTATTCAACTTTGAAGGCGGCTGCTATGCTAAGGTTATCAACCTTGACAAAGAGTCAGAGCCTGACATCTACAACGCTATCAGAAGAGACGCTCTTCTTGAAAATGTTACTGTTGACAAGGAAGGCAAGATTGACTTTAACGACAAGACTGTAACAGAGAACACTCGTGTATCATATCCGATTGATCACATTGACAACATTGTTCGCCCTGTTTCTTCAGCTCCTGCTGCAAAGAATGTAATCTTCCTTTCAGCTGATGCTTTCGGCGTACTTCCGCCTGTTTCAATCCTCACACCTGAGCAGACAAAGTACTACTTCCTCTCAGGCTTCACAGCTAAGCTTGCAGGCACAGAGCGTGGCATCACAGAGCCAACTCCAACATTCTCAGCTTGCTTCGGTCAGGCATTCCTCGAGCTTCATCCTACAAAGTATGCTGAAGAGCTCGTTAAGAAGATGGAAATGAGCGGTGCTAAGGCATACCTCGTAAACACAGGTTGGAACGGCTCAGGCAAGCGTATCTCTATTAAGGATACTCGTGGTATCATCGACGCTATCCTTGACGGTTCTATCACAAAGGCTCCTACAAAGACAATTCCACACTTCAACTTTGAAGTTCCTACAGAGCTCCCCGGCGTTGATTCAGGCATCCTCGATCCTCGTGACACATATGCAAATGTTGCTGATTGGGAAGAGAAGGCTAAGGATCTTGCAAGCCGTTTTGTTAAGAACTTTGCTAAGTACGAAGGCAACGAAGCTGGTAAGGCTCTCGTTGAAGCAGGTCCTAAGGCTTAATTTGCCCGACTGTGCTTAACGCATCATAATTGATGCAACCTTTATCTAAATAAAAATTTCACCCGAAAGGTTTTTGAAAAATCCTTTCGGGTGTTTTTTATTGAGATTATACTTACAAAAATGCGGACATTTCTTTTATGTTTTCTTCTTCGGTTTCTAACATTCTTTTGGCGAGGAGGCTGACATGGGGGTCATTGCCGTTATATTCTCTTATTTTGCGTGACATTTTATTCACTCCCATTGTGTTGCCTTTTATCATCATTTCGGCAATATGCGAAGATGACGAGTCACGCTTTAAATCCCTTTGTGCGGCATAGCGTGTCATTGTTTTTGTCATATTACTCACTCTGTGTGGCTCTGCACCACGATTTTGCAACATTTTATTTGCACAATGATACAGCTTTCCGTATTTAATAAGATGTTCGCACAAAACACCGTCAACCTTGCTGTCTTTCAAACTTTTCCTCACGCTCGTAATTCCCTGACAGCCCATTTCGGCATTCTGCAAAACGCAGTTGAGCATTTCAATATCGTTAGTCATAACAAATCACCTCTGTAGATATTATTTACGGGAATTTTTGTGTTTATGCAACCGTAAAAAATTAGGTTGCAACACAGCCGTTTTTATGGTTTAATATCTATTAGATATTAAAAAATAGGTGATTTTATGGCTGACGCAAAGTTACATACAATAAAACTTCCGTATCCCGACAAGGGCGACAGAACCGTCTGGATTTATGTTCCGTCACATTCCGACGGTGAAAAACTTCCCGTAGTCTATATGACAGACGGACAGAATCTTTTTGACGATAATTCAACTCCGCACGGTTCGTGGGAGGTTGTAAAAGCCGTTGAAAACGAGCAGAAAAGCGGTGTCGGCAACGCTGTAATCGTAGGTATTGACAACGGTAATGTTTGGCGTGACAGCGAACTTACTCCGAAATCAATCGGTGAGGTTCAGCACCTTGAATTGTTCTGCGAGGATTTCAAACCCGAGGGCGAAATCTTTGACAATTTTCTTATGAATACCGTCATTCCGTATGTTGAAAATAATTTCCCAGTATGCACCGACAGACAGAATGTTGCCGTCTGCGGAAGCTCATCTGGCGGACTTATGTCATTTTTTTCGGCTGTTGAACACCACGAAAAATTTGGCTACGCAGGTGTATTTTCTCCTGCATTTCTCTGTTACACAAGAGAGGATTGGGCGAAATATCTTTCGACAAAAATTGTTGAAAATATGCCGTACCTCTACATCTATACAGGTAACGGTGACGAGCTTGAAGAGATGATTTTTGAAAGCACCGAAATGCTCTACGAACTTTTGGAAGAAAGCTTCTATCCGTATGACAGAATGAACGAGGTCATTCTTTTTGAAAACGCACACAATGAAAAATCGTGGCGAGAAATTTTCCCTGATTTTCTCCACACATTTTTGAGCAGACTTTGATGATAAATATCTGTCGGTATTAAAAATTTGGCAAAACAAAAAGGACAGCCTTTAAGACTGTCCAAGAAATGTGATTTGGTTTAAATCGAAATTATGCGATGATTTCGCCGTCAACCGTACCGCCAAGACCTGCGGCATTTGATTCGTCTGTGTCGATGTGCATTGCAGGAGCGTAGTTTGCGTTTACTCTGATTACAACATCACCGAATGTTGTTGCTCTGCCTGTATTTTCGCCAACCTTAACCGAAACGAGCTGTTTGTCTTTAAGACCAAACTCCTCGGCAGTTTTCGGATCAAGGTGAATGTGTCTTTTAGCGGCAATTACACCGCATTCGATTTCAACTTCGCCCTCGGGACCGACAAGCTTGCAGCCCGGTGTGCCTGCAATATCGCCAGATTCTCTGACAGGAGCGGCAATGCCGAGCTTACGAGCGTCTGTAAGAGAGATTTCAACCTGATCTGCACTTCTTTCGGGACCGAGAATTGACATTTTCATTTCACTTTTCGGACCTACAACAGTTACCTTTTCAACACAGGCAAACTGTCCGGGCTGTGAAAGATTCTTTTTGTTTGTAAGAGTAGCGCCCTTGCCAAAGAGAGCCTCAAGAGTTTCTTTGGTAACATGAACATGATGCGCTGATGTTTCAACCATTACTTTCATTTTGTGTACCACCATTCAATTAGAATTTGCCGTACGGCTTCGTGTTTATTTTACTACTTTATTCTTGGAATTTCAACATTTTTGATAAATTTAAATCTTTATTTTGGGAGAGAAAATTATGTATAATACCTGGGAAGAATTAAAATCGGCTTGTGAAAACTGTCACAGGTGTGAACTCTGCGAAACTCGCACAAATGTTGTTGTGGGCATCGGCAACGAAAATGCAGAGGTTATGTTCATTGGTGAAGGTCCTGGCGAAAACGAGGATCTTCAAGGCGAACCGTTTGTCGGCAGAGCAGGCAAACTGCTTGACAAAATGCTTGCGGCTGTTGACCTTGACAGAAACAAGAATATTTACATTGCCAATATGGTAAAGTGCCGTCCGCCGAAAAACCGTGACCCAAAGCCCGAAGAACAGGAAATGTGTATTGAGTGGCTCAGAACACAGGTGAGAATGATCAAGCCGAAAATTATTGTCTGTCTCGGCAGAATTGCGGCGGCAAGGCTTATTAAATCGGATATCAAAATCACAAAGGAACACGGTCAGTGGATTGAGAAAAACGGTGTGCTTATGATGGCAATGCTTCACCCTGCGGCAATTTTGCGTGATCCGCGCAGAAAGCCCGACGCTTTTGACGATTTCTTAAAGCTTCGTGACAAAATCAACGAGGTCTGTGACCGTACTTATGAATAATTTTTTCAGCGGAGGTTTAGTGTGACCTCTGCTGCTTTTATATGTATAATTTCAAAATATTGTACATACAGATGACGAATACGGTAAGATTTCTGTTGATATTGCGGTGTTAATTTGGTATAATTAATATGCAAAGCACAGTGATTTTTTCTGTAAGAAACATATGAAAAGGGTGATTTTATGAGCCTTGTAGAATTTAATAATGTTTACAAAAGATACAAAATGGGTGAGGTTGTTATCAATGCGGTTGACGGCATTTCGTTCAAGGTCGAGGAGGGCGAGTTTGCAATTGTAGTCGGTGCGTCCGGTGCAGGCAAAACAACCGTTCTGAATATTCTCGGCGGAATGGACAGCTGTTCCGAGGGCGAAATCATTGTCGGCGGAAAGGATATAAGCAAATTTAAGGACAAACAGCTTATCGAGTACAGACGGCACGACATAGGCTTTGTGTTCCAGTTCTACAACCTTGTTCATAACCTTACGGCAAAGGAAAATGTTGAGCTTGCCGCTCAGATTTGCAGTAATCCTCTTGACAGCGAAACTGCCCTTGAAAGCGTGGGCTTGCTTGAAAGGGCAAACAACTTCCCCGCACAGCTTTCGGGCGGTGAACAGCAGAGAGTTTCAATCGCAAGAGCACTTGCCAAAAGACCGAAGCTTTTGCTTTGTGACGAACCGACAGGTGCGCTTGACTACAACACAGGCAGACAGATTCTGAAATTGTTGCAGGAAACCTGCCGTAAAGACAAAATGACCGTTGTTCTCATCACTCACAACGGAGCAATAACGCCGATGGCGGATCACATTTTAAGAATGAAAAGCGGAAAAATTGTTGAAGATATTTACAATGAAAATCCGAAAAATGTTGAGGAAATTGAGTGGTAAAAAAATGAAAAGGAGGTGTCACAATGACTAAATCCTTGATAAAAAACACATTCAGAGAAATTAAAAATACAAAAGCAAGATTTATCTCAATTATGGCGATTATCGCCCTCGGAGTGGGATTTTTTGCAGGAATAAAGGCAACTGTTCCGTCAATGTACAACCTTGCAAGAACCTACACGGACGAGCAGGAGCTTATGGATTACCGACTTGTGTCAACGGTCGGATTTGATGAGGACGACATAAAGGCGGTAAAAAATACGGACGGAGTAACCTCTGTTATGCCGTCATATTTCTGCGATGTTCAGACCGATGCCGACAGCGGCGGCAGGACTATGAGAGTCATTGCGCTTCCCGAAAAATACGGTGATAATTCCGTTCAGAACAAGCTTGTTTTGACGGAAGGCAGACTTCCCGAAAAGTCGGGTGAAATTGCAGCCGATTCAAGCTCGTTCACGGCAGAGGGTTATAAAATCGGTGACAAAATCAGATTTGCAAAACAGACGGGCGATACAGATACTTCAACCGAACTTAAAACCCTTGAATACACGGTGGTCGGTCTTGTGCAGTCACCTCTTTACATAGCATATCAGCGAGGAACTACGACGGTCGGCAACGGAAAAATCTCGGACTATTTCTACATTTGCCCCGAAGATTTCGCCTTTGAACGCTACACGGAGCTTTATGTAAAAACCGATATTTCGGATAAATTCCCGGCATACACGGACGATTATGATAATGCCATAGAGGATAAAGCCACCGATTTTGAAAAGGTGGGAGAGAACAGGAGCAACAGCTTTACGGTTGAGGTTATCGACAAGGCTAAGAGCGACCTTGCAGATGCAAAACAGGAGTATTCGGACAATAAAGAAAAAACCGAAAAGAAGCTTGCCGATGCAAAGACGGCGATTGATGACGGCAAAAAAGAGCTGAAAACCAAGACCGATGACGCACAGAAAAAACTTGATTCGGCAAAACAGCAGATTGAGGACGGCAAGACACAGCTTGAAAATTCACGCAACGAATATAACACAAAAATTGCCGACGCACAGGCTCAGATTGCCGAAAAGGAAAGTCAGCTTAATTCTGCCGAAAAGCAATATAATTCTTCAAAAGCAGAATTTGACAAAGAAATTTCAAAATCACAGGCTGAAATTGAAAATGCGGAATATCAGCTGCAGTCGGCAAAGGATACATTTCAAACCGAACAGGAACCGCAGCTTTTGGCAGGAATAAGTCAGGCTGAGGACGCTGTTTCGGCTTTGCAGAATCAAATCAGTCAGACAACCGATGAAGAAACGCTTGCTGTTTTGAACGCACAGCTTGAACAGGCTCAGCAGAAGCTTGACGAACTCAACGCAGCATACGATTCCGCAAAGGCACAGCTTGAAAAAAGCGAAAATCAGCTTGCCGAAAACAAGGCACTTTTTGAACAGAAAAAAAGTGAGGGACAGGCTCAGCTTGACTACGCATATTCACAGATTTCAAGCGGAAGGACACAGCTTGATGCCGCAAAAGCAGAACTTGCACAACAGTCGGCAGACGGTCAGGCACAGCTTGATTCGGCAGAAAGCAAGCTGAATGACGCTCAGAGCGAGTATGACAGCGGTGTTGCAAAGCTTGCCGAGGAAAAGAAAAACGGCGAGAAAAAACTTTCCGATGCACAGACAGAATACGATGACGGCGTTAAAAAAGCCGATGAAGAATTTAAAAAAGCAGAGGATAAAATCAAAGACGCAGAGGAAGAAATCAATTCTCTTACAGAACCAAAGTGGTATGTCTTCGACAGAAGCGACAACCCGGGTTACTCAACATTTTCTTCAAATGCAGACAGACTCGGCGCTGTTGCAACGGTATTTCCCGTATTCTTCCTGCTCGTAGCGGTGCTTGTCTGCGTAACTACAATGACAAGACTTATTGAAGAAAAGCGTACCGAAATCGGAACGCTGAAAGCACTCGGCTACAGCAACACAAGCATTGTAATGAAGTTTGTAATCTACTCGTTGCTTGCGGCTGTTATCGGAAGTGTAATCGGTATTTTAATCGGCATTTTCACCTTGCCGTTTGTAATTTATGATGCGTACAAAATTATGTACTACATCGGCGATATAACGCTGATACCAGACTATACAAGCATAATTTTCGGAATTGTTGCCGCAGTTGTCTGCACGGTTGTTGTGTCGGTTGTAGTGTGTGCTAAATCTCTGCACGAAAAGCCTGCGGCTGTTATGCGGCCGAAAGCACCAAAGGCGGGCAAGAGAATTTTGCTTGAACGCATAAAACCGTTGTGGTCACATATGAGCTTTAACTCAAAGCTGACCGCAAGAAATCTGTTCAGATACAAGGTAAGACTTTGTATGACTGTTATCGGTGTGGCAGGCTGTACGGCTCTGATTGTTGCAGCATTCGGTTTGCTCAACAGCTTTGAACCGATGACACACGATCAGTTTGAAACAATCTATAAATACGACGCCGTTGTTGTTCCGAAAGACAGCGGAAGTGCCGACAATCTTTCGTTTTTGACAGATACACTTGATAAAAACAGCAATGTCAAACACTCAATGCTTGTTTCACAGCAGGAATGCACGGTAACACACGGTAATAAGATTAAGGACAGCGACACAAATCTTGTTGTACCGCAGAATCCCGAAAAGTTTGACGAAATTGTTTCTCTGCATACAAGAAAAGGCAAAGAAGAACTCAAGCTTTCGGACAGCGGAGTAATGCTCAGTGAAAAAATGTGCAGTGAGCTTGGAATAAAAACGGGCGACAAAATCACACTGAATGTTGACGGCAAAAAGGCAGAGGTCAAGGTCAGCGGAATTTTTGAACAGTACCTTTACAATTTTGTCTATATGACGCCAACCGCCTATAAGAGCTTGTTCGGCAGTGACTGCACCTATAATATGGCTGATGTCGCACTCAAAGATACCTCGGATTCCGCCTGCGACAAATTCGGTTCACAGGTTTTATCCGATGATAAAATTGCGGCGGTAAGCTACATTGCATCAAGCTTGAACGAATTCCGAAATATGCTCAACTCTCTTGATATGGTTGTTACGGTTATGATAATCTGCGCAGCGGCACTTGCCTTTGTTGTACTCTACAACCTGACTAATATCAACATTGCCGAGCGTGTCCGTGAAATTGCAACCTTTAAGGTTCTCGGATTCTACAACCGTGAAACTTCATCTTTCATTTACAAAGAGAACATAATTTTGACTCTCCTCGGAATTTTCGTAGGTCTGTTCCTCGGAAACCTTTTGACAGGTTTCATCATTCAGACGGTTGAGGTTGACAACATTATGTTCGGAAGAGATATTTATTTCACTTCATACCTCTATGCGGCAGGGCTGACATTCCTGTTTTCAATTCTTGTAAATGCGGTTATGAGCTTTAAGATTAAAGCCGTTAATATGGTTGAAAGCCTTAAAAGCGTTGAATAACGGAATATTTTGCCGTATGCTTAAAAAATCTTTTGTAAAATATTGATTGAATACAGCAATTGTGTTATAATACAGAAGAATAGGCTAAATAAATAGGCTGACAGGCAAAATATCTGTGAAAGGATAGTTACAGTAATGATAAAAGCTAATGAATACCGCACAGTCACCTGCGGTGAGTTAAGAGAAGAAAATATCGGACAGCAGGTCAGAGTTGCGGGCTGGGTTGAAAATATCCGTGACCACGGCGGTGTAATGTTCCTTGACATCCGTGATCAGTACGGTGTGCTTCAGGTTGTTGTTCACAACGATGAACTCCTTAAAGATATCAACAAGGAATGTACAGTAACTCTCAGCGGTACTGTTGTTAAGCGTGACGAAGAAACAATCAACAAGAAGATTGCAACAGGTTTCGTTGAAGTTCACACGGAGGACATCAAGGTTCTCGGCAAGTGTAAGAATGTTCTTCCGTTTGAGGTTGCAACCTCTACAAATACTAATGAAGAAGTAAGACTTAAATATCGTTTTCTTGACCTCCGTAACCCGAAGGTTCACAATAATATTATGATTCGTTCGCAGATTATCACATTTCTGCGCAACAAGATGAACGAAATGGGCTTTACGGAGATTCAGACTCCTATCCTTTCAACTTCATCTCCGGAGGGCGCTCGTGACTACCTTATCCCGAGCAGAAAGCACAAGGGCAGATTCTACGCTCTCCCACAGGCTCCTCAGATTTTTAAACAGCTCCTTATGGTGTCAGGTTTTGACAGGTATTTCCAGATTGCACCTTGCTTCCGTGATGAGGACGCCCGTGCAGACCGTTCACCGGGCGAGTTCTATCAGCTTGATTTTGAAATGGCTTTTGCAACACAGGAAGATGTATTTGCTGTTGCTGAAGAGGTTCTTTACGAAACATTCAAGAAGTTTTCAAATAAAGAGGTTTCAAAGCCTCCGTTTGCCCGTATTCCGTATGCCGAGAGTATGCTCAAGTACGGTACAGACAAGCCTGACCTCCGCAATCCGCTCGTAATTGTTGAAATCAGCGATATGTTTGAGGAAACAGACTTTGCTCCGTTCCGCAAGAAGACAGTTCGTTCAATCAATGTTCCGAACGCCGCAGGTCAGTCAAAGAAATGGTTCAAGAAGATGGAGGAGTTCGCTCTTTCAATCGGCATGAAGGGTCTTGGCTATGTTAAGGTTAGAGATGACCTCACATTTGACGGTCCGATTGACAAGTTCCTTAAAGAGGGCGACCGTGAAGAGCTTATCAGCCGTAACGGTTCAAAAGCAGGCGATGTAATCTACTTTATCGCCGATACTGCTCAGGAAGCTCCAAAGCTTGCAGGTCAGATCAGAACAGAGGTTGCAAAGCGTCTTGACCTTATCGACACAAGCCGTTTTGAAATGTGCTTTATCGTTGACTTCCCGATGTTTGAGAGAGATGAAGAAACAAATCAAATTATCTTCACACACAATCCTTTCTCAATGCCGCAGGGCGGTCTTGACAGCCTTCTTAACAAGGATCCCGAAGAGGTTCTTGCTTATCAATACGATATCGTTTGCAACGGTGTAGAGCTTTCATCAGGCGCTGTTCGTAACCACGATATTGAAATTATGAAGAAAGCGTTCGAGCTTGCCGGCTACAGCGAGGATGACCTCAAGGCTAAGTTCTCTGCACTCTACAATGCGTTCCAGTACGGTGCTCCGCCGCACGCAGGTATGGCTCCGGGCGTTGACCGTATGATTATGCTCCTTACAGAGGAAGAAAACATCAGAGAAGTTATTGCATTCCCGATGAACTCCAATGCTCAGGATCTTCTCCTCGGTTCACCGGGTGAGGTAACAGAACAGCAGCTCCGTGAGGTTCATATTAAATTAAGATAAAAACTGCATTTGCAGTCATATATTCAAACTCAAAGGGCGAGTTATATATTATATGACTTGCCCTATTTTCTTTAAAAAGGACGGTTTTTATGGTAACAAGAGAAGATGTTGAAAACATTGCGTTGCTTTCAAAGCTTTTTGTTCCCGAAGAGGAGCTTGACGGCCTTACAAAGTCAATGCAGGAAATCATAGATTTTGCCGACACAATCAATAACGCTCCGACAGACGGCGAGGAGTTTGACGATATTAACAATCTGTCAAATGTTTTTCGTGAGGATGAGGTTGTTGAGTCCTACGATACAAAGGAGATCCTTTCAAATGCTCCCGAGCAGGCAGAGGATCACTTCCTTGTAAGAAACAGAGAGTAAGGCGGTGTAAAAATGGGTTCTATTGAAAAAATTCATGAAATGCTTGTGTCAAAAGAGTGTTCATGTACCGAGCTTACAAAAAGCTATCTTGACGAAATTGAAAAAACTAACGGCGAGCTTAACGCATATGTTAATGTAACAGGCGAGGAGGCTCTGAAAACTGCCGAGGCTGTTGACAGAAAAATTGCCTCCGGCGAGGAAATCGGTATGCTCGAGGGTGTTCCGATGACGCTCAAGGACAATATTTCAACAAAGGGAATTGAAACAACCTGTTGTTCAAAAATTCTCACAGGCTATAAGCCAATTTATAACGCAACCGTTTGGGAAACTCTTGCAGGCGAAAACGCAGTTATGCTCGGCAAGACGAATATGGACGAGTTCGCAATGGGCTCTTCATGCGAAACATCATACTTTGGCGGTGCAATGAATCCGTTTGATTCAAACTATGTTTCAGGCGGTTCATCAGGCGGTGTTGCAAGTGCGGTAGGCGCAAACATTGCCGCTTACGGCCTTGGCTCTGATACAGGCGGATCAATCCGTCAGCCGGCATCATTCTGCGGTATTGTAGGTCTTAAACCTACTTACGGTGCGGTTTCCCGTTACGGACTTATCGCATATGCAAGTTCACTTGACCAGATTGGACCGATTACAAAGTCTGTTGAGGACGCTGCAATTGTTTTTGATGCAATTTCAAAGAGAGATGAAAAAGATTCAACCTCAAAGGGCTTTGCCGGCGACACTTATTCAAAACTCAACAATGACATCAAGGGCATGAAAATCGGTATTGCAAAGGAATATCTTGAGGGTGTCCGTGACGATGTAAAAGAGGCTGTCTTAAAGGCTGCCGATATCTACAAGTCAATGGGCGCAGAGATTGTTTACTTTGACCTTCCCGAACTCAAATTTGCCCTTCCTGTTTACTATATCATCGCCTGTGCCGAGGCATCTTCAAACCTCGGCAGATATGACGGTATCCGTTTCGGTTACAAAACCGAGCATTACAACGGCACTCACGATATGGTTTGCCGTACCCGTTCTGAGGGATTCGGCGAAGAGGTTAAACGCAGAATCCTGCTCGGTACTTATGTTCTTTCCGCAGGTTACTATGACGCTTATTACAAAAAGGCTCAGAATCTTCGCGGCACTATCGTCAAGGCATTCAACAACGCATTTGAAAAGTGCGATGTAATCCTTGCTCCGACAGTTCCTATGACAGCATTTGAAAAGGGACACGCTGTAAGCGATCCGATTGAAACCTATCTTACGGATATCTGCACTGTACCTGTCAATATTGCAGGTCTGCCGGGTGTTTCGGTTCCGTGCGGATTCAACGCAAAGGGTATGCCGATTGGTATGCAGCTTATCGGCAAGAGCTTTGGCGAGGCTGAAATTCTTAATGCGGCATACAAATATCAGCAGGCTGCTGCTGAAAACTTTAAGGATACAAAGTGGGGTGTTAAGCTGTGAGTTACGAATTAGTTGCGGGTTTTGAAACCCATATTGAGCTTGCCACAAAGACAAAAATCTTCTGTGGCTGTACTACAAAATTCGGCGGTGCGCCAAACAGCCATTGCTGTCCCGTGTGTATCGGTCTGCCGGGAACGCTTCCAAAGCTTAACCGTGAGGTAGTTCGCTATGCAATCCGTGCAGGTCTTGCAGTTCACGGTGAAATCGCAGAGATTTCAAAAATGGACAGAAAGAACTACTGCTATCCCGACCTTTCAAAGGCTTATCAGATCAGCCAGCTTTATGCTCCGCTCATTATAGGCGGTTATGTTGAGCTTTCAAACGGCAGAAAAATCCGTTTGCACCACATTCACATCGAAGAGGATGCAGGAAAGCTCATTCATCAGCACGGCGACACATATGTTGACTATAACCGTGGCGGTGTTCCTCTTATCGAAATCGTTTCAGAGCCTGACATTCGTTCAATTGACGAGGCGAGAGAGTATGTTGAAAAGCTTCAGCAGGTTATGCGTTACATCGGAATTTCCGACTGTAAGATGCAGGAAGGCTCAATGCGTTGCGATGTAAACATTTCGGTTCGTCCAAAGGGCAGCGAAAAGCTTGGTACAAGAACCGAAATTAAAAATATGAACTCAATCAACAACATAGCAAAGGCTATGGAGTATGAGTTTGAAAGACAGGTTGACCTTATTGAAAACGGCGGAAGTGTTGTTCAGGAAACCCTCCGTTATGATGACGCAACCAACACAACATCTTCAATGAGAAGTAAAGAGGACGCTCACGATTACCGTTATTTCCGTGATCCCGACCTTGTTACTATTCATGTTCCGAAAGATGTTGTTGAAGAAATCAAGGCTGCAATGCCTGAGCTTCCTGCCGACAAGTGCAGAAGATATATTGATGAACTTGCAATTCCCGAAAAGGATGCACAGCTTCTTACAAAGTACCGCAAAATCAGCGAGTATTTTGACAAGGCTTGCGAGGGCGTTAAGTCACCAAAGACAGTTTCAAACTTCATTATCGGTCAGATTTTCCGCAGAACAGAAACCGAGGCAGACAAGGAAATCTTTGATGTTGCGGTTACTCCCGAACAGCTTAACGAGCTTGTAAAACTTCTTGACAGCGGTAAAATCCGCAACAACCTTGCAAAGGCAACGCTTGAAAAAATGCTTGACAGCGGCAAGGGTGCTCTTGAATTTATCAGCGAAAGCGATATGGGCGGTCTTGACGAAAACGCACTCAACGATTTGTGCAAGCAGGCTGTTGAGAGCAATCCAAAGGCTGTTGAGGACTATAAGAACGGCAAGGAAAAGGCGATTAAGTCGCTTGTCGGAAATGTTATGAAGAACAGCAGAGGTAAGGCTGATCCTGCTCTTGCAGAGTCAAAAATTAAGGAACTTATCGGCTGATAACTTAAACCTTCACGGGGGTGTGCCTTATGAAAGAAAAAATCAAAGTAACGGCAGTTGTAATGTTTCTCGGAGTTATATTTTCGGGAATTTTGGTTGCATACAAGCTGGTTAATACGATTATCCCGTCATTTGACGGCGGATCGGCATCGGTATTCGACTATCTGCTAATCGTGACTGTTACCGTTTCAATGGTGCTGAAGCTCGCAGTAGGTTCAATGGGACTGAGAGCCGTTTCAAAAAAGACATCA
Organism: Ruminococcus bromii; assembly: GCF_002834225.1. Classification (GTDB taxonomy): domain Bacteria; phylum Bacillota; class Clostridia; order Oscillospirales; family Acutalibacteraceae; genus Ruminococcoides; species Ruminococcoides bromii. Next base: position 77,717 of record NZ_NNSR01000038.1, on the reverse strand, counting down.
CCGCCGGATATGCAAAAATTGTTGAAAACTTCGGGCAAACTCGCAGTAGTGCTTGTGCTTATCGGAGTGCTTAACATCATATTTAATGTTGTCAACGGACAGGTTGTTTTTGTGATTGAAGTGTTCGACATAGCAACCGATATTCTCCTCGGTTTTGTGTATATACTTGCCTCCGCAAGCGTTCGTGCCGGCAGAGAATAAGTTCGGATTTTAGATTACCAAATAAAAAAATTAACGGTTGGATTTACGAAAAAAGTAATCCAACCGTTTTTTGTTTTTGTAATTTTTCTTTTAGAACCGTATGGGCGGACGATATCCGCCCGCAAGTAATGACAGAAAATTTATGATGAAAATAAACTGTATAAATGAGATACAGTTACCGAAATAATACAGTTGAAAAGAGGTCAGCATTGCTGACCTCTTTCTTATGTAATTCTAAAAATGCACTCGCATTCTGAAAAGTTATGTGCGTGCCGAGTAATGCTCGGGCATAATAAGTTTTAGAAAAATGAAACTGTCTACACGAACCGGGTGCGAGACACTCGCATTAGTCAACCTTTGGCAAACCGTCAAAGCCCTGCTGAAGGTCGGCGTCTGTCGGAATGTAGTCACTCATTTCGCCGTCATTATACTTCTGATAAGCAACCATATCAAAGTAGCCTGTACCTGTAAGACCGAAGAGAATTGTCTTTTCTTCGCCTGTTTCCTTGCACTTGAGAGCCTCGTCAATTGCAACTCTTATTGCGTGACTGCTTTCAGGAGCAGGGAGAATACCCTCAACTCTTGCAAACTGCTCTGCTGCTGCAAATACGCTTGTCTGCTCAACTGCTCTTGCCTCCATAAGACCGTCATGGTAAAGCTGAGAAAGTGTTGAACTCATACCGTGGAAACGAAGTCCGCCTGCGTGGTTGGCTGACGGAATAAATCCGCTGCCGAGTGTGTACATCTTTGCGAGAGGACAAATCATACCTGTGTCGCAGAAGTCATATGCAAACTTACCTCTTGTAAGGCTTGGGCATGATGCCGGCTCAACAGCGATAAACTTGTAGTCATTTTCGCCACGGAGCTTTTCACCCATAAACGGAGAGATAAGACCGCCGAGGTTTGAACCGCCGCCTGCACAGCCGATGATAATGTCAGGCTTTACATTGTATTTGTCAAGCGCCGCCTTTGCCTCAAGACCGATAACGGACTGATGAAGAAGTACCTGATTAAGCACACTTCCGAGTACATAACGGTAGCCGTCTGTATGAGTTGCAACCTCAACAGCCTCAGAAATAGCACAGCCAAGGCTTCCTGTTGTACCGGGGTGAGCCTTAAGAATCTTTCTGCCGACTTCCGTTGTTGTTGACGGTGACGGAGTAACGCTTGCACCGTAGGTTCTCATAACCTCTCTTCTGAAAGGCTTTTGCTCGTATGAAACCTTTACCATAAATACCTTGCAGTCAAGGCCGAAATATGAACAAGCCATTGAAAGGGCAGTACCCCACTGACCTGCGCCTGTTTCGGTTGTAACACCTTTAAGTCCCTGCTTTTTAGCGTAATAAGCCTGAGCAATTGCGCTGTTGAGCTTGTGGCTTCCGCTTGTGTTGTTGCCCTCGAATTTGTAGTAAATCTTTGCGGGAGTGTCAAGAGCCTTTTCAAGAAAATATGCTCTTATAAGCGGGGATGGACGGTACATTTTATAGAAGTTCTGAATTTCTTCCGGAATGTCAATGTATGCGTCTGTATCGTCAAGCTCCTGGTCAATAAGCTCATCACAGAACACGGGAGCAAGGTCTGCGTGTGTCATAGGCTTGAGTGTTGCAGGATTTAAAAGCGGTGCAGGCTTGTTCTTCATATCTGCACGAACATTGTACCATTTTGTCGGGATTTCGCTTTCGTCAAGGTATATTTTGTATGGGATTTTGTTTTCAGCCACTAAAATGACCTCCTTGAAATAATATTTCTCTGTAAACAGAATGTAATCTCACTTTGAAAATTTGCAGGAATTATTTTACATCCTGCACACTTCTGTAATATTGTACCACAAAAAAAAGGCTTTGTCACGCAAATTTGTAAAAATTTATTTCAGCATACAAAACCTATATTTTTATTTACACTCTTTTTACAATTGACAAACAGCGTATTTTACAAAACAGTCATAGACTGATGTTGTACGAAAGAGGTACACAAATGATATGAATTTAAGGAGAAAATTCAAATGAAATCTATGATTAAAAAAATTACGACAACAGCATTATTCGGTGTTCTTGCAGTTTCTGCATTTGCAGGCTGCGGCGGTGCAAGCTCTTCATCAAACGGTTCATCCGACGCAGGTTCGGATGCCGCAAAGTTTGACGCATCAAAAACAATCTCTGTTGTAACAAGAGAAGAAGGCTCAGGCACAAGAGACGCATTCACAGAGCTTACAGGCGTTCTTGTTAAGGACGGCGACAACAAGACAGACAACACAACAACTTCGGCTGTAACAATCAACAGTACAGAGGCTGTTATCACAAATGTAAAGGATAACGAGGCGGCAATCGGTTACATTTCACTCGGTTCACTCAACGATACGGTAAAGGCTCTTAAAATCGGCGGTGTTGAGGCAACAGCCGATAATGTAAAGTCAGGCGACTATGCAGTAAGCCGTCCGTTCAACATTGCTTACAAGGGCGAGCTCAGCGATGTTGCTCAGGATTTTGTTGATTACATAATGAGCTCAGACGGTCAGAAGATTGTTTCGGACAACGGTTATGTAACAGTTTCGGAAAATGCCGCATACAGCGGTAAGAAGCCGTCAGGCAAAATCAGCGTAGCAGGTTCTTCTTCGGTATCACCTGTAATGGAAAAGCTTGCCGAGGCTTATCAGAAGGTAAACACAAACGCTAAGGTTGAAATCCAGACATCCGACTCATCGGCAGGTATGCAGTCGGCTATGGGCGGTACATGTGATATCGGTATGGCGTCTCGTGACCTTAAAGATGAGGAAAAGAGCGCACTCAAGGTTGAAACAATTGCAAAAGACGGTATCGCAGTAATCGTAAACAATGCAAACACATGTGATGACCTCACACTGGATCAGGTAAAATCAATTTACACAGGTGAAACAACTGTTTGGAGTGACATAATTAAATGAGATTAAACAGATTTCGTGAAAAGGCAATGCAGGGAGTTTTCTTCCTCACAGCTGTAACAAGTATAGCGGCGGTTGTCATAATCTGTATATTCTTATTCTGTAACGGTGTTCCTGCAATGGCAGAAATAGGCTTCTTTGATTTCGTAGGCGGACAGAAATGGGCGCCTACGAATGTGCCTGCATCATATGGAATTTTTGATATGATTATCGCAAGCATATATGTTACTGCGGGAGCAATCATAATCGGTGTTCCGATAGGAATTCTCACAGCAGTATTTCTTGCAAGGTTTTGCCCTGCACCGCTTTACAAGGTGCTTAAACCGGCAACAGAGCTTTTGGCAGGCATCCCGTCAATTGTTTACGGCTTCTTCGGACTTATAGTAGTTGTACCGTTCATCCGTGATAACTTCGGCGGTGACGGTTCAAGCTGGCTTGCGGCGTCAATCGTACTCGGAGTTATGATTCTTCCGACAATCATCGGTGTGTCGGAGTCGGCAATCAGAGCAGTTCCCGAAAGCTACTACGAAGGTGCTCTGGCACTTGGAGCAACAAAGGAAAGAAGTGTGTTCAAGACAATTCTTCCGGCATCAAAATCAGGCGTTCTTGCAGGAGTTGTTCTCGGCATAGGCAGAGCGTTGGGCGAAACAATGGCAGTTGTACTCATTGCAGGCAATAAGGTTCAGATTCCGCACAGTGTTACGGACGGACTTCGTACCCTGACCGCAAACATTGTTCTTGAAATGGGTTATTCAACAGGCTTGCACCGTCAGGCACTTATTGCAACGGGTGTTGTTCTGTTCGTATTTGTTCTGCTCATCACACTTTCAATGCAGGCTATAAAGAGTAGGAGTGAAAAGCGTGGCTAACAGCGATAACATAAAAAACGATGCCGCTTTGGTTGATGTGTCACAGATTAAGGCAATCAACAAAGTATCGTTTAAACAGAGAATGAAAGCCTACAAAAGAAAGCCCCTTTCACTTGTACTGCTCATTCTTGTAGGTCTTGCGGCGGCACTTTCTGCGGCGGCTCTCATATTTATCATTGCCTATGTTCTTGTGCGAGGTGTTCCGAATCTTACACCAGAGCTGTTCTCACTTGAGTACAACAGCGACAATGTATCGTGTATGCCGTCAATTATCAACACAATTGTTCTTACGCTTGTAACCCTTATAATTTCCGTACCGTTCGGTGTGGGAGCGGCAATCTATCTTGCAGAGTATGCAAAGCGTGGCAACAAGCTTGTTAAGGTAATCAGAACAATGGCAGAAACCCTTGCCGGTATTCCGTCAATTGTTTACGGTCTTTTCGGTATGCTTTTCTTTGTGTATGCCCTTAACTGGGGTTATTCACTTCTTGCCGGTGCATTTACGCTTGCAATTATGGTGCTTCCCACAATTATGCGTACAACCGAGGAGGCACTTCTCACAGTTCCCGATTCATACCGTGAGGGCAGTTACGGACTCGGTTCGGGCAAGCTCAGAACAATTATGAGAATTATTCTTCCGAGTGCGATGCCCGGTATTCTTGCCGGAATCATTCTTGCTGTCGGCAGAATAGTTGGCGAAACAGCCGCACTTATTTATACTTACGGTTCGGCAACAGGCTATGCGGCAGGCCCTCTCAATTCGGGACGGTCACTTGCTGTTCATATGTATGTACTTACCAATGAAGGACTTCATACAGATCAGGCATGGGGTACCGCAGTTGTACTTCTTGTACTTGTTTTTGCAATCAATACACTCTCGGCATTTGTTGCAAAGAAACTTGGAAACAACAAGAAGTAACAGGAAAGGATAATTATTTTACAATGGATAAATTTACCATAGAAAACATGAATCTTTACTACGGAAAATTTCATGCGTTAAAGGATGTAAATATCCGTATGAAGAAAAACAGAATCACAGCCTTCATCGGTCCGTCAGGCTGCGGTAAGTCAACTCTTTTAAAGTCGCTCAACCGAATGAACGACCTTGTTGAGGGTTGTAAGATAACAGGCGACATTCGCCTTGACAACGAGGATATTTACGGAGATATGGATGTAAATATTCTCCGCAAAAGGGTTGGTATGGTGTTCCAGAAAGCCAATCCGTTCCCGATGAGCATCTACGATAACATCGCTTTCGGTCCTCGCACACACGGAATCAAAAGCAAGAAAGAACTTGACCGGATTGTTGAAGAATCCTTGCGTGACGCCGCAATCTGGGATGAGCTTAAAGACAGGCTCAAAAAGAGCGCTCTCGGTCTTTCGGGCGGTCAGCAACAAAGACTTTGTATTGCAAGAGCACTTGCCGTAAAACCCGAAGTTCTGCTTATGGACGAGGCAACCTCTGCGCTTGACCCTATTTCAACGGGTAAAATTGAGGAGCTTTGCCTTAAACTGAAAAATGATTATACAATCGTTATGGTAACACATAATATGCAGCAGGCTTTGCGTATTTCAGATGAAACAGCGTTCTTTTTACTCGGTGAAATGGTTGAATGTAATTCAACCGACGCAATTTTCTCAAATCCGCAGGATAAGCGTACCGAAGAATACATTACGGGAAGGTTTGGCTAATGAGAGAATATTTTGATAAAGAGCTTACACAGCTTAACGACAGCCTTATTGAAATGGGCGGTCTTGTTGAACAGGCAATCAAAAATACAATGAAGATGATTGTTGACGGCGAAGATTTGCTTGATATCGCAAGAGAACACGAAAATCGTATTAACGAGGCGGAAAAATCCATCCAAAGCAGATGTCTGCACCTTCTTCTTCATCAGGCACCGGTTGCACACGACCTCAGATATGTTTCCGCCGCACTCAAAATGATTACCGACCTTGAGAGAATCGGCGATCAGGCAGTTGATATTGCGGAAGTGTCTGTTTACATCAAGGACAAAAAGCAGGTGTTCAATCTTACTCACATTTTGGAAATGGCAGACAATGCCTCAAAAATGGTAACGGAGGCTATTGACGCTTTTGTTAAGAGCGATATTGAGGTTGCCAAAAAGGTAGCCCGTCAGGATGATATCGTTGACGAACTTTTTAACCGTTCAAAGAATGAAACGGTTGAACTCATTCATAAGAATAAGGAACTCGGCTCAGAGGCTCTCGATATCGTTATGATTGCAAAGTATCTTGAAAGAATTGCAGACCATGCGGTTAATGTTGCAGAGTGGGTTGCTTTTTCAATTACAGGCAGCTGCGATTTGTCCGACTGATATATTTTGCTTAACAAACGGGAGCATAGCTGTATGCTCCTGATTTTTGTTTTATTAAACTTTACATTTTTGCAAAAAAAGTCTATAATTATGGCGGATGTTCCGATTTTAATTTAAGTGCAGGCGCCCCTTTGCGGTGCATTTAAATACACATTTGTTGAGGGAGAGTATTAGATGTTAATTTACATTGTTGAAGATGATACCGATATCAGAGAGCTTGAATCTTATGCTATGAAAAGCAGCGGATATGAGGTTCAGAGCTTTGGTGAAAGCAAAAGCTTTTTTAAGGCTTGTACAGCCGAAATTCCTCAGCTTGTAATTCTTGATGTTATGTTACCCGATTTTGACGGACTTTCCGTGCTTGAAAAAATGCGTAAGGACGCTGTGACAAAAAATGTTCCCGTTATCCTTGTTACCGCTAAGGGAAGTGAAATGGACAAGGTCAAAGGCCTTGACATGGGTGCCGATGACTATATTACAAAACCTTTTTCAGTCCTTGAGCTTATTTCAAGAGTCCGTGCAATCCTCCGCAGATGTTCTGTTGATGACAGACAGGATGTAATAAAGCTCGGTCAGATTGTTTTTGACGATTCCAAGCACATTGTAACAAGCTGCGGTGAGGAATGTAACCTCACCTTCAAAGAATACGAACTTTTAAAGTATCTTCTCAAAAATAAAGGTATGGCGCTTACCCGTGAAAATATCATTCTCAATGTGTGGGGATATGATTTTGAGGGCGAGAGCAGAACGGTTGATATGCACATTACAACCCTCAGGCAAAAACTCGGCAGCTGCGGAAACCTTATCAAAACCGTGAGAAATGTCGGATATAAGGCGGGGGAATAAAGTGAAACTGAGTAAAAAGCTTTTAAAAAACTTTTCGGTTATCGCTGTGGTGTCCATTCTTCTGACGGCTGTTTTTTCAACAGCCGCTTTCTGGTTTGTGTTCTCCGATGAACAGGAGGCAGAGGTTCGGCAATATACCGATAAAATCATCGGCGTTTATAATTCCGACAGCGAAATCGACCTTTCAAAATATTACGGGATAGGCGATTTTCGTGTTACTCTCATAAAAAGTGACGGTTCGGTCGTATCCGACAGTGTTGACACAGATGTTAGTTCTATGCCGAATCACAGCGACCGCCCCGAATTTGAACAGGCAATCAAGGACGGCAACGGTTCAAGCCACAGAATGTCGGAAACTTTGAACAAAATAACATACTACTATGCAGAAAAAACCGCAGACGGTTCTGTAATCCGTGTTGCAAAGACAATTGACAGCATTTACGGAATTTTTCTTTTTGTTATTCCGTCAATTCTTATAATTATGATAGGTGTATTTGTCGTATGCACAGTTCTGGCAAAGCGCTCCACGAAGAAAATCATTGAACCGATTAAGGAAATGGCGGACAACGGCAACGGCTCGCCGTATGATGAGCTTTTGCCGCTCGCACAGAAAATTGCAAGCCAGCAAAGACAAATCAAGCGTCAGATGCGCAGACTGCAGTTTGAAAAGGATAAAATTTCAACGCTTATCGAAAATATGGCGGAGGGCTTTATTCTTATTGATGTTGACAAAAAGGTGCTTATGAGCAATTATTCGGCGTCAAAGCTTCTCGGTGCCGATGATGACGGTGTTACCGACAAAACTTTGATTGCGTTTTCACGCAACGAAGTTCTTAACGATTGCGTTGACAAGGCTCTTTCGGGCGAGAGTAAAAACGGCGACACAACCGTAAAAGGAAGAGCATTGCAGATTATCACCAATCCTGTTTATTCAAACGGCGAAAAAAACGGTGCAATCTGTCTTATTATTGATGTTTCAGCTAAGAAAAAGGCTGAAAAAATGCGCCGTGAATTTACGGCAAATGTAACGCATGAGCTGAAAACTCCGTTGACTTCAATTTCGGGCTATGCGGAAATCATTGCAAGCGGTCTTGTAAAGCCCGATGATATCCCGAATTTTGCAAATAAAATTCACAAGGAATCGGGCAGACTTCTCTCCCTTATAAGCGATATTATGGAGCTTTCACAGCTTGATGAAAAATTCAGTGATGAAGAATTTGCCCCTGTTGACCTTGCAGGGGTTGCGGTCGAGGTTGCTGAGGATCTCCGTTCAAATGCCGAAAAGCACGGAATTACAATTACTGTTGATACAAAAACTGCCGTCATAAACGGCAACCGTAATCAGATTTACGAACTTATCTACAATCTTTGTGACAATGCAATCCGTTACAACCGTGAAAACGGTTCGGTAAAAATCATAACGGGCGATGATAATGAACATCCGTTTGTTAAAGTTGCCGACACGGGAATCGGTATCCCCGAAAAGCACCACAAGCGTGTGTTTGAACGCTTTTACCGTGTTGACAAGAGCCGTTCAAAGGAAACAGGCGGCACGGGTCTTGGACTTGCAATTGTTAAGCACATTACAGAAAGACACGGCGGAGAGATTTCTCTTGAAAGCAGTGAACAGGGAACAACATTTACCGCAAGGTTCTGATGTGAAGTCTGTTTACATTATTTTACAAACAAAACAAATTTTAAGCGATACTGCGCACACTGTGTTGTGCAGTGTCGTTTTTTTATTGTCCACGCAATGTGCTTTTACGAATCTCACATAAAAAATACTCCGTTTTGACAAATTTCAAAGATATTCGCCAAGCTTTCAGACTTTACAAATTCTTTACAATTCATTGACAATCCTATGACTTTAGTTTAATATTATTGATGATAAAGGAGAGTATGTATTTATGGATTTGTTTATGGTTTTACAACTGCTCTGCGGTCTGGCGCTCTTTTTGTTCGGTATGAATTCAATGGGCGACGGTCTTGAGAGTCTTTCCGGCGGTAAGCTTGAAAAAACTCTGGAAAAAATGACTAACAGCACCATGAAAGGATTCATTCTCGGTGCGGCGGTTACTGCGGTGATTCAGTCCTCTTCGGCAACAACCGTTATGGTTGTCGGCTTTGTAAACTCTGGAATTATGAAGCTCCGCCAGGCAATCGGTATTATTATGGGTGCCAATGTCGGCACAACAATCACTTCTTGGATTCTCAGCCTTTCGGGCATCGAGGGCGATAGTTTGGTTATGCAGCTTTTAAAGCCGTCGTCTTTCTCTGCCGTGTTTGCCTTTGTAGGAATTATTCTTCTTATGTTCTGCAATTCGGAAAAGAAGAAGCATCTCGGCACAATTTTCCTCGGATTCGGTATTCTTATGGTTGGTATGGATCAGATGAGTGCGGCTGTTGAACCGCTTTCGAATGATCCGACATTCACAGGCTTCCTCACACTCTTTAACAACCCTGTATTCGGTATTCTTGCCGGTGCATTGCTGACGGCAATTATACAAAGCTCAAGCGCCTCTGTCGGTATTTTGCAGGCATTGTCCAAAACAGGCGCAATCAGCTATTCAATGGCAATCCCGATTGTTATGGGACAGAATATAGGCACTTGCGTAACCGCACTTATTTCCTGTATCGGTGCAAAGAAAAACGCAAAGCGTGCCGCATTTGTACATCTTTACTTCAATATTATCGGCACACTCGTAATTTGTGCATTGTTCTACGGTTCTAACCTCTTTATCAACTATGGTTTCCTTAATGATATCGTAGGTCCCGAGAACATTGCGGTTATCCACACAGCATTCAATTTGCTTGCAACTGCAATTCTTCTTCCGTTCAACAAGTATCTTGAAAAGCTTGCCTGCCTTACAATCAAGGACAAGGACGAGGATTCGGATGTTCCGTTCCTTGATGAGCGTTTTCTCAACACTCCCTCTGTTGCAACAGAGCGTGCAAAGTCACTTGCTGAAAAAATGGCTCGTCTTTCTGAGGGTACGCTCCTCGGCGCACTTGAACTTGTTGACCATTATGACGAAAAGGTTGCGGCAACAATTCATGAAAACGAAGATATGATTGATTCCTACGAGGATGTTATTTCAACATATCTTGTAAAGCTCAGTTCCAAACAGCCTTCGGCTGACGACAACAAAACTATTCAGCTCATTCTTCACACAATCGGTGATTTTGAGCGTATCAGCGATCATGCGGTAAGCATTGTAAAGGTTGCTCAGGAAATTCACGAAAAGAACATTTCGTTCTCAAAAGAGGCGAAAGCAGGTCTTGCCGTTATGGTTGACGCACTTCGTGAAATTATCAACAACGCTACTGTTGCTTTTGTTGATAATGACCTTGCACTTGCCTCAAAGGTTGAACCGCTTGAGCAGGTTATCGACCGCCTGCGTGACAAGCTTAAAGATGCCCATGTTAAGCGTCTTACTAACGGTACCTGTACAATCGAACTCGGTTTTGTATTCTCTGACCTTATCACAAATATTGAGAGAGTTTCCGACCATTGCTCAAACATTGCAATCGGTGTTATTGAAATCAATCGCAACGGCTACGACGCACACGAATATCTTCACGAACTCAAAAATTCCGATGATATTCAGTACAACGCAGATTACAAGGCTTACAAGCAGAAGTACACACTTCCAAAGGAAGCTCTGTCTGTAAGAGAGGTTTCCGTAGGCGTTCCCGTAAACTAAACAAATCTTTTATAAAATTTAGGGCTGTCGTAAAACAAAAGGTTTTACGACAGCCCATTTTTTTGCGTGTGAAAGATTTACCTGCGGATTTTTATGCGGTCAGCTTTCGCTTCCGTTAAATACGGAAAAATCCGAGAAGAATTGCAAAGTAATGGAACACACTTCCCGCAACCGTGAATAAGTGCCATATCGAGTGAAAATATTTTACCCTTTTAATTGCGTAAAATATAATTCCCACCGTGTAGAATATTCCGCCGATGATGAGGAAGATTCCCGAAATTGACGGCATATGCTCCATAAGCGGTTTTATTGCAAAGATTATTACCCAACCCATTCCGATGTAGCAGAATATTGACGGAATCCTTGCTTTTTCAAGGTTGATTGAGTTCATAACTATTCCGAAAATTGCCGATGCCCACACAATTCCGAACAGAATCCAACCGGTCACACCGTTGAGGTAGTAAAGAGTAATCGGTGTGTATGTTCCTGCAATCAGCAGAAAAATTGTGTTGTGATCCATTATCCGAAAAAACGCTTTCACCTTTTCATTTGTGAAAGAATGATACAGAGTTGACATTGTGTAGAGTATGATGAGTGATGCACCGTAGATGCACGAACTCACAACACCCCACGCATTTGTGTGGATTGCCGCCGTAACGATAAGCACAACCGTTCCCGCAATCGACAGACCTGCACCGATTCCGTGTGACACAGAGTTGAAAATTTCTTCCCCGAGTGTATATTTTCTTTTGAACTTTGCCAAGATGAACCTCCAAAAAATAATCTGTAATAATATTATAAATCATTCCTGCATATATTCAAGATGATTCGTAATGCAAAATATTCCAACGGACTTTATATTTCGTCAAAAATGGTTTCTGTTATCCAAAATTCGCAGATTTATTGGTTTGTAATTCAAACTTGTTGGATTTTTATAATATATTGACACAATAATATTTCGTGTAGTATAATTTGCTTAATTTATTTGGCTATAGGAGGAGCGCTCATGCTCAGAATAGAACATTTAACTAAAAAATACGGTGACAAAAAGGCTGTTGACGATTTATCACTTCATATTCAAAAAGGCGAGATTTACGGCTTTATCGGACACAACGGTGCAGGAAAGACAACAACAATCAAATCCTGCTGTGGAATTCTCAACTTTGACGAGGGCGAAATCTATGTTGACGGTGTGTCGGTAAAAGAAAAACCTCTCGAATGTAAGCGCAAAATTGCTTACATTCCCGACAATCCCGATTTGTATGAGTTTATGACAGGTATTAAGTACCTCAATTTTATTGCCGATATTTTCGGAATCAGCCAGGCTGACCGTCAGGCAAGAATCAGTAAATATGCTGAAATGTTTGAAATTAAAAATGCACTTGCTCAGACAATTGACGGCTATTCTCACGGTATGAAACAAAAACTTGCAATTGTTTCCGCACTCATACATAACCCAAAGCTTATCATTATGGATGAACCTTTTGTAGGTCTTGACCCAAAATCATCCCACCTTCTCAAAGCTTTGATGAGAGAGATGTGCGATAAAGGCGGTGCGATTTTCTTCTCAACCCATGTGCTTGAAGTTGCCGAAAAGCTTTGCGACAAGGTTGCTATCATCAAAAGCGGCAAACTTATCAAGTCGGGTACAATGGATGAGGTCAAGGGCGATGATTCGCTTGAAGATGTATTCCTTGAACTGGAGGAGAAAGATGCTTAAAACCTTAATTAAACTCCAATTTCAAAAGGCACTTGCACGGTACACCGCAAATTCGTCAAACAAGAAAAAGAACGGCAAAAAAAGTTCGTTTAACTCACCGGCTGTTTATCTTGCTCTTCTCGCTTTTGTCGGTGTTGTATTTGCATTTATGTTCTACAATATATTCAGAATGATGGCATCTATGCTTGCAACATCGGGATTCAGTTGGTTGTATTTTCTCTATGTTATGGGTGCGTCGTTTGTAATCAGCACAATAGGCTGTATTTTCCTTTCGCTCTCACAGCTTTATGAGGCAAAGGATAATGAACTTTTGCTTTCAATGCCTATTCCGCCTCGCAGTATTCTCTTTTGCAGAATGTTGCCACTGTATGCACAAAATCTTCTCTTTTGTGCACTTGTACAGGTCCCTGCTTTTGCGGCCTATGCAACAAATGCGTCTGTTTCGGCTTCGCTTGTAGTAAGTCAGATTGTGATTCTGCTTTTAGTTCCGCTTTTAAGCCTGAGCGTTTCGTGCATTCTCGGCTGGCTGATTGCATTTGTAACATCAAGGACAAGACATAAAAATGTTGTGACAATCGTATTTTCACTTGTTTTCTTTGCACTGTATTTTTACCTTTATTATCAGGCAGAGGACCTTGTAAAAGCACTCGCTGCAAATTCAATTGGTATCGGTGCAAATATAATGGACAGTGCATATCCGCTTTATCTCACAGGACTTGGCGCATCGGGCGACTTGTTGCCGCTTTTTGGTGTTGCTGTCGTAATTATTGCATTCTTTGCAGTTGTTTATGCGGTGCTTTCTCACAGCTTCATAAAGCTTGCAACAGCGAAAAAGGGTGCGAAGAAAGCCGTGTATAAAGAGAAAACTTTGAAAGTAAGCTCTGCATCAAAGGCGCTTTTACGCAAAGAAAGAATGATGTTCACAGGCAACGCAACCTATATGCTTAACAGCGGACTCAGTGCGTTAATTATGGTAGGCGGAACAATTTATGCGGTGTTCCAGTTCAATATGGTGAATACACTTCCGAGTGAATTTACCGACATTATTTCAGTATATCTTCCGCTGATAATTTCATTCGTTATTGCAGTTGGACCGATTTCTGCGGCATCAATTTCAATGGAGGCAAAGAACCTCTGGCTTATGCAGTCGCTTCCTGTATCATCGTTGCAGGTGCTTACACAAAAGCTGAAACTGCACTTTATTGTAAACGGTGTTGTTTCACTTGTACCCTCGGTTGTTCTCTCAATAATGCTCGGAATGAAACCGGTTAATATTATTATCACAATTCTTATTCCGATAATTTTCTCGTTGTTCTCGGGACTTCTCGGACTTATGTTTGACCTGAAAAAGCCAAAGCTTGACTGGAATACAACCGCTGAGGCAGTAAAACAGAGTGCAAGCGTTATGCTTTCATTGTTGATTTCAGTCCTTGCCGTGTGTGTGCCTGTTATTGCGTATTCGGTTCTTCTCAGCTTTGAAATCAAAATTTTGACAGAAATTTTCCTCGCCTGCACAGCATTTTATTTTATCCTCATCAGCCTTCCAATCTGGTATTGGATTAAGAATAAAGGTACAAAGGTTTTCGCAAATCTTTAAAATAAAAATCTAATACATTTTTTTAGAACAGCCTTTTGGCTGTTCTTTTTTTACACAGTTATGTTCTAAAAAATAACAATTATTGATTATTTGCACAAAAAGCTCTTTACAAATAAAACAAATTGTACTATTATTAAATAAAATAATTGTATGAGGTGACAATAGATGAGAAAATTTAGAACATTAGCTGTTGCGGTAACACTGGGATTGCTCCTTACATTTTCGGGATGTTCCCAAGCATCAGAGTCAAGCAATACTGTTGATGACATTGTTTCGTCTGTTTTTGAAGACGAAACAACTGCCGAAGTGACTACGGAAGAGCCGACAACCGAAGAACCTACAACGGAAGAGCTGACCACCGAGAAACCGACTGAAAAGCCTACAGAAAAACCTACTCAGAAACCCACTAAAAAACCTGTAAAAAAGGTTGTAGAAAAGCATGAGGATAAGTCGTCACAGGCTGAAACAACGCTCGAATTTACAAATGTTACATCAAGCGTAGGTGCAGGTTCGTTTGCGAGCGTTAGTATTCACGGCGCTCCAAACACAACATATTCAATCACAGTTGTGTATAACAGCGGAATATCAACGGCAAGCGGACTTGAAGATGTTACTTCCGACAGCAATGGCAACGCATCGTGGTCTTGGAAAGTCGGCACAAGAACAAAATCGGGAACTTATCCGATAACCGTTTCAGGCGGCGGTCAGAGTGAGAGCACTTCATTCAGTGTTTATTAAAAATCCAAATTAAGAATAAACCTCCGAAAATTTGCAGATAATATTTGCAGAATGTTTCGGAGGTAATTTTTATGAGTAATAATATGGACTTGGGTTATGAGATGTTTTGCTATCAGTGTGAGCAGACTGCGAACGGAAAGGGTTGCACACGGCTCGGTGTTTGCGGAAAAACTCCCGAAATTGCAAATCTTCAGGATTTACTTATCTTTCAGCTGAAGGGCATAAGCTGTTACGGCAAGGTGCTTATTGAAAAAGGTCAGCACATTGACAAGGACATTGTTCGCTTTGTGGAAAACAGCCTTTTTACAACGCTGACGAATGTAAACTTTGATGCCGATGTGCATGTGTCGCTTTTGCGTGAATCTCAGCAAATCAAGGAAAAACTTCGTGAAGTTGTGGGCGAAATCAAAAATCATACTCTGCACGCAACCTACAATCTTCCCGAAACAAAGTCGGAAATGCTCAAAGACGCACCGCTTGCGGGAATTATGTACGAAAAGTCGCTTGACCCCGACATCCGCTCTTTAAGACAGACAATTGTTTACGGCCTCAAAGGCATAAGTGCCTACGGTCATCAGGCTCGTGAACTCGGCTATTTCAGCGATCAGGTTGACGATTTTTACATCACTGCACTTGAGGCGACAACGGATGATTCGCTCACGGTTGAGGAGCTTATCAGAATGACGATGAGAACGGGTGAAAATGCTCTTGAAGTTATGAAAAAACTTGATGAAGCAAACACTGAAACCTACGGCAATCCGTCACCGCACAAGGTTGATGTTCACATCAAAAAAGGTCCGTTTATTATTGTGTCGGGTCACGATTTAAAAGACCTTGAAATGCTCCTTGAACAGTCAAAGGGCAAGGGCATAAATGTTTATACTCACGGCGAAATGCTGCCGTGTCATGGCTATGACGGTTTAAAAAAATATCCGCATCTTATCGGCAATTTCGGCGGTGCATGGCAAGATCAGCAAAAGCAGTTTGACAATATCCCCGGTTGTATTCTTATGACGACAAACTGCCTTATGCGGCCGAGAGATTCGTACAAAGACAGAATTTACAGTACAAATGTTGTCGGCTGGGAGGGCGTTAAGCACATCGGCAAAAAGGAAAACGGCGACAAAGATTTCAGCGAAATTATTCAGCAGGCAATTGAACTCGGAGGTTTTAAGGAAGATGTTGAACCGCACGAAATTCTTGTGGGATTCGGTCATCACGCTACGCTTTCATATGCCGATAAAATTGTCGAGGCCGTCAAAAGCGGAAAAGTCAGACACTTTTTCCTTATCGGCGGTTGTGACGGTGCAAGACCGGGCAGAAATTACTACACTGAATTTGCCGAAAATGTGCCGAAAGACTGCATAATTATGACGCTTGCCTGCGGAAAATACCGCTTTAACAAGCTCGAATTCGGTGACATCGATGGCTTGCCGAGATTACTCGACATCGGTCAGTGCAACGATGTTTACTCCGCAATCTGCATTGCCGTAGCACTTGCCGATGCGTTTGATACAGATGTAAACGGCTTGCCGTTGTCGCTGATTGTTTCGTGGTATGAGCAAAAGGCGGTTGCCGATTTGCTGGCACTTTTAAGCCTCGGAATAAAGAATATCTACCTCGGACCGACACTCCCTGCATTTTTAAGCCCGAATGTGTTGCAGTATTTGTCAGAAACATTCGGCTTGCGTCCAATCAGCAACGCAGAAGATGACCTGAAAACCTGCCTTAAACAGAATGTTTGATGATATACTGTAGCGGCGAACACGGTTCGCCGCTACAAATTGTTCCCAACAATTGACCGTAAAAAATGGCTAATGGTTTGTCATACAGCAAAAAACGGAGCAGACGAAATGCAGTCTGCTCCGTTTTTTGAAAGAGATATTTATGAAAATACTACTGAGTTACTTTTTCTTCCGTTTTTTTATTTTCCATTTCCGATTCAAGTTCTTCTTCAATTTGTTTTATTTCATCGTCACGCCGTTTGCCCTTTGTAAAGTAGGAGAACGGGGCAGAAATCAGGATTGCTCCGTAGTATGTAATGAATCTCCACATAAGGATTGCCGGCTTGATTTTGCTTATTGCACCGATTTTGAAGAATGAACCGAAGTACATTGTGAATGCAAGCTCCGCACCGCCCGATGCACCGGGGAGCGGGATAAGGTTTGCCGTGAACAGCACGAATGACTGAATGCAGATTGAATCATAGAACGAAAGTGTCGGCTGACCTGCCGCTCTTGCAATCGGAGCCATTCCAAATGAAATATAGATGAGATACGGGATTGAAAGAATTAAAAGCACCTGTATAAATACAAGCACATAAATCACAACAAGCCGTTTTACGCTTGAAAAAAGCTGTTTGTTTGTGTCGTGAAACATATCAACTTCTTTGTGAAGTCTTTCAACCTTCTTTTCTGGATTTTTAATGAACTTGAACTTTTTCATAATCTTATAAATAAGATTGATGAGCTTGTTTGTAACCTTACGGCTGAACGAAACAAGCAGGAACAAAGCCGTCATTGCAAGCTGAACGGTAAATCCGAAAATAATGAAAAGTGTTGACCAGATGTTTGTAAAAGCATCACTGAAATAGTTGAACCTTGTGATAACAGCAATAACGCTGACAGCGGTCATTACTATCTGATACACAATGAACTTTTGCGTCATACAAGCCGAACCGAAACCTACGCTTATGTTCTTTTTTGACATAAGGTAAAGCTGCATAGGCTGTCCGCCTGTACTTGACGGTGTAATCGCACTGAAGAATACTCCGACAAATGCGACCTTCAAAGCCTCAATAAAACTGAAATCCTTATATTTTGACCGCACATATATCAGCGTGACAACAGCGTCAACAAGGATGTTCAAATCATAAATCAGCAAAGCCGCAAGGACAATCAGCATATTGCAGCCGTCAGGCTTTTTGAGCAAGTCGATCAGACCGTCCTCCGAAACAAAGAAGTAGATGATCAGATAAATCGAGATTGCCACAACAGCGAGATTAAATATCAGCTTTCCGCTGATTCTGAATTTTTTCTTTTCCAAATAAATCTTCTCCTGTGTGTTAAAAGTTGTTATTCAATTGTAGCGGGCATCAAATGTCACATCTGTGGCATTTGCGCAGAATTATATATCCTAATCATACTTTTTTTTAATAAGAAAATCAACAACAAATTTGTAATAAATTGCCGCATGGGAAAATAAATTTATAAATCCACGCTTTTTTATTTTATCGAATGTACTTATTTTAGCATTTGTTCATTACACATAAAGAATTTAAAACTTGCACCCAAACTTTAGCTGTGATAAAATAATACGGTAATATGTGCGGAGGTGTTCTTGTGGATACTATGAGTGTGAACGGAAAAGCTTTTGCCGTCATTAAGCTTCTCGGAAAAGGCAAGGGCGGTTATTCCTACCTTGTGTCAGACGGAGAACACAATTATGTTTTAAAGCAGATTCACCACGAGCCGTGTTCATACTATACCTTCGACGACAAAATTCAAAGTGAGCTTAACGATTACGAACGGCTGAAAAATGCCGGGCTCAGACTGCCGAAGCTTATTGACTGCGATGTAGAAAACGAGAGGATTCTTAAAGATTACGTTGACGGCAAAACCGCATATGAGCTTGTTTTGCAGAATGAGATGAAACCCGAATATATTGAGCAGATTCGTGAAATGTGCAGATTGTTGAATCCAAAAGGAATTAACATAGATTATTTCCCGACAAATTTCATTTTAAACAACGGACTTTTGTGGTACATCGACTACGAATGTAACGATTATATGGAAGAGTGGAATTTTGAAAACTGGGGAATAAAGTATTGGAGCAAAACGAAAGAATTTTGTGAATACCACGAAAACAATAAATAACGGAGTGAACTTATGGACTTTTTCAGTACAAATCTTTTTAACTGGTACGGACTTGCTTTTGCAATTGCTTTGCTTGTACCCGACATCGTCTATATAAAAAGCAACAGAATAGACAGAACAATTTTTGATAACAGGGCTATGCTTTACATAGAAAGAATCGGAAAGTATTGCAGTATTTTTCTTATGGGAATTAACATCGGCGTGCTTGAGGGCGGTTTTACAAAGCCGATTATGGAAACCTTTTGGATAATCTCAACCTGTGCTCTGACGGTCGTTGCACTTATTTTGTGGTTTTTATGCTTTAACAGATTTTCAAAATTATGGGCATATCTTCTTACAGCCGTAACTGCAGTAATTTTTATGATGAGCGGACTTTTGCAGGTTAAAACGCTTTTGCTCACGGCAGGCGTGGTGTACCTTATCGGACAGCTTTATGTTACAAACAAGTATGTAAAATCAAAAATGCAATAATTGTGTAAAATATTGTAAAAAGATATTGCAATATTGTTTGTTTGGTACTATAATGACCTTTGGCTGACAAATATTTGTTTTTTGACTGGAGGTGAAAAGATGAATGTTATTATGCTTTTAAAGCATAAAGATTCTTTAAAATATATTTATGAGGACAATACCCTAAGACAGGGACTTGAAAAAATGCGTGCTCACAGCTACACCGCTATCCCTGTTATAACCCGTGACGGAAAATATGTCGGCACGGTGAGCGAGGGTGACTTTTTGTGGCATATAATTGACAAAAAGACTTCGGGCGATATTGAAGAACAGGAAGAATTTCGTATCCGTGACATACTCCGTCCCGACTTTAATCCGGCAGTTAAAATTTCGGTAGGTATGGACGAGCTTCTTGCACGGGCAATGAATCAGAACTTTATCCCCGTAACCGATGACCTCGGTACTTTTATCGGTATCGTAACCCGTCAGGATATTATCAGATATTTTGTCAATAAATAAGATACATAAAACAAGGCGGATGCTGAAAATTGCATCCGCCGTTTTAGTTATGACAGAAACTGAATTTTAAATATACAGAAATCTACATATCAACTTCAGATTAATATATTACAATCAAAGTACGGTGAGGAAAATGTACAACATTCTTTTGGTTGAGGACGATAAAAATATTCGTGAAATGCTTGTCGAATATTTTTCAAAAAGAGATAAAGAAAAATTTAATATCACTCTTGCGGAAAACGGCTTAAAGGGACTTGATAAGGCATATGAGAACAGCTATGACCTTTTGCTCCTTGATGTAATGCTCCCCGAAATGGACGGTTTTACGCTTTGCAAAGAAATCCGCAGATACAGCGATGTGCCGATTATGTTCATCACGGCAAGAACAAGCGAGGCTGATATGCTCAACGGCTACGCTCTCGGCTGTGACGATTACATTGTGAAGCCGATTGCTCTGCCCGTATTTTATGAAAAGGTGAAAGCCCTCATCAAGCGTTCAAAAGGACTTGTGCGGCACAATTTGCTTACGGTAGGGAATGTTTCGCTCAATCCGAACAACGGTGTTGTTGTGTCCGACGGTGAAGAAGTAACCCTTACCGCAAAGGAATATGCTATTCTTAAAATTCTGTTAGAGAATAAAAACAGCGTTGTGTCCCGTGAAAAAATCATCACAGCCGTTTGGCACTATGACACGATGATTGATGAAAGAGTGCTTGACACGCATATCAAAAATATCCGAAAAGCATTGGGCGAAAATGCGTCTGTTTTGAAAACGGTAATACGGCGAGGGTATAAGGCGGAGGATAAAAAATGAAATCAAGATATATCAAACGTCGAAAAAAGTTTCATTACATTATAATTTCCGTAACAATAATTGTGTGTCTGCTGGGAACGGTTTTTACCTCTCTTGCAATACTGAACAGCTCCAAAGACTTGCTCGTTGCCAATGCCGAAAATGAGCTTAAAATGAAGATGATTGATGTAGAGCATAACCTTGGCATAAATTTAACAGATTCTCAAGATGATAAGGTGAATGGAGCTTATCCATACAATGACAAAGTAGGATTGCTGAACGAAAATGTTGATAAAAGCAATACATACTATCAGGTTACTGATAAGAAAAATTTGACGATAACTACGGATAATGTTCTTACGGTGTATTATATATCGAGTAACAGAAATTATATAAGTTTTGATGTGATTAAAAATTTGCTCAGTGATAATGAGTATAAAGAGATTTGCGGATATCTCAACACTCCGACTGATAATGACGGAAATTACTATGTCTTGATTTGCAAAAAGTTTTATGAAAGCGAAAAATACGGCTATGTTCCGTGTCAGCTTGAGGTTGTAAAGACCAACAAAGTGAATGATTGGTATGTTCAGGATGAAGTTGTTAAAACATATAGCTTTGACCTTAGCAAATATGATTATTTGACCATAGAAGAATTAGAGGCTACTCCGTTTGAAAATGACGAAATGCACCGTAATATAATTGATAAAGATTTTTTTCTTGGAAAGGACAAACCTAAATATTCTCAAAAGAATGTAGAACAAATTCTTAAAGATAACGCCTTATCTTATATTGATATTTACGAATCACCTGCTGTTGTAAATGACGGGATTTTTAAATGTTATTTGTTGAGCAGTGATTACTATTACAACAAAGAAAATCGCTTGATAAGTGATCTCGATGATAGTGACTATGTATATAAAGTTGTACAGGGGTCTTATTTGATTGTTTCTTTAAAAGAAATAGATTTACTCAATGATTGCCTATGGAAGTTTATAACGGTATTTGCCGTTGCGTTTACGATAATGGCGGTGGTGATTACGGTTGAAATTTTCTCGTGGAAAGATTTTAAAAGGCGAACCGCACAGGAAGAAACTCGTCTTGAAATGACAAATGCAATTGCGCACAATCTCAAAACTCCATTGTTTGTCATAGGCGGTTTTGCGGAAAATCTTAAAAATGAGGAAGACACCGAAAAGAAACTTCATAACATAGAAATCATTCAGCAACAGACCGAGGAAATGGACAGCCTTATTCACAGAATGCTCGATTTGTCACGATTCGATTCGCCCGCATTAAAGCTGAATTGCGAAGTTTTTGACTTTAAACCGTTTATTGAGAAAATTCTTGAAAATTATTATGTTCACACAGAACACGAAATTATTTTCATTTATAACTCAAAGGCAAAAATTAAGGCTGATCCTGCCATGCTTAAAACGGTGCTTGAAAATCTTATTGACAATGCCGAAAAATATTCCGATTACGGTTCGGATATCACAATTAATGTTTCGGATGATGTATTGTCAATCAGCAATCAATGCTCGTCATTTGACAGGGAAAATCTCTCAAAATTGTGGCAGCCTTATTTCAGAGCCACAAAGGGAGATAATAAGAGTGGCAGCGGAATAGGACTTTCAATAGTAAAATCCGCCCTTGAAATGCATGGCTTCAAATATAAAGCCGAATTTGAAAACGGGATTATAACATTTAAGTTCAGATTTACTTCACTCGATTGAGTTTTTCTGCCTAAAAAATCGGAACAGCCGTAAACCCAATCACGGCTGTTCCGATTATTGTTATTTTGTTATGTATAAAATTCTATTTTTGTTTATAATACATCAGGCAATGGCAGTATCCCTCAAATTCGGGATCGGCAATTTTTGCCCTGAAATCCTCACACATACACAGTGTTGCAGGGCTTCTGATTAACATATACGGACAATAACCGCCCGTGCGTATAAGCTGTTTGCGAACTTCTTTTACAATTTCTTTGTCTGGATTAAGCAGAATTTTCAATTTAATCACCATATTTGCTGGGTAGGTTTTATGCCGATTTTCGGGTATTCGGTAATCTTTTGATTCCGCCTACAATTATATCAGCAATGACAGAATTTTACAATAGAAAATTTGCAATAAATACAAATTTATTTGAATAATTATAATTAAATCTCAAATGCAACAATATACTATATAAAAAATTCATAAAAAACAGCAAGTGAAGAATTTTTGCGACAATTATTTGTTGAAACAGTTGATTTTTGCAAAAAAGTGTGCTACAATAGCGTTATGATTGTATATACATTTATCATACAATGATTTTTAGTTTTCAGGAGGAAAATTCTATGAAAAAGGTAATGTCCTTTGCAATCGTTTTGATGCTTGCATTTTCATGCGTGTTCACAGCGTTTGCACAGACAGACGACACAGCGTCACCCGATGAGGCAAAAAAGGTAACAGAGCTTAAAATTACAAAGCTCCCCGACAAGCTTACATACACAGCAGAGGATGTGATTGATCCTGATATTGATTTATCAAAAATCGCAGACGAAGATGCAACAGAAGAAAGCCTAATCAAGTATTTTAGTCAGTTCAATTTTGAACTCAAGCTTGACCTCACAGGTATTGAAGTTGAGGCAGTTTACAGTGACGGTACAACCGAAAAGGTTGATGCTAAGGACTGCAAAGCTGAGCTTGCTGATCCGTTTAATTACGGCGAAGCAATTAAGGCATTGCTTGAATATGAGAAAAATATGCCTGATTTTACAGAAGATATGACCGAGGATGAGTTTGAAAAAATTGTTACTGAATTAAACTCAAAGCTTTACGGTATGATTTACAGAGAGTATACTGTAAATGTATCATATCAGGATGCACAGACAAGCTATAAGATTACATTTAAAAATATTAACGATGTGCCTCAGCTTGATGAGCGTTACGAGGTAGTTTCCGTAAAAGCACCCGAAAAGGTGAACTACACAAAGGCTGATACAGATTTCTTCTATGAGGCTGATATGCCGTATGACGGAAGTCCCGAAAGCAAGGAATACTACGATGAAACATATTTCTATCCCGAATTTAAAGGTCTTGAAGTTACTGTAAAGGATAAAATTACAGGCAAAACTTACACAAAGACTTTTGACGGCACAGAGGAAGATATGGTATATATAAGTACTGTTTATGTTCGCCCTGATGACACAAAGACAAATCTTGAAGTTTATGTTATGGGTGATGTAAACGAATGGCTCAATCTTCCCGAAGATGAAGAGTATTCAACAGAGGTTACAGGTACATTCAAGGTTAACTACTATGCAAACGGAGTTCCTTCAAAGGGCAATTCTTCAACAAAAGATACTGCAACAAAGGATACAGTAACAAAATCTGCAACAGGCGGCAACGGTGCAGTTCAGACAGGACAGAACAGCGTTGCAATATTCCTTGCCGCTGCAATGCTTGCAGGCTGCGGTGTAATTTTTGCAAAACGCAGAACTCGTTTTGAATAATATTAAATAACATTATTCAGAAATAAATTTATAAAAATGACCGCTTTCACTTTTGTGAGCGGTTATTTTATTTTGCGTTTTGTTTAAAATATTCAAAAAGTTAATCAAGACATATTGCTTTTTTAATTATGAAATGTTACAATTAATTTGCATAAAAAAACAGATGAATTATTTTATAATGCGTAGAATTTGAACAAAGCGAGGGATAGATATGAAAAAGTTTTTACCTATAGCTATGGCGGCGGTGATGTCGATGTCTGCGGTTGCGGTTTCGGCAGTTCCTGCAAATGCGGTTGAACCGCTTAACACACCCGTGCAGTATGCACAGGTTGCAAGGGCAAGCTTGGCTACTCCGAAAATTTCAAAAGCCGAAAGCGTTTACGGTGGTGTAAAGCTAACATGGAACAAAGTAAGCGGTGCGGCTAAATACAGAGTTTACTACAAGGGCCGTAAAGGTTGGACACGAATGGTCGATACAACTTCAACATCATATATCGACAAGGATGTTTCATCGGGAAGGAATTATACCTATACAGTCAGATGTATAAGCAAAGACGGCAAGAAGTTTACAAGCGGTTATGATTCAAAGGGCAAAAGTGTAAAATATGTTGCTGCCCCCGAAATTTCAAAGCTTGAAAGCGTAAACGGCGGTGTTAAAATCTCTTGGGGCAAAGTAAGCGGTGCGACTAAATACAGAGTTTACTACAAGGGCAGTAAAGGCTGGACAAAAATGGTTGATACAACTTCAACCTCATATACCGATAAGGATGTTTCATCCGGCAGAAATTACACTTATACTGTAAGATGTATTACATCAGACGCAAAGAAATTCACAAGCGGTTATAACCCGACAGGCAAGTCGGTAAAGTATGTAGCCACACCGAAAATTTCAAAACTTGAGGTCACATATGACGGTGTAAAGCTGACATGGAACAAGGTAGCAGGTGCAGAAAAATATCGTGTGTACTACAAGGACAGAAACGGTTGGACAAAGCTTGCCGATACAACAGGCACGACAATGCTTGATATGAATGTTGTTTCAAAGGAATTTGATTTAAGCATTGATGATATTTATTACACGGTTCGTTGTATCAGCAAGGATGCCAAGAGTTTTACAAGCGGCTACGATTCAAAGGGTAAGCCCATTGGCGATCATCAGGATTGTCCCGAAATTTACAGCATTGGTGCAGTAAACAACGGTGTTGAAATGCATTGGACGGGAGATGCGCCAAAGTTCCGTGTTTATATTAAAGAAAACGGTTCTTGGAAGAAGATAGCAGAAACTTATGACAACCATTATGTTCACAAGGGTGCAAAGTCCGGCAGTAACACTTATACGGTAAGAGGTGTTTCAAAAGACGGTAAAAAATTTACTACGATGTTTAACCCAACCGGTGTAACATACAGATATAAGACATCCGATAAAACAAGGGACGCTTTTATCAATTATATGATGAATCATACTGATGAATGGATGCCAAGTTTGGGAAGTAATCACAATTTGTCAGGTGTTATGTTTTTGGATTTCGACTTTGACGGAGTTCCGGAACTTGTTGCACAAAAGTCTGATTCCAAAGAGTATGGTTTCCATTCCGTTGTTTACAAATTTGAAGACGGTAAGTTAAAAAGAGTGGGAAATGTTAACGACGGTTTTTCGATATACTATAATAAAACTGCCAAAAAGTATGAGGTTCACGACCTAAAGATATCTTTAAATGTAGATGACGGTTACTATTGGTCGGGTAATTCAATAATCACATACGACGGAGAGAATCTTTTTGCAAATATGTATTCGTCAAGAGGCGTAGTCGAAGAATCAAATAATATTTATTATAGATATTTTGACGGTAATGACAAAAATATTTCACGGGCAAAATATAACGAAATTAACCTTAAACAGTTTAATAATTGCGTAAATGCACATATGTTTACCGAATTTATTGCGACAGGTTATGGTGATACCAGCGCATGGGGTGAGAAAACTACCGCTGAGAATAAGCAGTCTTTGCTTGACGCTTATAATTCTTTCTCCTATGAGAAGTATTGATTATTTAAAAATTGATAAGTTTTAACTGCAAAAGGGTTCAGCCGTAAAAAGCTGAACCCTGATTTTTATTGAAAGTTGAAAACGAAAAATTGAAATTTTTAGATGAGTGAGGAGCATTATTTGTCTGCCTTGATGAAAATTTATGTTTATGATAATATGTTTTGACACAATAAAAGCCGTGCTATAAAATTTCGAACACAACTACAACACTACGCTCGGGCATAATATGTTTTTTACATTGCAAACTGTCTACACGAATTGGGGACGGCGGCTCGCCGTGCGGGCGAGGTACTCGCAAAAAGGGTAGCTTGAAAATCAAGCTACCCTAAATTCGTACTATGTAATGCTCGGGTGACGGAAGTTTGAATACATCAAACTGTCTTCACGAACTGTGTGCGAGACACTCGCATTAGTTGTTGATGAGCTTATCTTCGTCAGACCAGCTGTAGAGCTTTCTAACTTCCTTACCGAATACTTCGGCAGGAGCTTCGGCAGCGAGCTTTCTCATAGCCTTGAAGTGAACCTGTGAACCGGCATCGCTCATGTCAAGGAGGAAGTCCTTAGCAAATGTACCGTCCTGAATGTCAGAAAGAACCTTTCTCATAGCCTTCTTAGTATCCTCTGTGATGATCTTTGGACCTGTGATGTAGTCACCGTACTCAGCTGTGTTAGAGATTGAATATCTCATGCCTGCAAAACCTGACTGATAGATAAGGTCAACGATGAGCTTCATCTCATGGATACACTCAAAGTAAGCGTTTCTTGGGTCGTAACCGGCATCGCAAAGTGTTTCAAAACCTGCCTGCATAAGTGCGCAAACACCGCCGCAAAGAACAGCCTGCTCACCGAAGAGGTCTGTTTCTGTTTCTGTTCTGAATGTTGTTTCAAGAACACCTGCTCTTGCACCGCCGATACCGAGTGCATATGCAAGTGCGAGATCCTTAGCCTGACCTGTAGCGTCCTGCTCAACAGCAACGAGGCAAGGTACACCCTTACCAACCTGATACTCTGAACGAACTGTGTGACCCGGTCCCTTAGGAGCTACCATTGTAACATCAACATCCTTTGGAGGCTTGATGCAACCGAAGTGAATGTTAAAGCCGTGAGCGAACATAAGCATATTGCCTGCTTCGAGGTTTGGCTCGATGTCGTTCTTGTAAAGAGCTGCCTGCTTTTCATCGTTGATAAGAATCATGATGATGTCAGCCTGCTTTGCAGCCTCTGCCGATGTATATACCTTAAAGCCCTGTGCTTCAGCCTTTGCCCAGCTCTTGCTGCCTTTGTAAAGACCGACGATTACATCGCAACCTGAATCCTTGAGGTTGAGAGCGTGTGCATGACCCTGGCTGCCGTAACCGATAATAGCAATTTTCTTACCCTTGAGAAGGTCAAGGTTGCAATCTGACTGATAGTAGATTGGTGCTGTCATGTTTTTTGTGTAGTCTTTCATATTAAAGTCCTCCTTACCGCAAACGCGGCATATAAATTAAAATATATGCTAACTGTAAGATTAAACGGAAACCGAAGCTGTGCCTCTGTCAATGGCAACAGTACCTGTTCTTACAATCTCACGGATACCATAAGGCTTGAGTAAGTCAACAAGCGTGTTGACGCGGCTTGCACATTCGCAGTACTCAACGGTAACTGACGAAGGGGATACATCAACGATTTTCGCCTGCATAATTTCAACCGTTTTGACAATTTCGGCTCTTTTTGAGGCGGCGCAGTGAACCTTGATTAAAACAAGCTCACGGCTGATAAATTCGCCCTCGTTAAGCCTTTTTACCTTGATGACGGGAATGAGCTTGTTTAGCTGTTTTTCAAGCTGTTCAACAATGTACTCGTCACCGTTTGCAACGATTGTGATTCGGGAAACCGACGGTTCCTGAGTAACACCTACTGCAAGTGAGTCGATGTTAAAACCTCGGCGAGAGAAAAGTCCCGAAATTTTTGAAAGAACGCCCGCCTGATTTTCAACAAGTATTGATAATGTATACTGCATTTTATCACCTCATTAAATTGACGGAGTGTCGGGGTGAACATCGCAAACAAGAATGAACGGTTTTTCCGAATCAACAATACCCTTGATGATGTTTTCGGCTTCCTTGTTTGAATGAGCCTCTGCATGGTCAATGCCGTAAGCATCGGCAATCTTCAAGAAGTCGGGATCACCGTTGAGAATTGTTGCGGAGTGTCTGCCGCCGTAGTGTTTGTCCTGAAGTTCACGAACCATTCCGAGTCGTGCGTTTTTCATAATGATGATTTTAATTCCGAGCTGATTGCCTGCAATAGTCGCAAGCTCATTAAGCCCCATCTGAAAACTGCCGTCACCGCAGATTACAATAACATCACGGTCGGGTCTTGCAAACTTTGCACCGATTGCGGCAGGAATTGAGTAACCCATTGTACCCATACCGCCTGTTGTGAGAAATCTGCCCTCACGAATACGGAAGTTGTTTGCACACCAGATTTGATTTTGTCCTACATCGGCAACAAGAATTGCCTTTGAGCGGAACATTGCACTGAGATGACCGACAAGTGTTCTCGGTTCAACAAAGCCGTCAAATACGGGAGGTTCACGGTAAAGGTCTTTTTTCCAGTTCTTTACGGTTTCGCTCCACATTGTTGTAACCTTGTAATCGCCGATGCTGTCAAGCAGCATATTGATGACATTTTTCATATCGCCTACAATCGGAATTTCTGTTTTAACATTCTTACCGATTTCAGCAGGGTCAATGTCAATGTGAATTACCTTTGTGTTTTCACTCATCTGGTCGGGAGCCGCAACAGCTCTGTCGCCGAGTCTTGCACCGCATACGATTACAAGGTCGGCTTCGTGAAGAGCACGGTTGGCAACAGCCTTTCCGTGAGTGCCGAGCATTCCGAGATAAAGCTCATGCTCGCTGGGCATAACACCGATGCCCATCATAGTTGAAATAACGGGGATACCCGTAGTTTCTGCAAATTTTTGAAGTTTAAGCTTGATACCCGAACTCAGCACGCCGCCGCCTGATACGATAACAGGACGCTTGCTTGCGTTGATGGCCTCAACAGCCTTTTTAACCTGAATTGCGTGTCCCTTAGTGTTCGGCTTGTAACCGATAATGTTTACGCTTTCGGGATATTCAAAACTTTCAATTTCATTTTCCTGAATATCAACAGGAATGTCGATAAGTACAGGACCGGGTCTGCCGGTTGAGGCAATATGGAAAGCCTCTTTGAAAACTCTCGGAAGGTCTTCTGTTTTGCTGACGAGATAACTGTGCTTTACAAACGGTTCACAAGCTCCTGTGATGTCAGCTTCCTGAAAGACATCTCTGCCGAGAAGGTCGGAACGAACCTGACCTGTAATGGCAACAATCGGAATAGAGTCCGTATAGGCGGTCGCAATACCTGTGATGAGGTTGGTTGCACCGGGACCGGAAGTTGCCACGCAAACACCGGGACGATTACTGCATCTTGCATAGCCGCTTGCCGCATGAGCAGCGTTCTGTTCCTGACGAACAAGAATGTGGGTAATGCTCGAATCGTAAATTTTATCGTAAAATGGGCAGATAGCCGCACCGGGATAACCAAAGACTATGTCAACGCCCTCGGCTTCCAAACATTTTACCATAATTTCAGCACCGCTGATCATTATGTTTTGTCCCTCCTATCCTTTTTATTGTGAGCAAAAGGTGTTTTGTAACATTAAATATACCTTTTTACTTTACCGCTAATTATACAATAAATACCTTAAAAAGTAAAGAGCAGTATTGCCCATAAATTAAATTTTTTGCAGGATTTTGACAGATAATTTGCAAAATGGATTTTAATTGATTTTTACCGCCTGTTTACTGAAAATTTAAGTCGCTTAGTTTTGTAAAGTATAGTTTTGGATTAAGATTACTTTTTTTGTCTGCATTATCAGGAGTAGTTATTATCATCAAATTATCTTTTCCAGTTCTTGACATTGAGCCGATATAGTAGTTTTCTTCTTCAGGTTTGAATTTTGTTTTTTTCATTGTTTTGTCAATGGTATTAAATAAGTATATATTGCGTTCTAAATCAACATCTTTAAATGATAAAACTGTATTATATCCTTTTTGTGGAGTTTGAGCCATAGAGTAGGTGTCGTCAATGTTGTCAATCATATCGGATTTTTGCAATTTTTTGTTCCCTATATAACCTATACATCTTGTCATACTAAAATTTTGATAGATAAGGTAGTTGTTTCTGAAATCAAAAAACTGCACTCCTTGAATCAATTCGTTAGAATCATCCGAAATATTGGAGATATCATAACTTTTGAGAAAATTCATATCATAGTCATAGGTTTCTATTTTTAAAGAAACATCTGTTTCCGAAACACAGTCCAAAACCAAGAGGCAGATTGTTTTTGTTTTGTCGTCAATTGAAACTTTTCTTATAGTTTTTCCTACACAGTTCTTATCATCAAACTCTAAATATTTCAGTTGTTTAAACTGTTGCGTTTCGGTGTCATACAGTTCCAAAGAAGTACCGTTGTTTAATACTTTTGTAATTATGACAAGATTGTCTGCACCTGTAACGGTATCATAGGGAAAACCGCCTTTGTCAGAAAAGACAGTAGTCATTTTGTTTTTATTAAGGTCTATATCAATAAATTCAAGGGTTCTGTTTTCTTCATCTGTAATGTCACCCGTGCTTGCCATAAAACATAAGTGATTATTTACATACGCTTTATCGTTAATTTGCATTGTCCAGTCTTTTATTGAGCCGAGTTTTATACTGCTCTTTTTGTCTAAATAGTATCTGTAGTATTCTATTTCATTCGGAGAAGTTTCGTTGATTTTTGAATATATGAGTCCATCCTCAGTTGGCATAAATGCATCGAAAAGATTTAAATTATCAATCTTTTTATCGTTATAGTAAATCTCCAAATCGTAATTAAATTCTGTTTCAGAATCTGTATCTGAATCAAGAGATAAATCATCGGTATCCGTTACGGTTGTTTGTTCAGTGGAATTATTGCTTGATGAAGAAGTGTTACATCCATATAATGAAAGTAAAAATAAAGCGGTTACTAATAATAAAAATATCTTTTTCAAATTAATCTCTCCGAAGTTTATTTATCAGTTACAAGCACTGACAAAAATATTATAATTTATATAATTATAAAAGTCAATGATTTTAAAATACTATAATATAAGATTATGTTTAGAAAAATTTTGGCAAATGAAAGCACCGTGAAACTTGTGAAAGCTCACGGTGCTTTATCATAATAAATGATATGATTTGCAAAAAAATCAATATTTCTTTTTGAGGAGTCTTGCGGCTATGATGACGCAGACTACGCTGACGCCTGTGTCGGCGATAACGGACATCCAGATTTGTGCAAGACCGAATGCGGCAAGGATAATTACAAGAGCCTTGATTGAGAGGGCAAAGATGATGTTGCCCTTGACGGTGTTGATAACACTTCTTGCAATTTTAATTGCCTTTGGAAGCTGTTTGAGTGTGCCTGATGCGAGAACTGCGTCTGACGCTTCAATAGCGGCTTCACTGCCGAATCCCATTGCAATACCGCAGTCGCTTGCCGAAAGAACAGGGGCATCATTGATGCCGTCGCCCACAAAGCAAGCACCCTTGGATTTTGATTTCAAGCCCTTGAAAAGTTCAAGCTTTTGAGCAGGGAGAAGTTCTGCGTGACATTCGGAAAGTCCGAGTTCGTTTTTAACATTTTCGGCAGGCTGTTGTCTGTCGCCTGTGAGCATTACCGTGTTCTTGACACCGAGCCCTTTAAGCTGTGAGATAACCTCTTTTGCCTCAGGTCTTACTGTGTCGCTGACATTGAGCGAACCGATAAGCTGACCGTCATAAATTACGAAAACAGAATCGTCTTTATTTGCAATCTTCTTCTGTTCGTCCGAAAGAATCTTTGAACCGCCGCACTGAATAGTTTTGCCGTTATAAACTGCGCTTGTTCCATGACCGGCACTTTCGCTGTAGTCGGAAAGCTCGGGAAGTTCAAGACCGTTTGCCTTCTCTCTGATTGCGGAGGCAATCGGATGAGCAGAATATTTTTCGCTTGCAGCGGCAAGAGCAAGAACTTCGTCAGCACTGTATGAACCGACAGTATTAACCTTGTTTACGCTGAGCTTTCCGCTTGTGAGTGTGCCTGTTTTATCGAATACGAATGTGTCTGCTTTTGCAAGAGCCTCAATATATTTTCCGCCCTTGATGAGTACACCGACTTCGGATGCCGCACCGATACCCGAATAGTAGGAGAGAGGTACGGAAATAACAATAGCACACGGACATGACGCTACAAGACAAACAAGCGCACGGTAGAGCCATTCGCTGAATGCTCCGAGTCCGCAGAGCGGAGGAATTACTGCGATTGCAGCTGCAATGAGTACAACAACCGGTGTGTAAACAGAGGCAAATCTTGAAATAAGCTTTTCGCTGTTGCCCTTTTGAGCGGCGGCATCTTCAACAAGCTGAAGAATTCTTGTTGCGGTACTGTCGCCGAAATGTTTTGTGGTTTTGACGGTAATAAGGTTACTGCCGTTGATTGCGCCGCTGAGTACCTCACTGCCCTCGCCTGCATCAACAGGAAGGCTTTCGCCTGTGAGAGCCGATGTGTCGAGAGTCGTTTTACCTTTGATAATAATGCCGTCAAGCGGAACTCTTTCGTATGGCTTGACTTCAATGATACTTCCGATTTCAACGCTTTCGGCAGGAACAATCTGTTCCGCACCGTCAACAATAATTGTTGCTGTATCGGGACGAATGTTTGCAAGCTTTTCAATGTCACGGCGGGATGCGTCAACTGCTCGATCCTCAAAAATTTCACCGATAGAAAAGAGGATTGTTACCATTGCCGCCTCAACAAAATCTCCAAGACAGAATGCCGCAATTACCGCAACAGCCATAAGCGTTGTTTCGTCAATTCTCAGCTTTAGAATGTTTTTTGCACCCTGGATGAATACCTTGTAACCCGAAAGAAGTGTTGCAACAAAACACGCTGCGAGTACAACATAATGAACAGCCGTAACACCGTCAAGTGTAAGATGGAGAATTTCGGACACAACAGCAAGTACAATTGAAATTGCAAGGAAGATTGTGTCACGGTTGATTTTCTTTTTCGTGATTTCGGGTTCTGCCTTTGTTGTGATATCATTTTTCGGAGTTTTGTCAACAACGGTTACACCGTCCTCAATGCTGTCGCAGATCGCCTGAATTTCAGAAACAGGATTCTGCCTTTCGCTTTTGAAGTTGAGAAGTTTTGTCGCAAAATTGAAGCTCACATCCTCAAAGCCGTCTGTTTCTGTAATTTTAGCCTCAATTTTGCCCGCACAATGAGCACAATTGAGATTGTCTAAAGTGTAGGTGTATTTTTTGAGATTGGTTTTCGGAGTTTTGTCAACAACAGTTACACCGTCCTCAATGCTGTCGCAGATTGCCTGAATTTCGGAAACAGGATTCTGCTTTTCGCTTTTGAAGTTGAGAAGTTTTGTCGCAAAATTAAAGCTTACATCCTCAAAGCCGTCTGTTTCTGCAATTTTAGCCTCAATCTTGCCTGCACAATGAGCGCAATTGAGATTGTCAAGCTGATATTTATACCTCATATGTTCCCCCTTATTCAAGAACATGGTCAAGTCCCATTTCGATGATTCGTTTCACATGGTCATCGTCAAGACTGTAATAAATCTGCTTTCCTTCACGGCGAACACGCACCAGCTTGTTCTGCCTTAACACACGCAGTTGGTGGGAAATTGTGCTTTGCTCCATGCTGAGAGCTTCAGCAATGTTGAGCACCGACATTTCATTTTCCGAAATGGTGTACATAATGCGAAGTCGGGTTGAATCACCGAAAACCTTAAAAAGGTCTGCAAGCTCAAACAGCACATCAATGTCGGGCATTTCGGGAGTGGTTGTTTTTTCTTTGTTTTCCATAGGCGTCACCTTTTATTTTCCGTCAGATTAAAAGTTATACTTGAACATATGAAGATATGCTCATATGTTAATTATAATATAGCATTCCCATTTAAAAAAGTCAATAGACACACACGAAAAAATGTAATAATTTTCAAGTTCTTTTACCCTAATATCTCGCTTGTTTATTGTGTTCGTTTGGAGAGTATATATAATATAGTATAGGAAGTGAAGCTTAAAATAAAAGGGAGAAAAGAAAGAATTAAAGGTGCAAAGTTATTCCGAAGCGGCAGAATGATATTTTTCTGTATTCAATTTGAATTGTAAAATGCTCAGACTCCTGATGATAACACGAAAATAACACTTGTTTCAATTTGTAACAATCTTACAAAAAAAGCCGTTGAGTTATTACTTCTTTTTAAGGAAAATCAATTTAAAAAATGACGCTTGGTTATAATAAAAACAAAAACAGCAAGAAATCAATAAATTGAGTACAACCTGCCCAAAAATAGATTACAGTTTTATTATTCCGTTGACTTTACTACAGTTTTGTAGTATCATTTTCTGTAAGAGAATTGATAGGTTACATCTGCGTAATCGAGCAGGTTTATTTTTAATAAAATGTAACAAATTAGTTCCTGCTGCGAATTTTAAATTCGTGTTATTTTTGACTTTTACTTATTTGATATATATTTCAGATATTTTTTTAATATCTTTTGCACATAATTGGGGTGTAACAATTGGAGAAGTTTGTAGTTACCGGCGGAAAGCCATTATCAGGTGAAGTGACAATCAGCGGTGCGAAAAATGCAGCCGTTGCAATTATTCCGGCAGTTATTCTTTGTGATGAACCCTGCCAGATTGAAAATATTCCTAACATCAGCGATGTATCGCTCATCAGCAGGATTCTTCAGCAGATGGGTGCTAATGTAAGGCGAATCAACCGTTCGTCTTTATATATTGATCCTACAAAAATCCGCACATGCAATGCGGTTACAGACCTTGTAAGAGGTATGAGAGCGTCATACTATCTTCTCGGCGCACTTTTGGGCAAGTACGGCAGGGCTAAGGTGGCTCTTCCGGGCGGCTGTAACTTTGGTGTGCGTCCGATTGACCAGCATCTTAAAGGCTTTGAGGCTCTCGGTGCGGCAACTCAGCTTGTTGACGGTGCGATTATAGAGGCAGAATGCGACAACCTTGTCGGTACACATGTGTATCTTGATGTTGTGTCCGTTGGTGCAACAATGAACATTATGCTTGCCGCATCAAAGGCAAAGGGACAGACCATTATCGAAAATGCCGCAAGAGAACCGCATATTGTTGACCTTGCAAACTTCCTTAATTCAATGGGTGCGGATGTCAGAGGTGCAGGTACGGATGTTATCAAAATCCGTGGAGTTGAATATCTTCACGGCGTTACCTATTCGATTATTCCCGACCAGATTGAGGCAGGAACATATATGTGTGCCGCCGCCGCAACAAGAGGATGTATTACGGTAAAGAACATTACACCAAAGCACCTTGAATCAATCAGCGCAAAGCTGCGTGAAATGGGTGTTAAGATTACGGAATATGATGAGGCTCTCAAGGTTGACGCGTCATCTGCTCCGCTAAAGCGCTGTAACATCAAGACTATGCCGCATCCCGGCTTTCCGACAGACTGTCAGCCGCAGTTTGCCGCATTGCTTATGAGCGTTCCCGGAACAAGCATCATCAACGAGAATGTCTGGGATAACCGCTATCAGTATGTCAGCGAGCTTATCAGAATGGGCGCGCAGATTTCCGTTGAGGGCAGACTTGCAATCATTGAGGGCGGAACTCCGCTCACCGCGGCTCCCGTTAAGGCAACCGACCTTCGTGCAGGTGCGGCTATGATTATTGCCGCTCTTGAAATTAACGGCACAACCGAGATTTCAAACATACAGTTTATTGAACGCGGTTATGAGGATGTTGTTGAAAAGTTCAGAGGACTTGGTGCAGACATTAAAAAGGTGTATTTTACAGGTGACAACGAGCAGGAGCTCGGTGCCTGATTAAAACTTAATTAGAAATCAAAGCCGTTTTCTTTGTGAAAACGGCTTTTTTGTGAGATAAAATTTACAAATTATAAAATTTGTGTTATCATATTTGGCAGACTAATGATAAGGATTGATTGTTTTGGCAAGAGCAGTGCCGCTGTTCAGCGGAAGTAAGGGCAACAGTTATTACATAGGTTCGGCAACCGAGGGCGTTTTGATTGACGCAGGCCGTTCATGCAAGCAGATTGAAAACGCTATGCTTGCAAACGGACTTGATATGAGCAGTATCGGGGCAGTTTTTATAACTCACGAACACACAGATCATTGCAGTGCCTTGCGTGTGCTTGCAAAGCGTTACGGCTTTAAGGTGTATTCAAGTCTTGGCACACTAAATGCGTTGAGAGCAGGCAATAAAATCGAGGCTAACGCTGATGCAGATGTTATAACTGACGAGGTTGTAATCGGCAATATGCGTGTTCAGCGAATTGACACCCCCCACGATGCGGCTGAAAGCTGTTGTTACCGTGTTACTGCTCCCGACGGAAAATCCGCACTTATAGCAACCGATATGGGTGTTATGCTGCCCAATGTCAGAACTGCCGCAGAGCAGAGCGACTTTGTTGTGCTTGAGTCAAATCACGATATCAATATGCTCAAAAACGGAATTTATCCTTATCCGCTAAAGCAGAGAATCCTTTCAAACAGGGGACACCTTTCAAATGAGGCGTGCGCAAAGGAGCTTGTCAACCTTGTTGAAAAGGGAACATTAAGACTTATGCTCGGTCACCTCAGCGAAGAAAATAACACTGTTCCGCTTGCAATGTCAACATCCGTTGACCTGCTCACATCAAACGGAATGAAGTATAAAAGCGATTATTCGCTTGATGTTGCGCCGAGTGTCAGCACAACAAAAACTATCATCTTTTAACCTTAAATAAGCGAGAAAAATATGATTAAAATTAACATAATCTGCATTGGAAAAATCAAGGAAAAATATTTTACCGACGCAATTGCAGAGTATGCAAAACGCTTGACCGCATTTTGTAAATTCAACATTATTGAGCTTTCGGAAGAACGCATAAAGAACAACATACCGAATAGGTCGCAGATTGATGAGGTTATTTTCTCTGAGGGAAAACGAATCATGCAAAAAATTTCGCCTTCGGATTATGTTGTTGCAATGTGCATTGAGGGAAAGCCTATGTCGAGCGAGGAGCTTTCAACTTTGATTGACAATGCGTCCGTAAGCGGAAAAAGCACCGTTGATTTCATAATCGGCGGCAGCTACGGGCTTGACGAATCGGTTAAAAAACGGGCGGATGTCCGTCTTTCCATGAGCAGAATGACCTTTCCTCACCAAATGGCAAGAATGATTTTAAGCGAACAGATTTACCGTGCGTTTGAGATTTCATCAAACGGTAAATATCACAAATAATTTACGGAGTTACTATGGCGCTTGACGGAATTTTTTTAAGACATATTAAAACTGAAATAGAAAAAGAGGCTCTCGGTGCAAGGGTGTCGCAGATTTATCAGCCGAACAGAGAGGAGCTTGTGTTCGGGCTGAGAACATTTTCCGGCAACAAAAAGCTGTTGCTTTCTGCACGAGCAAATTCACCGAGAGTGAACTTCTGTTCTTCAACACCCGAAAATCCTGCACAACCTCCGATGTTCTGTATGCTTTTGCGAAAAAGAATCGGCGGCGGAAAGCTTGTGGGACTTCGCCAGAACGGTTGCGACCGTGTTCTTATGCTCGATTTCGAGTGCGTGAACGAACTCGGCGATACTGTGATGATAACTGTTGTATGCGAAATTATGGGTATGTACAGCAACATAATTATTGTCGATTCAAACGGTGTTATCATCGACTCGCTCAAGCGTGTAGATCTTACAATGAGCAGTAAAAGACTTGTACTGCCAAATATAAAATACGAACTTCCCGAATCGCAGAACAAACTGAATCTGCTTGAATGTACTGCACTTGATGTGTGTACAGCCGTAAAAAATCTTGACACGGAAATGCCGCTTAACAAGGCACTGTTAAGGACAATTGAGGGTGTTTCTCCGATTGTATGCCGTGAGATTGAATACAAGGTTATGGAGGGCGCAACCAACAGAATTGAGGGTGTGCTTTTTGACCGACTCGCGGTTGAAATCGAAAAGCTGAAAAGCGTTTGCAGCGATTGTTCGGGCAAGCCTGTTGTGGTTTATCGTGAGGACGGCAAGCCTATGGACTTCTGCTTTATGAATATTGAGCAGTACGGCGATTTTGCAAAGGTTGAGAGTAAGGAAAGCTTCTCCGATTTGCTTGACGGATTCTATGAGGCTCGTGACAGCCGTGACAGAATGAGGGTGAAATCACAAAGCCTTACAAAGCTTTTGAACAACACCCTTGAAAGGCTTGCACGAAAGATTGCAAAGCAGAAGAGTGAGCTTGAACGCTGTGCAGACCGTGAGCATCTTCGCATATGCGGTGACCTTTTACAGGCAAATATCTATCGCATTGAGCGTGGTGCGGAGTATGTTGATGTTGAAAACTTTTACGATGAGAACAACGCAATTTTACGCATAAAGCTTAATCCGGCAATCTCACCTTCGGCAAATGCTCAGAAGTATTACAAGGATTACCGCAAGGCTAAAAATGCCGAAATTATGCTCAAAGAACAGCTTGAAAAGGGCAGAGAAGAGCTTGATTATATAGACTCCGTTCTTGATACGGTTGACCGTGCGGAGAATGAAAAAGACCTTGCACAAATTCGTGAGGAACTTACCGAGCAGGGCTATCTCAAGGTTCAAAAGGGCAAAAAGCCCCGTCAGACAACTTTGCCGCCGCTCAAATTTGAATCAAGCGACGGTTTTAAAATCCTTGTCGGAAGAAACAACCGTCAGAACGATAAGCTGACTTTGAAAACAGCGTCAAAGAACGATATGTGGCTGCACACAAAGGACATTCACGGTTCTCATGTAATTGTTGTTTCGGACGGCAAAGAGATTTCCGACACGGCTATCTGTGAGGCGGCACAGCTTGCGGCATATCACAGCAAGGCGAGAAACAGCAGTCAGGTTCCCGTTGACTACACACTCGTTCGTTATGTATCAAAGCCAAACGGTTCAAAACCCGGTATGGTGATTTATGTCAATAACAAGACGCTGTATGTTAAGCCGTCACAGTCCAAAATAAAAACGGAGTGATTTGTATGAAGAAAACTTTGATTGTAATAGATATGCAGAACGATTTTATTGACGGCAGTCTTGGCACTGCCGAGACTGTGAAAATTGTGCCTAATGTACGCAAAAAGATTGAAGAATACCGTTCAAACGGTGATGAAATTATTTTTACAAGGGATACTCACGGTGAAGATTACCTAAGCACTCCCGAGGGCAAAAAACTGCCCGTTGTACATTGCGTAAAAAATACTCACGGCTGGCAGATTGCAGACGGACTTGATGTTCCCGACGCAATCCATATTGACAAACCGTCATTCGGCTATACTCATTGGGATAAATTCTGCTTTGAAAAAATTGAGCTTGCAGGACTTTGCACCGATATCTGCGTTGTGTCAAATGCGTTGATTCTAAAGGCACTTTTCCCGAACGCTGAAACAGCGTTGATTCGGCTTGCTGTGCCGGCGTAACCCCCGAAACCCATAATTCCGCCCTCGCAACAATGAAAATGTGCCAGATTGATGTGGTGTGATTTAATAATAAAATATATTGTGATTTTAAGTTCGTGATATTGAATATATTAAAATACTTTGCTATAATTACTCGGTAAGGAAACGGTGGCGGCTGTTTCGACTCCCTTATCAGAGAGGGGGTGATTGCGTGGAATACATAGCTGTGATAATCATCTTCACATTTTTTATTGTGTTCACCATAAAGAAATAACCGCCCTGTGTCGTGAACAGAGCGGTTAATCTTTAATTGATTTTATTGTTCAAACTTGCGAAACAGCTAAAGCCGTTTCCTTACTTATATATTATCATTGATGAATAATTATGTCAATAAAAAACTTCAATTTCGGTTTACAAGAGATTGAAGTTTTATTTTTTGTATGTGCAAGTTTTTTAGAAAATTGAAGATTATTCAAAATAAATCAATTGTAAAATTTTTTGTATGAAGCTACTCGGAAAGTTCAAATATTCTTTCTATAACAGCTTTGAAAAATGGTAAATCTTTTTCCTGCTGATAATCCATACAACTCCAATGTGTGATATATCTCCATTTTGAAATCAACAATGATGTGGCTGTGCTGTAATCCGTATGTTTCAGCATTTTTTTAAGCTGTTTGTAATCGGTAATATTTAAAATGTTTTTGTTATTATATTCATATTTTGAATCATTGAAACTGCCTAATTTAAATCCCATTTTTACCAAATCATTACCGAAATTCATTTCAAAATCATGAATATCCATAGAATTATTGATGAATTTTTCGTAGTATGGTTTTAGCACCTTAGCGGTGTTTTTTCTTCCGTTTATGTATGAAACAGGATTTTGCGTCATATTTACTAAATCGGCAATGTTTTTGTTTATGTAGATATTCGGCTTATTAACTGCTTGACAGGTGCAGTATTTGCGATTTGACCTTGAAAGATTTTCTTTGCACAATCGTGGATAGAATGGGGTTTCCACACCTGAAGAATACCACTTCATATTTTCATAAACTCCGACAATCAGTCCGTGATTTACAGCAATAAGATAGTCGCAATTTTCTGCTCGTTTGGTGTCGATTATCCAATGACCTCTCGCACATTCCATAACTTGGCTGTCTGACATATCGTATTTATAAAGTGAATTTATTTTAACAATTAAAAGATTGCGGAAAATATCTTCTTTTGAAAGAATTTCGGCACCGTAAATTTTTTCAAAATCTTCAGCTGTAATAACAGGTGCTGTGTGGTGTCCCGAAACTACATTAGTCAGTGCTTGAGAGTCAATGTAGTTCATTATATTTATCAAAGCCGATTCGGCAACGAATGCCTCTTTTTCCGAAAGACCATATGATATAATTAGTTTTTTGATTTTGTTACCCGATGAGAGTATTTCTTTTATACGATTTGACTTATTTGAATTATTGAGTTTTTCTTCGTGTTGAAAAATACGGTTGTTAATTCCTTTGCCTATGTAAAAAATTTTGTTATCTCTTGGATCTGCAAGGGCATAAACATAGTAACCTAATTTTTGTTTTACCTTTTCGGAAAAGCCATTCATAAGAAACATACCTTTCAACTTAATTTATTTAATGATACCATAAATGTTAAATACGG
This sequence comes from Ruminococcus bromii, assembly GCF_002834225.1. GTDB lineage: Bacteria > Bacillota > Clostridia > Oscillospirales > Acutalibacteraceae > Ruminococcoides > Ruminococcoides bromii. The sequence continues at coordinate 36,415 of NZ_NNSR01000038.1, read as the reverse complement.
TAAAGCGTTGTTTTGTGTACTTGATTTATACAAATACGGTCGGGAAAATTCGGTGTATGGTTTTACACCTGTCTTCCCGACCGCATTTTTTATTATTACCTATTTTTAAAAATCATTCTTCCATTTGCTTTCCGAGGAATGCGGCGGCTGTTTGTGCAAGCTTGATTTCGGCATTTGACGGGATTTTGGTCTGTTCGCCTGTGAGCATAACTACCGCACCCGAAACATCTCCGGCGGCGATAATCGGATAGATTACCGATGCATAATGTTCAATGCCCTCAATCGGCTGAATATCGCCGAGCGTCTGCTGTGTTGCCGAATAAGTTTTGCGGTTTTCCATATATCCCTCAAGCACAGCTGTTACCCTGCGCTCAAGAAATTCACGCTTTGAAACTCCTGCGGCGGCGATTACATGGTCACGGTCTGTTATGATTGTCGGCATTGAGCTGATTTTTGCAAGCACATCTGCGTATTGTGACGCAAACTCCGCAAGCTCTCCGACAGGCGAATATTTTTTAAAAATAACCTCGCCGTCCGTTGCGGTATAAATTTCGAGCGGATCTCCCTCACGAATACGAAGCGTCCGCCTGATTTCTTTCGGTATAACCACTCTGCCGAGATCGTCAATTCTTCTGACGATTCCTGTTGCTTTCATATTTAAAACTCCCTTCGGACAGTTCTGTCCCTTGTCTGATAGATATTCAGCAAATTATTTGCAGTAATATTGTTTGATTCATACAGTTTTTTATACCGAAATTTTCTTTGGTGACATATTTTTACAACATATAAAAAATATAACTTTATCACGATTTAGTTAATCGTAACCAACTAAATTGCAAAATAATCTTGACTTAGCAAAAACAGTGGTTTATAATTTAGTTAATCGTAAATAACTAAATTATAAATGAGTAATTTGCAAACGGTCAGAGGTGAGGATTTTGTTTATAGGCAGAAAATATGAGCTTTTACAGCTTAACAGATTGTATAACAGCGGAAAATTTGAATTTGCCGTCATATACGGTCGCCGCCGTGTAGGAAAAACGGCTATCATAAACGAGTTTGTCAAGGATAAAAACGCAATTTGTTTCACAGGAGTTGAAACAAATGCAAAGCAAAATCTTGAAAATTTGAGCGAGTGTATTCTTGAATTTTCAACAGGGATGAAAACGGATACTGCTTTTTCAAACTTTCAGTCGGCACTTGAATATGTTTTTAAATTGTCAGAGAACAAAAGACTTGTTCTTTGCCTTGACGAATATCCATATGTAGCAAGAGCGTCAAGAAGTCTTGCTTCAACACTGCAAATGTTAATTGATAAATATAAAGACAGTTCAAAGTTGTTTCTTATTCTCTGCGGTTCATCAATGTCATATATTGAGGACCATGTGCTTGCATACAAAGCACCCTTGTATGGCAGAAGAACGGCTCAGTTTAAGATTTTGCCGTTTGAATTTTGCGAGGCTTGTGAGTATTTTAACGGAATGTCACCTGAAGATAAGGCGCTTGCCTACGGGCTTGTGGGGGGTACACCGCAATATCTTTTGCAGATTAACAATAAAATTTCAATAGAGGATAATATAAAAAATATTTTTCTGAATCCTGTATCGGCTCTGTATGAAGAACCTAACAATCTTTTGAAACAAGAGGTAAGAGAGCCGGCTATTTATAATGCCGTGATTACGGCAATTGCTACGGGTGCATCAAAAATATCGGAGATTTCAACAAAGGTTGGAGAAACCTCAAGCACTTGTGTTGCTTATGTCAAGAATCTTGTTGCTCTCGGAATTGTGAGAAAAGAAGTGCCATACGGTGAAAAATCCACAAAGAAAACAATTTATTCTATTGAGGATAATATGTTCAGATTTTGGTATCGTTTTGTGCCGGAAAATTCTTCGATAATTTCAAGAGGTGCGGTTGAACTTGCGTACAGTCGAATTGCACCGTATTTGTCGGATTATATGGGTGCTGTGTTTGAAGAAATCTGCAAGCAGTATTTGTGGAAAAGGCTGCTGAACGGTGATTCCGAAATTGATTTTACGGATATCGGCAGATGGTGGGGAACAAATCCAAAAACAAGACAACAGGAGGAAATTGATATAATCGGCTCGGCAGATAAAAATACGGCTCTTTTTGGTGAATGTAAGTGGCGTAATGAAAGTGTTGACCTCGGTATTCTTGAAACACTTGTTGAACGCAGTAAACTTTTTAATTTCGACAAAAAGCATTTTTATATTTTTTCAAAGTCCGGTTTTACAAAGGGTTGCATTGATAAGGCAAATGAACTCGGAAATGTCAGCCTGATTGCTTATGATGATATTTTAAAATATAATAACGAAAATTAAATGTAAAAATCCCCGTCGGAGAAATCTGACGGGGATTTGACTTTGTTGTAAGCGATTACGCTTTCTTGGATTTTGAGGTGATTTTGTCTGCAATTTTGGTAACTATGACGCAGAGGATGATTGTGAAAACCATATCGGGCAGAGTGTTGCCGACGATAATGTCAACATTCATCAGGAAACGATATACCGCAAAGCCTGCAAGCCATACTATAATGTTGCAGATGTCAACGGCTTTGTTTGCTCTGTCTTTTTTGAGAATGAAAAAGTCTGCAATCTGAATGGCAATCATCGGAGCAAATACCGAACCGATGAGATAGAGAAAATCGGTAATGTCATCCATAGGATAAACAATTGCGGCGATTACACCTACTATTGTTACTGCAACGGCAACATATTTTCCTTTGAGTTTTGAGAATATCGACTCACTCGAAATTCCTGCCGAGTAAGCATCAAGGAAGGTTGTTGTAACTGTTGAAAGGATTACAATTACAAGACCTGCAATGCTGAGTCCTGATTTAAGCATGATTTTTGCAATATCGCTTTCGCCTGTAAGGATAGATGCGCTCATTCCGATTATGTACATCCAACAGCTTACCGCACCGTAAACAAGTGTGCTTGCGAGAGTTGCCTTGAACGGCTTTTCCGCCTCTCTTGTGTAGTCACTGATGAGCGGTAACCATGAAAGCGGCATTGCTACCGAAAGCTCAACTGCCGCACCGAACGACATTGAGTCATCGCCTGCCGCACCCATACCGTTGCCGTTTCCGAAAATAAAGAAACACATCACGATTGTGAGAATGAACAGTGCCGCCATTGCGATTGTGTTGAGCTTGCCGAGGTTTGAAATGCCGACAAGAATCCAAAGTACAATCAATGCGCCGATTACGATACAGGCAATCCACCTGCCTGTGTCGCCCATATTCAGAATACTGTTCACGGAAAGTGAGCCGTCATAAATCATAATGGCTGTCCAGCCGACAAGCTGAATAACATTGAGGACAGAGAAAAGAAGTCCGCCCTTGTTGCCAAAGCTCATTTTTACGGTTTCCATTGAGCTTTTACGGCACTTACCGCCGATGAGTCCTGCACAAAAGAGCATTGCACATCCGATTATGTGACCGATGATTACGGCTAAAATGCCCTTTTCAAAACCTAACGGAGCAAAGTATGTACCTGTGAGAATTTCGGCGATTGAAACGCCTGCTCCGAACCATATCAAACTGTTTTCAAATACACTTGTCTGCTTTTTCATTGCTCTGCCTCCGAATTTTCTTTTGTAAATTTACTTTGAATGTCAAAAGCGTGGTTCATGGGACCGCTGCCTTTGCCGAGGTCAAGCATTGCCGCAAGTGCGCCTGAAATATAATCCTTTGCACGCTTTACGGAAGCGTCAAGGTCAAAGCCTTTTGCAAGATTAGCGGCTATTGCACTTGAAAGTGTACAGCCTGTTCCGTGTGTGTTGGGATTGTTGATTCTTTTGCCGTTGTACCATGTGTAGGTGCCGTCTTTAAAGAGCAAATCGTTTGCATCGTTAATCTGATGTCCGCCCTTGCAGAGAACCGCACAACCGTACTTTTCGCTGATTATTTCAGCGGCTTTTATCATTTCTTCCTCATTTGAAATTTTCATTTCAGAGAGAACTTCCGCCTCCGGAATATTCGGTGTAAGAACTGTTGCAAGCGGAAAGAGATGCTCTTTGAGAGTGCTTACCGCCTCGTCGCTGATAAGCTTTGCTCCGCTTGTTGCCACCATAACCGGATCGACAACAATATTTTTTGCATCGTACTTTTTCAGCTTGTCCGAAATTGTTTTGATAAGGCTTGATGAAGAAACCATTCCGATTTTTACGGCATCGGGATAAATATCCGTAAAGATACTTTCAAGCTGTTCACCCAGAAATTCGGGTGTGGATTCCATAATTGCCGTAACGCCGGTTGTGTTCTGTGCGGTAAGTGCGGTGATTGCGCTCATGGCATAAACACCGTTTGTTATCATAGTTTTGATATCCGCTTGAATACCGGCGCCTCCGCTGCAGTCACTGCCAGCGATTGTTAATGCTGTTTTCATTTTAATCTCCTCTTTGCATTAATTTTTTACAGCGACAAAAGGTGGTGCCCCCAATCTGCCGCTTTTTCAAAGCTGTCTGCGTAGTAATCGCAAACGGCTTTTATTCTGTTTTTGTCATTCCTGCTCGATTCGTCATACACTCCCACCGTTTTGAAACCTGCCTTGTGAGCAGTTTCTGCGGCAAAAACAGCATCCTCGAATACAAGCGTTTCACTCGGAGCTGTTCCGAGTTTATCTGCACAGGCAAGGTAAATGTCGGGACTTGTTTTGCCTTTTCCGATTTGTGAACAGGTCACAATGTCCGTAAAATATTTTAGAATACCGAGCCTTTCAAATGCCTTTTTAATATGCGTTTTGTCGCTTGATGTTGCAATAATCATTTTGATATTGTTCGATTCCAAAAACTGCAAAATTTCTTTTGCATCATTTTTTAAACCGACCTCATAAAAGTAAAAATCTTCAATGATTTTCAGCACACCCGAAACTATTTCATCAGTTGAAAAGGAAAGAGCATACTGCTTTTTCATATACTCCGCACCCTCCGTCAGACTCATATCACAGAGCTTTTCGGAAAGTCCGTTTTCGGCTGTTTTGCCGACAGACGAGAGGTAACGCTCTCCTGCGTCATCCCATATCTTCATTGAATCGAGAAGTGTGCCGTCAACATCAAATATTGCAGATTTAATCATTTGCAACCGTCTTTTCCGTAAGTGCTTTAAGCTCTGCTGTTGCCTTTGTAATATCGGGCTGAGCGAAAATAGCACTGATAACGGCAATGCCTACGATACCTCTGCCCTTGAGTTCCGTAACATTTTTGGAGCTGATTCCGCCGATTGCGATTACAGGAATGTCAACAGCCTCACAGATTTTCTGAAGTTCATCGTGTGAAACATCGTCTGCATCGTCCTTTGAGCCTGTTTTGAAAACTGCTCCGACTCCGAGATAATCTGCTCCGTGCTTCTGAGCAAGAAGAGCCTGTTCAACAGTCTGAGCCGAAACACCGATGATTTTGTCGTCACCGAGAATCTTGCGGACATTGCCTGCCTCCATATCACTCTGACCGACATGAACACCGTCAGCGTCAATTTCTTTTGCAATTTCTACATTGTCATTGATTACAAAGGGAACATTGTACTTTTTGCAGAGTTTCTGAATTTCAAGAGCCTCTTCAAGAAAATGCTTTTGGTCAAGGTTTTTTTCTCTTAACTGAATGAATGTTGCACCGCCTTTAATAGCCTTTTCAACCTGACTGCAAAGTGTTTCACCGTTAAGCCATGCCCTGTCGGTTACGGCATAGAGCAACAAATCTTTTTTATCGCAATTCATACTTTGCTCCTTTTTCAAGTGTTTCGGCATCCATATTATAGATAGCGTCAATAATTCGGTTGCGGTATGTTGAGTTGCCGTCTGTTTCTGCCATATTTGCAAAAGCGATTTCACCTGCAAGTCCCATTGTACAAACTGCTGCGGCAGTTGCCTCAAGAACATTGTCGGGATTTGCAACGATAAATGCAGTTGTCATACCCGAAAGCTGACAGCCTGTTCCTGTGATTTTGCTCATCTCGGGACGACCATTGCGGATTACATAGCATTTTTCGCCGTCACTTACAAGGTCAATAGCGCCTGTGATTGCAATTACGCATCCTGACTTTTTGGCATAATCCTTTACAAATGCAACTGCGTTATCGAGATTTTCTTCTGTTACCGCATCCGATACATCGGCATCAACACCCTTTGTTGTGCCGCTTCCGAGTGCAAGAGTTTTGATTTCCGAGATGTTACCTCTGATAACATCAAATTTGATTTCTTTTGCAAGCTTAACTGCTGTGTCTGTGCGAAGCTTGCTTGCGCCTGCGCCGACAGGATCAAGTAGAATTTTGTGAGAAAGTTCGTTAGCTTTTTTGCCTGCAATGAACATACCCTCAATTGAGTTTTTGTTAAGTGTACCGATGTTGATGTTAAGACCGCCGCAAATGCTTGTGATGTCGGCAACATCATCGGGTTCGTCTGACATAATCGGACTTCCTCCGCAAGCGAGAAGTACATTTGCAACATCGTTTACTGTTACATAGTTTGTGATGTTGTGTACAAGCGGTACATTTTTTCTTACATTTTCAAGACAATTTCCAATCATAGCGGATTCTCCTTTATAAAAATAAAACGGACGCACCAACAAAAGGTGTGTCCGTAAAGGCTCGCTGTTTCCCTCCGTTGGCATTATCCAAATCAGGTCATAGGTCGAGGCATTCAGCCTCCTCTCAGCCGACTAACTTGTCAGCTCCCTTACTTATAATATACAATTTGTGTCGTAATTTGTCAATGAAAACTTGACAAATAGTCACCGAGAACGATTAGTACGAATCTGTCCTCAGTAAAATCTTCTGTATTCAGTATATCTTTTATGTAAAAAACACTGATTTTTAAATATCAGTTGACTTGGAGAAGAAAAAACAGTACAATAAAAATGACAGAAGATAAGGTTGACTTTTGTTGTTAAAAGGGGCTACCTTTGATTAAATATTTATTAAACAGGAGAGAAAGTATGTTTTGTAAAAATTGCGGAAGGCAGTTACTGCCAAATGAAAAGTTTTGTGCCGATTGCGGAACACCTGTATCCGAACAGGAATCAGCTGTACAGAACGAACAGCCGATTGCAGAAAATCAGTCGGTTGAACAGACTGCCGATATGAATGTTCGGAATGAGCAGACACAGCCTGTTGAAGTTCAGCAGACTGACGCGTTTAATAATCAGACTGCAGCAAACGATTATGCCGCACCGCAGTATCAGACCGTTAATGCACAGGGCGGATATAATCAGTATCAGAACGGACAGCAGGGCGGATATTCTTATGATTATAACAATCAGGGCGTTCAGCCACAGTATGCACAGCCGATTCCAAAGAAAAAGTCAAAGACACCGTTTATAATCACTGCCTGCGGAGTTGCGGTTGCGCTGGTTATCGCAATTGCTGTGTTCTTTATCTTTACAAATCTTAACAAGGCGACTCCTCAGGGTCAGATTCAGGGTACATGGGTTGCCGAAGAGGACGGCGTAAGAATTCAGCTCGAGTTCAAGCCCGACGGTACAATCAATATTCCGAATGCAAAAGAGCTTGGCAAGCTTATTTCAAGTTATGCCGGCAGTTCCGATTACAGTGATTTCATAAACTATGATGAGATTTTTAATATGATTAAACTGACATACAGCATTGATGACCAAAAGACCCTTTCGGTGAATTTTGAGGTGTCTTTTATCAATCAAAGTCAGTCGCAGTCACTCAAATGGTCGGATGATCCCGCAAACGGCGGTTCGGATACATGGGGTATTGACGGAGATAATCTCTATATTGCCGGCACAAAGCTGACAAGAGTTAATAGCTGACAACTATGTTGAATAACTAAAAACAAGGGGCTGTGGCAGAATGCTGTGATAGCCCCGTTTTTATCGGTTGAATATTCAGAGCAGAGAAGCGTAAAGAGTCCTGTATTGTATAGACGGTCAGCTTGTTTACTCAGACTTTCCGCCGCCCGAATATAAATACTTTTCAAGACTGTCAAGGGTCGGCTACAACAACCGTCATAAAGGCTGGGACATAAACATCCGCCTTGAATGGCAGTACAAGCTCAGAACGGCTATGTAACCCGACCTGTGAATGAAGTTCTTGAATGCTCCGAGCAGAGAGCAAAGGAACTCATTGACGGCGATATACCTCACATTGTTTTTCGGAAAGTATATTTCGGTATATGAACCCACTTCAATATAATTTCTTCCGAGTCCGGACAGATCCTTTGTTATGATGATTCCGATTTTTCTGTCCTCAATCAGATGGAGCATACGGCGAAAGGCGGGTCTTTCAAAATTCACTCCGCTGTAACCGTCATCCGCAAACACCTGTGCGTTTTCAAAGCCGTTTTTTAATTTGTTCGAACAGAGCCTTTTGTTGTTCTGTGAGAGTGGCTCTGAGCTTTGTTTCAAGCCGCACAACGGTTACAAACGATCCGCATTTGTCTGTGCCGTTTGCTATGCTCTGCGCTGTTTTTTTAAAGAATGAGCGCCTTAATGCAATCTTAATACAGAGTGCCGAATCATTACACCGTTTTTTTATATTTCACGGTATACTCTTTGTAAACAAGTAGAAATAGGAGAAGTATATATGCCTAAAATTACACATAGAAAAAAGCGGCTGTCATCCTTTAAGCTGATCGTTTTGGGCTTTGCCGGCGTCATAGTGCTTGGAGCGCTGATATTGATGCTGCCGTTTTCATCGACTGCCGGAGTTGTTACGCCGTTTCACGAGGCGCTGTTCACATCGACCTCCGCCGTTTGCGTTACGGGGCTGGTCGTGCAGGATACGGGCAGTTATTGGTCCGCTTTCGGGCAGACGGTAATACTGCTGCTGATTCAGATAGGCGGGCTCGGTGTTGTGACAGTTGCGGCATTTTTCGCTATGCTGTCCGGCAGAAAAATATCGCTGATGCAGCGCAGTACCTTGCAGGATGCCATCTCTGCCCCGAAGGTCGGCGGGATTGTCCGCCTGACTCGTTTTATTGTGCGGGGAACTTTTTTGATCGAGCTTATCGGGATGATCGTCATGCTGCCGACATTTTGCGGAAACTACGGTATTAAGGGAATTTGGATGGCGGCGTTTCATTCGGTTTCCGCCTTTTGCAACGCCGGTTTTGACATACTCGGCACCGCCGAAAACAAATACCCGTCACTTACGGGATACATAGGAAATCCGGCGATAAACATTACAATTATGCTTTTAATTATTGTGGGCGGTATTGGATTTTTGACCTGGGACGATATTTACACAAACAAGTGGCATTTCAAAAAATACCTTATGCAAAGTAAGGTCATATTGGTAACAACGGCAATCCTCATTATCGCTCCCGCAGTATTCTTTTTCTTCTGCGATTTTACGGGGCTGCCGCTCGACAAAAGGATTCTTGCGTCGCTTTTTCAGTCTGTCACACCGAGAACCGCCGGTTTCAATACCACTGATCTTCCTGCTATGACCGGTTCTTCCAAGGCAATTATGATCCTGCTCATGCTCGTCGGCGGCTCGCCCGGCTCCACGGCAGGCGGTATGAAAACGACCACGCTTGCCGTTCTGATTCTGAGTGCATTCTCCGTCTGTCGCAAAAAGGACGATGCCGAAGTCTGCGGCAGGCGCATTGACGGTTCGGCAGTGAAAAACGCCGCAGCCGTTGCCGTAATGTATTTCCTGCTGTTTTTTGTCGGCGGCATTGTTATCAGCACGGCAGAAGGTCTGCCGCTTAGCACCTGCCTTTACGAAACGGCGTCCGCTGTCGGAACGGTCGGGCTTACCCTTGGAATCACACCGCAGCTCGGTGTTCTTTCTCAGCTTATTTTGATCGTCTTGATGTATCTCGGCAGAGTCGGCGGACTTACCCTGATTTACGCGGCGGTTTCCAACAAAAATCATAGTGGAGCAAAGTTGCCGCTCGAAAAAATCACAGTCGGATAAAGGAGTTACTATATTATGAAAAACATATTGTTAATAGGTCTCGGCAGATTCGGTAGGCATATTGCTTTGCAGCTGAATAAGCTCGGACACGAGGTGATGGCGGTAGACATCAACGAAGAAAGAGTCAATGAAAGTCTGACGATTGTCACCAATGCACAGATCGGCGACAGCACAAACACGGAGTTTTTAAGGTCGCTCGGCATCGGAAACTTTGATGTGTGCATCGTCACCATCGGCGGAAATTTTCAAAACTCGCTGGAAACCACTTCTTTGCTGAAAGAACTCGGCGCAAAATTAGTTGTATCCCGTGCCGAGCGTGATGTGCAGGAAAAATTCCTTCTGCGGAACGGAGCGGACGAGGTCATTTACCCGGAAAAACAGGTAGCAAATTGGGCTGCTATTCGGTACACCGCCGACCACATTCGGGATTACATTGAGGTTGATGAGGGTCATGCCATTTTTGAGGTAGAGGTGCCGGAGGGATGGATCGGCAAAACCGTCGGAGAACTGGATATCCGCAGAAAATACAGCATCAATATTATGGCAACCAAGGAGAACGGAAAAATCAATATGGCAGTTTCACCGGAAACCGTTCTTACGGACAAGATCACTCTTTTGGTTCTCGGTGCTTACAAAGAACTGCAAAAGTGTTTTCGCATTTAACAGAGGTGAATGAGGATGGCTGAGCTATTGCTGATTGTCAGCCTGCTTGCCGTATTTGTTTTCGGATTTTATCTTATGAGCAGGCTGGATCAATTTCTTGAAGAAAACAGAAAGGCACTGTTAAAGGAAAACGAATCCTGCGAGCCTTCCGAAGTCCTGCTGCCGCATGGACTGTCCGAAAGTGAAATATTATGTGAGATCCGCCGTTTTCTTGAAACGCACGGAAATGTCGATATTATTCTTTCCGATGGGCAGAAGAATGATTTTTAGGTTGCGGTAGATTTTTTTACAGTTTTACTGTATAATAATAAAATAAAAAGGGCGGTGAAACCGATGAAAGTACAAACCGAACAGTCAAAATTCGATACAGACGAGCATATCCTTGTCTGCCTATCCTCTTCGCCGTCCAATGCAAGGATCATACACACCGCCGCAAAGATGGCTAAGGTCCTTCATGCAAGATTTACCGCCATCTATGTGCAGACGGATACGGTCATAAATGATGAGGATCAGTCCCGGCTTTCGCAGAACATACAGCTCGCGCAAAGGCTCGGCGCCGAGATCGTTATGACGCACGGCGAGAATGTAGCGCTGCAGATCTCGGAATATGTCAGGCTTTCCGATGTCACAAAAATCGTGATCGGGCAAAGCAGTGCCAGACGCAGAGGGCTGTTCGGAAGACCGACTCTCACCGAAAAGCTGATCTCCTCCGCCCCCGATGTTGACATTCATATTATTCCCGACGCACTGAACTACACAAAGTCGCACAGACGCCGTCTGTTCTTTGGTGCAGAGATACCGTCGCTGCGGGATATTGCCGTGACCGTCCTGGCGCTTGCCGTATGTACGGCGATCGGGTTTCTGTTCGACCATCTCGACTTTCCCGATACCAATATCGTTACGGTATACATCCTAGGTGTGCTGATGATCTCCGTTTTGACCAAAGGATACCTTTGCAGTATGGCAGGCTCACTTCTAAGTGTTGTATTGTTCGGATTTTTCCTTACCGAACCCAGGTTGTCCTTTCAGACCTATGCCGTAGGCTATCCCATTACCTTTGCAGTTATGCTGGCGTCTTCCGTTCTCACCGGCACGCTTGCCTCGAAGCTGAAAGATCATGCAAGGCTCTCGGCTCGCTCCGCGTTCCGTGTGCAGGTGCTGTTTGACACTGACCGTCTGCTGCAAAAAGCAAAAAGCAACGATGATGTTTTAAGCGTGACCTGTATGCAGCTCTCGCGGCTGCTTGACCGCAGTATTGTTGCCTATATGAAAGGCGAAAACGGAATGTTGTCCGGGCGGCTGTATGCCGAAAAAAAGGATACATACGCTGAAAAGCTGCTAAGCGATGCAGAGCGGCAGACCGCAGAATGGGTGCTTCAAAACGGTCGCCGTGCAGGAGCAGCGACAGCACAGTTTGGAAAATCCGAATGTCTTTATCTTGCGATCCGTGCAGGCGGCAGAGTCTACGGTGTAATTGGGATACCGATGAAACCCGAAAAGCCCGATTCATTTGAGAGCAGCATCGTACTGTCGGTTGTGAACGAATGTGCGCTGGCAATGGATAATGCTCACAACGCCGCCGAAAAGGAACGGGCGGCAGATTTTGCAAAAAGCGAGCAGCTGCGCGCCGACCTTTTGCGGTCGATCTCACACGATCTGCGCACGCCGCTTTGCTCCGTTTCGGGTAATGCGGACACGCTTTTGCATAACGGAAACTGCCTGGACGAAGCAACCAAGCAGCAGATCTATAAAGATATTTATGACGATTCCGAATGGCTGATCGGCGTGGTGGAAAATCTGCTGTATGTTACACGGCTGAATGACGGACGCCTGAAGCTGGAGCTTACCGACCAGCTTGTGGACGAAGTGGTCAACGAAGCCGTTTCGCATTTGAAGAAAAAATCCGTCGGACACAAGGTGACGGTAAGGTGCGACGATCTGATCCTTGCCCGTATGGACGCACAGCTTATCGTGCAGGTCATTGTCAACCTTATTGATAATGCTTTGAAATATACCGAACAAGGCTCCGAAATCTGCGTAAGTGCGGAAAAACAGGGCGGGGATGCCGTGATCCGAGTCACCGATAACGGAAACGGAATTGCAGACGATATGAAACCGCATATTTTTGAGATGTTTTACACCGGAAAAAATACCGTCGCAGACAGCCGCAGAAGCTTCGGGATCGGGCTTACCCTGTGTAAATCTATTGTAGAGCTGCACGGCGGAACGCTGACGCTTACGGATAACGTACCGCACGGCTGCATATTTACCTTTACTTTACCGCTTAGCGAGGTGACTCTGAATGAATAAACCCCTTGTACTCGTCGTGGAGGACGACCGCCCCATCCGCAATCTGATCGTAACAACGCTAAAGGCTCACGATTACCACTACCTGACCGCAGAGAACGGACACAGCGCTATTATAGAAGCGACCTCCCATAACCCGGATATCGTTCTGCTGGATCTGGGGCTGCCGGATATCGACGGCACACAGGTGATCGAAAGCATCCGCTCATGGTCAAATATGCCCATTATTGTGATCAGTGCGCGCAGCGAGGATAAAGACAAAATCACGGCGCTGGATGCCGGGGCGGACGACTATCTGACAAAGCCCTTTTCCATAGAGGAGCTTTTGGCACGCCTTCGGGTCACGCAAAGACGGCTGCTGCTGCTTCAGGCAAGCGGCGACGCCGACTCACCCGTTTTCCAAAACGGCAAGCTTAAAATCGATTATGCCGCCGGCTGCGCTTATCTAAATGGGGAGGAATTGCACCTGACCCCGATTGAATACAAGCTTTTGTGTCTGCTCTCTCATAATGTCGGAAAGGTGCTGACGCACACCTATATCACGCAGCAGATTTGGGGCAGCAGCTGGGAAAACGATATTGCTTCTCTGCGGGTGTTTATGGCGACCCTGCGCAAAAAGCTGGAGCCGCAAAAGGACGGTCCGCAATACATTCAGACGCATATCGGCGTCGGTTACCGTATGCTGCGGGTAGACTGAGAAAAGCGAGGAAACAAGGATTTGAAACGATATGCAATAGAAAATCTTTTCGGAATTGAAGGGCTGAATATCGCTTGGTACGGACACATTATCGCCTGCGGTATGGTGCTTGGCTTTGCTTTGGCGATATGCCGATGCAGAAAAACCGGCATCAACAAGGAGCATATATACGATCTTGCTCTTTAGCTGATCCCCGTATGCATTATTTGTGCAAGAGCCTACTATGTGATTTTCGAATGGGATAATTACAAAAACGACCTGATTTCTATTTTTACGGAAATACACTGCTTACTATTCCGGACTGACGGACGCCGCCATTGTAGAATAAATCACTTTGCAGTAACTGTTACGCCCGCAACCTTAATCAAAGATCAAAATTTTTTATAATCATTTTCCTGTTAGCTATAAAAAAGCACAACGCCACAGAGTTTTTAAAACTCTGTGGCGTTGTGCTGCTCTCAATCGGTCACTTTTTGAAAGTATCCTTATGTGAGCCTGCCTTTTTACCGGGTTTTCCGGCGGAATTTTTGGCGTGCCAAAAGGGATTCGAACCCCCGACCTTTCGCTTAGGAGTAAACCGATAAAACACTGAAAAACTTAGTATTTATCGGCTTTTTTAAATTTTAGTGCAATGCACGCAATTTTATAGCGCTTATGCTTGCTTTTGGGCAGGTTTAAACTCCTTAATCAATGTGTCAATACTGATTATTTTATTTGATTTGCGTTTCGGTAGTGATTCGACATAGTGTGTATAAATGTCAAGCGTAGTTGACGGCTTAGCGTGTCCCATTTGTTTTTGCACATAGTGGAGTTCGTGACCTGTGTAGAGCAGATTTGTAGCGCAGGTATGACGGAGCGAATGAGCCGTAAATCTATCAATCACAAACGGTACACCTTTAGGGTCATACTTACTTTTAGGCTGTCTTTCATAGTCCGAAAAATCGCCGTACTTAATATTAAGATCTGCCATATAGCTGTTCCATAATCGCCGCCACGCTGTATCACTCATCAGAGTACCTTTTGTGGAAGTCACAACAAAATCATCGGGTTTATGCTCAGGTTGTTTCTTTAAAAAATCAATAAGAATTTTCGGAACATCTGTAACAGTACGCACTCCCGAAATAGTTTTTGCTCCTTGCTCAATATGCGCCTTACCTTTGGTCACAAGTTTCTGATGAACATCTATTGTTCGTTCGGTTAGGTTTATATCTCGCCATTGCAAGGCAAGGCATTCACCAAGTCGCAAGCCTGCAAACATCATTATCATAGCTGGCAATTGTGCACGGTGTTCTGTTGATACCACCCACAATTGTTCCTGTGCGGTCAATGCTCGTCGTTCTGAGGTTTTTGCGTCACGGGGTATCTCTATGTATTGTGCAGGTGAAAATTCGATTACACGGTTTTCTATGGCATAATTGAACACCTGCCTTACTGCACCACGCCAATCACGCAAAGTCTTTTTTGCGGTCGGCTTGCCTGTGTGTGAATTGCAAGCGTATTCGTCAAGAATTATCTGCTGAAAGTCGGATTTGACAAGTTTGTTAATCGGTCGGTCATTCAGGGCAGAGAAGTGGCTCAGATAAATTGAATAGGTTTTGTACTGCCCCTCGGAAAGTATGGATTTTTTGTAGGCAAGCCATAAGTTAACGAGTTTCCCCCATTTCATTCCTGCGTTTAGCACATCCATACCCTTGCCGATTTGTAACTTGATAAGCTGTGCCTTTTCTTCAACCTCTTTGACAGAGTAACCGTTGACGGTTTTGTATTTGCGTTTGCCGTCCTCGTCTTTGCCAAGATATACAGACTTTTGATAGCGTCCGTCTGCACGCTTTTTAAGTTTTGCTTTTGCCATAATATATACACTCCTTTTGCTTAAAAAAGGGTGCAAAAATCCCCTGATATTCAAAACTTGAAAAATTCAGGGGAGTGTGATACAATATTATTGCTTTTAGTAGTATCACTGCACCCTGTGTGGTGGTTTCCGCTCCGACTTGCGCCAACAGGTCAGGGCGGTTTTTTTATTTATTTATTTATCTCTTCCATTATTGTATCTATTTTATCTATGTCGAGACTGCAGCAACGGATATTGCCTAAAGTTTTTTTGATTATTAAACCGTAATCAGACAGGGTGTTTAACCGGTTTGTAACTGTACTTCTGCTTAATTTCATAACATCCATTAGTTCCTTTGTGCTTATTCCGCTTTCGGAAAACAAACTTGCCTGAATAAGCAAAAAATACAGATTACTATATTTTTCGTCGGCGCCTTTAGGCAGAAAGATAATGCACTTTCTGTAATGTATCAGTTGCTCTAATCTTTTCTCCAAAGCGTATACCAACTTGTGCAACGAATCATCAATAATATCGGTAAACATAATTATAAAAGGAGTTAAATCTCCCTTGTTTTTCGGGTCATTACACACCTTGAATGCCTTGTAGTAATCGTTTATGTTCTCTTTAATAGAATAAGACATTCTGTAACCGATAATTGATTCAAATTCTTTTGACAACAAGTAACTGCTGATGAAACGGGATGTTCTTCCGTTGCCGTCATAGAAAGGATGAATGTAACCAAAGAGGTAATGAAAAATTGATATTCTGAAAACACACTCAATGCTTTTGTCATTAAGTATTGCCAACGCTTTATTCATACACTCTATAATTTTTTCTTCGGGATTAACTCCTCTGTGAAGTTCTTTTTGCGTCGCACTGAGGACGCTTGTTGAATCTTTTCTGAAGATTTTACCGTCAGGCAAATCAGACGGGTTATCTTCTTCGATTTCAAAATATACTAAATCATTGTACAGGTTGCGGATATCTTCGCAGGTGTCAAAGGACATAGTTTCATTTTTTTGCAACATAAGATATTTTTGCACAAGCCCCATAAAACGCTTCCCGTGGCTCTTTGTTTCCAGTTCTGACAAGACACTGTTAATTTCTCTTCTTGAGCTGTAAACACCTTCAATATCATTTGTCTTTACAATTTCATCAACCAAACATCTGATAGCGAAATGGTCAATTGCTTTTTCGGGTAATGAATCCCTTAAAGCTTTGATTTGCTTATCGGTTTTATAAATGTCACGAATTTTCGTAATAAATTCGGGTATCATCACAAAAAAAGCAGGGTTATCGTGTATCAGAAAATCTAAGTGTACTGCGTATTCGCTTTTATACCTTTCGTTGTAAATTTTTTCATAATTTTCTTTGTCAGAATAAAACAGCTTATCTAAAGATTTATACCCCAAATGTATCACCTCTCCAATAAGTATTATATGCCGTAATTTAACAATTATACGCATATATCAGAAAAGCAATTCGTAAAAATAGGCTGTTTTTACGAATTGAGTATAATTATACACCGAGAAATTCACAAAATCAATATATTTTTACAAATTTAACTGTTACAGTAAAACAGCTTTTCTCACTGCAACGATTTACTGACTTCTTTTACAAGACCGAGGATTTGAACACGGGTGACGTCGTTATTTTTGAACACTCGTGGGGGATAGTAGGGGTTGACTGAATGCAACTCAACGGTGTTATCGTTGTAAAGGACCTTTTTAACAACAGCCTCTTCATCGTCAACGAGGACTGCGGCAATCTGACCGCTGTCAACGGAGGTTTGCTTTTTAATAAGAATTTTACTGCCGTCATCAATCAGAGGGCTCATAGAATCACCGTGAACATTTATCCATATATATTTATCCTGTTCTGAGGGGCAGGTGATGTATGTAGGCATATAGTCAACAGGCACATCCTGAGCTATCACTCCGAACCCTGCCGAAATGCTGTCATATACCGGTCGCATAAATACATTTGTTTGCGGAAGGGGGGTTGCTTGGTCTTCTTCTTCTTTAAATTCACCAGTAATAAAAGAAACAGGGTTCATTTTTAAGACTTTGGCTAATAAAGCTATTTTATCTCTTCTCATATTAGATATATAACCGTCTTCCCATTTTTTGACGGTACTCTTGCCGACACCAACTGCTTGCCCTACCTGTTCAAGAGTTAGTTTTAATTCAGTTCTTCTTTGGTTAATCATTTTTCCTATATCCATTTTTGTCTCTCCTTATAAGAGGTCTGTAACTATATTTTAACACAAAGTTTCAAAAAAGCAACTACTAAACCGAAAAAATATAAAAAAGTTTCCTAAAGTGGTTGACAAAGGACTGAAAGCAGTATATAATTTAAGTGTCCTAAAGGAAACGAGGTGATAGAAAGTGAATACAAGTGATCTTAAAGCTGAAATTGCAAGAAACAATTTTACAATTCCAAAACTTGCTGAAAAAATGGGAATTGATAAAAAGACACTTTATACAAGGATAAATGGTGTCACTTGTTTCAAGCAGGAAGAAATCGCACAGCTTGCAAAAATTCTCGGACTTAATTCAGATAAGATTATGTCTATTTTTTTGCTGATGTAGTTTCTTAAAGGAAACTGCAACCCAACCAAAACTAAGGGGGTGAGAAAATGGGATTTTTTAATAATTTATTCAACATAGAAAAAGCACCAACAGTCAACAAGACTGTCAGTGCACCTTATGTTCCGCCTTATCCTTTAGAAAAAGATTTTTATACTTTTGATAAGGTAGAGTGGAGCGGAGCGTTACCACCTCATTCAATGACACTTTCTTTTGTACTTCCTTATTCCGATTGGTGCGAATTTGAAAAGTCAGACCTTTATCGAGATTTGGAGAATTATCTTCAGGAATTACAAAAACGAGGTAACCCGAATGAGAATGTAGGCACTCAAGATTGATAGGCAGATGTTCATTGTATGTCGGAACATACTCATCAACACCTTTTGCCTTGTGATGATAAGAATTAACTTCGTGGGTGTTGTAATCTTCGGTGTACTCTATGCCGTTCAGAACTAATTGAATGTCGGTAACAGAAATAGGCAGTTGCGATTTATTGTTAAGTTTATAATGAATGAAAAGTCTTTTCTTTCCCTGCACGCCTAATTTGTATGCGTATTCAAGCATTGTGATTTCCAAATTCACTTTGTGCGAAACAAAATAGTTAATCAGGTTTATTAAAGATATTAAAAAGCCTGCAATGCCTAAAATACCACTAATTATTACCCACATATAATCAGCTCCTTTGCTCGATTATAACATTCGCAAAAGATATTTGCAACACAATCAATAATACCACAATCACAGTCCCATTAAACGGACTTTGCTGAAAAGAGGTGAAGAAAGACGGAAAAACCTGTATTTGTTGAAGTAAGTCAAAAAAAGATTGACGCTCTTTTATATACTGCAATGTTCAATGAAGTAAACAGACTTGACAATTGCAGAAATAAAAAAGAACGCCAGAGTATAAGAAATTTTATTATATCAGCTTATCAAAAGTTGAAAGCAGATTAGTCGGAAGATTGTTGTCTAAAAACTTTTCAAGGAAATATCCTGCGGAAAAGTTAATAAGCCAAAACAAAATGTTAATGAGGACCGATAAAATCGTATTCGGATGTACATTAACCGAGTTTAAAGCATTTACAGGAGCAGTCAGCCAAAATACAGGGTAAAAGTTTTGTCTTATTCTGTAACTGTAAACGCCTATCGTATTGTTAAAAATTTTGGATATTTTATTGCTTGAATGCCTATCAGTCAAACAATTGGAAATGTAATCTTGATACATTTCTTTTACCGAATATCTTCTTTCGGTGCAAACTACATATTGTTGAGTGTTGGCTTTGCTAAATAAAACTCCAACAGGTCTTGAACATCTGTTTAGATGTTTGTAATTATTCTTGAAAAGATAGAAATAAAACTTGGTTGCACATAGTCTAAAAACATTTGTAAGCAATCTAAATACCCATACAACAAGTAAAATTTGCAATACAATTGCCACGCTTTGCACCCCCTTTCATAGTTAATCATAACATTTAAGGTCGTGTAAAGCAATAAAATATCGAAAAGCAGGTGAGAAAATGGCAAAACTTAAACTTATTGACACAAAGGAAGCGTAGCTGATGTTGAATCAGTCGAAATCGTTTCAGACAAAATTACCAACGAAAATTAAGGAGGTGTACATATGCCGAGAGAAAGACCAATAGTCAACTGGGATGAAGTGCCTGTGATAATTGATGTGCCGTATGTGGCACGATTGCTTGCGCTTAATGTTGATTACACAACGCGGCTTGCACAAAGGGGCGTTCTTCCTGCCCACAAAATCGGAAAGCTTTGGCGATTTGATAAGGAAGAAATCAGACAATACATAAAGGAGCATTAAAAATGGCATTTAAAGATTTAGAAACAAAAAGGTCGCTTAGAAAAAAGTACCGTGACAGCAAAGACCAGCTTAAATACACGCAAAAAAGTCTTGCAAGCACCGAGCAGGAGCGTGACATTGCGAACAGCCGTCTTGAAAAAACAAAAGCAAAGCTTAACAAGGTGACAGCCTTATATGTTGCCGAAAGAGCGAAAAACGCAGAGCTTACCCGAAAACTCAAAGCCCTTGAAACGCCTGAATCCGAAGCATTCAATTTTGAATGTATGGGTGTTTCAAATGTCAACTAAAAAAGAAAAATCCGCTGAAGCTCTGCAAAGCCTCAACGGACAAAGAAAAATACCTTAATTAAATGATAGACAATTTTAAGCGAATTGTCAAGGAGGACTTTAATATGTCAGTAAAAATATCAGCTTTTGAAATCGAAAATGTTAAAAGAGTAAAGGCGGTTGCTTATGAACCGACCGAAAACGGACTTACCGTGTTGGGCGGTAAAAACGGACAGGGCAAGACATCTGTTCTTGACGCAATTGCGTGGGCTCTCGGCGGTAATCGTTTCGCTCCGTCTGCTCCGTACCGTGAGGGTTCAACAATTCCGCCACATCTCAAAATCAAGCTCTCAAACGGTATTGTTGTGGAGCGTAGCGGTAAGAACAGCAGTCTTAAAGTAATTGACACCGCAGGCAACAAAGGCGGACAGGCTTTGCTTGACGCATTTGTCAGTAACTTTGCTCTTGACCTGCCGAAATTTATGAATGCAACCGGCAAGGAAAAGGCTGACACGCTCCTGCAGATTATCGGTGTAGGCAACAGAGTTTACGAGCTTGAAACGCAGGAAACACAGGTGTATAACGAGCGCCGTGCTATCGGTCAGATTGCAGACCAAAAGAAAAAGTTCGCCGCCGAAATGCCCGAATACGAAGGCGTGCCGAATGAACCTGTGTCAGCTTCGGAGCTTATCAATAAACAACAGGAAATTCTTGCACGCAACGGTGAAAATAACCGCCTGAGAGCAGAAAAAGATAACCTTGAAAGCCGTGCCAACAATTTGCAGAGCGAAATCAACAGGCTTAACGAGGATTTGAGAAAATACAATTCCGAACTTACAAAAGTGCTTGCACAGCTTGAACGGAGCAGAAAGACCGTTGCCGAACTGCACGATGAAAGCACGGCAGAGCTTGAAAGAAACATTACCGAGATTGATGAAATTAACCGCAAAGTCAGAGCCAACCTCGATAAAGCGAAAGCTGATGAGGACGCAAAGGAATATTACGGCAAGTATGCCGATATGACGGCACAGCTTGAAGAAATCCGCAAAACTAAATATGACTTACTCAATAACGCGAACTTGCCCCTTGACGGCTTATCGGTTGAAAAGGGCGAGCTTACATATAACGGTTTTAAGTGGGACAACATGAGCGGTTCGGAACAGCTTCGTGTCGCTACGGCAATTGTTCGCAAACTCAATCCTGAATGCGGATTTGTCCTGCTTGACAAGCTCGAACAAATGGATACCGACACACTCAAAGACTTTGCAAAATGGCTTGAATCAGAGGGATTGCAGGCTATTGCAACAAGAGTTTCAAACGGCGATGAATGTTCAATAATCATTGAGGACGGCTATATTAAGTCCGAAACAACCACACCTGTTACAACACCGACTTGGACAGAAGGAGAGTTTTAATTATGGCTACAAGAACTACAGCTAAAACAACAGCAAAAACAAATACAAATGAATGTGTAATCAAATGCAATCCGCACAGAGAGCTTGCCTGCGGTTATACCAAGGTCAAGATTATGCCTGAAAACTATTCAAGAATTGTTTTGATTGCAGGTATGACAGGCAAGTCAATACAGGATTTGACAAACGAACTGCTCAACTACGCAATCGACTATGTTGTCATTGATGTTGACGGCAATAAAATCAATTTTTCAGATGTACAGGGGGTAAGATAATGAACATCACAAGAGGTAAAATCAAGTCGGCTCAAAAGGTTGTAATTTACGGTCCCGAGGGTATCGGCAAGTCAACTTTTGCTTCGCAGTTTCCGAATCCTCTGTTTATCGACACGGAGGGCAGCACAAAAAACCTTGATGTTGCGAGAATGGATAAGCCGACATCGTGGACCATGCTAAAGAGTCAGCTTGAATATATCAAAAGCAATCCGACTGTATGCAAGACGGTTGTTATTGATACAATCGACTGGGCAGAACAGCTTTGCATTGATGACATCTGTGCAAAGTACGGCAAGAAAGGCATTGAAGATTTCGGCTACGGAAACGGATATGTTTACGAAAAAGAGGAGTTCGGCAGATTTTTGAACAGCCTTGAAGATTTGATTGACAGAGGTATCAATGTTGTGCTTACCGCACACGCACAGCTCCGCAAGTTTTCACAGCCTGATGAAATCGGCGAGTATGACCGTTGGGAGCTAAAACTCGGCAAAAAGACTGCTTCACAGATTTCTCCGCTTGTAAAAGAATGGGCGGATATGGTGCTTTTCGCAAACTATAAAACAGTAGCGGTAGCAACCGACAAAGACGGCAGAAAGTACAAAGCGCAAGGCGGAGGAAGAGTAATGTATACGCTTCATCATCCCTGCTGGGACGCAAAGAATCGTCACGGACTGCCCGAAGAAATGGACTTTAGCTATGCAGGCATTGCCCATATTTTTAATGATGTCGCACCTGCAAATAACGCTTCTGCTCCGCAGAATCCGATACCTCAGCCGCCTAAGGCAGAGCCTGTGACACAGCCTGTACCACAAACTACGCAAATTGAAAAAACTCCCGAATCTGTACCGCTGCCAACACCTCAGATACAGAATGATAAATCTGTCAATATTCCCGAGGGCATACCAAAAGCTCTTGCCGACCTTATGAGAGCTAACGGTGTTGATGAAAGCGAAATCAGACAGGCGGTGTTTACACAGGGACACTACCCTTACGATACACCAATCACAAACTATGACCCACGATTTATTAACGGTTGCCTTGTGGGAGCGTGGAATAAGGTATTCGAAGTGATACAGAGCAACCGTGACTTACCGTTTTAATAAGAAAGGAAGATGTATAAATGGATAGAGAATTTGGTTGGAACGACGAAATAACCGAAGAGGGCGGAAATTATGAACCGCTCCCCGAGGGTGATTATGATTTTACAGTAGCAAAGGTTGAGCGTGCTCGCTCACAGGGTAAAGGTAAACTGCCACCATGCAATATGGCGAAAGTGACTTTTGATGTGTGGGGAGCAGATGACAAGCGAGAAATTACAGTTAATTTCGTACTGCACTCCTCGCTTGAATGGAAGCTGTCACAGCTCTTTTTGTCCGTGTCAATGAAAAAGCACGGCGAACCGCTCCGCATGGACTGGACAGGCATTATCGGCAAGAAAGGTAAATGTCAGGTTATCATCCGCAAATATGCCAAGAATGACGGCACAGAGGGCGTAACAAATGACATCAAGTATTTTTATGCATACGATGAGCAGGTGACAACGATATCGCCTGCCGTAGCACAGTCTGCACCTCAGCAGTATGTACAGCCTACATATCCGCCACAGTATAACACACAGCCTGCAACGCCAAATACTGCGATGCCGAATAACTGGACACCGGGTAGCTTTTAATGCAACTTCGACCGTATCAGAATGAAGCAAAGAATGCCGTTTTCTCCGAGTGGGAAAGCGGCAATTTAAAAACATTACTTGTCTTGCCTACAGGCTGTGGCAAGACGATAGTTTTTGCAAAAATCACCGAAGAATGTGTCCGTCGAGGTGACAGGGTGCTGATACTTGCCCACCGTGGAGAATTGCTCGACCAAGCGGCGGACAAAATCCAAAAAGCAACAGGGCTTAATTCGTCAGTCGAAAAAGCCGAGCAAAGTTGCATAGGTTCGTGGAACAGGGTTGTTGTAGGCTCTGTACAGACGCTTATGCGTGAGAAAAGGCTGTCAAACTTTGACAGCGATTATTTTGACACAATCATCATTGATGAAGCACATCACTCAATCAGCGACAGCTATCAGCGTGTGCTTGAGCATTTTGACAATGCAAAAGTGTTGGGTGTTACAGCAACACCCGACCGAGGAGATATGAAAAATTTAGGAACAGTATTTGATTCGCTTGCGTATGAGTACACACTCCCTAAGGCTATCAAAGAGGGATATCTGTCACCGATTAAAGCTGTGACTATACCTCTTAAACTTGACCTTTCGGGAGTTGCCACACAGGCAGGAGATCTTAAAGCAAGTGATATTGACACGGCACTTGATCCATATCTTTATCAGATTGCCGAGGAAATGAAAAAATACTGTAAGGACCGTAAAACTGTTGTGTTTTTACCACTTGTAAAAACATCGCAGAAATTTAGAGATATTTTGAACGAAAAAGGCTTTAAAGCGGCAGAGGTAAACGGTAACAGCGAGGACAGAGCAGAGATATTGCAGGACTTTGAAAACGATAAATACAATGTCTTGTGTAACTCAATGCTTTTAACCGAGGGTTGGGACTGCCCAAGTGTTGACTGCGTTGTTGTTTTAAGACCTACAAAGGTGCGTGGACTTTACTGCCAAATGGTCGGCAGAGGTACAAGACTTGCTCCAAACAAGACGGAGCTTTTGCTACTCGACTTTTTGTGGCATACAGAGCGACACGAGCTTTGCAGACCTGCACATCTCATTTGCGACAATGAAGAAGTTGCACAAAAAATGACAGAAAACTTATCAGAACAGGCAGGTTATCCGATTGACATTGAAGAAGCGGAGGAAAAAGCAAGTGAAGATGTTGTTGCTCAGCGTGAAGAAGCGCTTGCAAATCAGCTTGCGGAAATGCGAACACGCAAACGCAAACTTGTAGATCCGTTGCAGTACGAAATGTCAATTCAGGCGCAGGACCTTGCAGGATATGTTCCGGCATTCGGCTGGGAGTGTTCTCCGCCTACAGACAAACAGAAAGCAAAACTTGAAAAGCTCGGAATATTCCCCGATGAAATCCAGAGTGCCGGCAAAGCAAAACTTATTCTTGACAGGCTCGAAAAGCGAAGAATTGAGGGCTTAACCACACCTAAACAAATCCGTATGCTTGAAAGCAGAGGTTTTCAGCATGTGGGCAAATGGCAGTTTGACGAAGCGTCAGCCTTGATTTCAAGGATTGCCGCAAACGGTTGGAGAACTCCGAAAAACATTAACCCGAAAACATATGTACCGCAAAGCGAGGTGAATACGGTTGGACTTACTTAATGCACTTGAATACATCAGTCCGTCAGAGCTCGACTACCAAGACTGGGTAAATGTCGGAATGGCACTCAAACAAGAGGGATACAGCGTAAAGGACTGGGACGATTGGAGCAGAGCAGACAGCCGATATCACAGCGGTGAGTGTGAAAAGAAATGGCAGAGCTTTAACGGCTCCGCCTCACCTGTCACAGCAGGCACGATAGTCCAAATGGCAAAAGACAGAGGTATGACTTTCCGTGAATCGAAAGAACTCGGCTGGAATGATGAAATTGCTTTTGAGCAGGGTGATAAGGGCGATATTGGTGTAAATACCTGTGAGGGTGTAAAGTTTCACGAGCCTACAAACTGGAACCCGGTAAATGAGATTGTGACCTACATTGAAACTCTCTTTGATAGCTCGGAAAATGTAGGCTATGTTACTGAAACTTATAAAAAAAATGACAACGGCAAGGTTAAATATTCGCCAACACAAGGCAGTTGTGACCGTACGGCAGGTGAGCTTATTGCCGCCCTCAACAATTGTGACGGCGATATATCAAATGTATTCGGTGATTACAAGCCTGAAGCAGGTGCGTGGATAAGGTTTAATCCGTTGGACGGTAAGGGTGTTAAAAACGAGAATGTAACCGATTATCGTTACGCTCTGGTGGAATCTGACTGTATGGCTCTTGAAGAACAAAATGCAATCATCAGAGAACTTGAATTGCCTGTTGCGGTGCTTGTTTATTCGGGCGGAAAATCAGTCCACGCTATTGTTAAGATTGATGCCGCAAACTATGACGAATACCGCAAAAGGGTTGATTATCTCTACAATGTATGCCATAAAAACGGCTTTGAAATCGACAAGCAGAACCGCAATCCGTCAAGATTGAGCCGTATGCCCGGTGTTATCCGCGACGGCAAAAAGCAGTTTATCATTGACACCAATATCGGTAAATCCGATTTTGCCGAGTGGAAAGACTGGGTGGAAAGTATCAACGATGACTTGCCCGACCTTGACAACCTCGCAGATTTTTTTGAAAATCCTCCCGAACTTGCTCCGCCTCTGATTGAGGGAGTATTGCGACAGGGGCATAAAATGCTCCTCGGCGGACCCTCAAAAGCAGGTAAGTCATTTGGTCTTATCGAATTGTGTATTGCAATTGCCGAGGGAACAGAATGGTTCGGCTTTAAGTGTGCGCAGGGCAATGTCTTGTATGTGAATCTTGAACTTGACCGTGCGTCCTGTTTTCACAGATTCAAGGACGTATACGAAGCACTTGGACTTGAACCAAAGAACTTAAACAGAATTGATATTTGGAACTTGCGTGGCAAGTCCGTGCCTATGGATAAGTTAGCGCCTATGCTCATACGCAGAGCTTTAAAAGGCAACTTTATAGCTGTTGTGATTGACCCGATATACAAGGTTATTACAGGCGATGAGAACAGTGCTGACCAAATGGCACACTTTTGCAATCAGTTTGATAAGGTGTGTACCGAAATCGGTTGTGCGGTAATCTACTGTCACCACCATTCAAAAGGTGCTCAGGGCGGAAAAAAGTCAATGGACAGAGTTTCGGGCTCGGGTGTTTTCGCTCGTGACCCCGACGCACTTCTTGACCTTACAAGACTTGAAATTAGCGATGATTTGATGAAACAGCAAAAGGATGAAAGAACCTGTAAAATCTGCAAAGACTGGATAGGTCGTTTCAACAAAATCAGTGAAGTGTGTTCGCAGGACGATTTGGTAATGGCAAATAATATGATTGACATCGCACGCAAAACGCTTCCTGAACAGTCTTTTAAGCTGATGATGTCAGATGTTGCCCGTGCCGAAAAAACCGTAAAAGGGATGTCAGCGTGGAGAATAGAGGGTACTCTGCGAGAGTTTCCGGCATTTGATGCACTTAACCTTTGGTTTGATTATCCGATACACAAATCAGATACAACAGGTGTGTTGAAAGACTGTAATTTTGAGGGCGATTTTAACATCAAAGGCTCGCCCTACAAAAAGAATTTTAGCAAGAAAAAAAGTGAATCGGAACGCAAAAAAGAACGCTCAGAATCTATTATGACAGCGTTTACTGCAGAAGAAAATAACGGTCAGGCAGATATAAATGACATTGCTACATATCTTGGAGTTACCGAAAAAACAGTCCGAAATCGACTAAAAGAACACGGCGGATTTTGGATTGACGGCGGTAAAACGGGATTGAGGGAAAAGGAAAAAGTCGAATAATTTTTCCCTTTCCGTCAAATTTGGAAGGAAAATTTTATCGGGAATTTCCCTTTCCGTGAGGGAAAATAGGGAAAATTTCCCGAGATTTTCCTTTTCTAAAAATGACGGAAAATGACTTTTTTCTCGAAATTTTCCGAGGGAAAGAAAAAACCTATATATATATTCTATATATATAGGAGTATTTCCGTTCCCTAAGGTCACAGGGGTGAAGTAGTTGTGCGAAGCTTACGCACAACAACTCCTTCCCCTGACCTGTGACTAAAAGCAAAATTTTAAAGTTAAGAAAGGAATGGTAAAAAATGGCAAAATGCAAATCGACTTCAAAAGATAAAAGATTGAAAATTGCTAAGGGAATGCCACCTTTGAGGCGAAAACTTCCAAATAAAAGTTACAGTTACAAAAACGATCAGGTAATGGATTGGATTTCTAAGCGACCGGCATTGATTGATTATGTGTTGGATAAGTTAGTAGCTAACGGATACATAGTTTATGACCCGAAATTAAAGTTGTGGTATGGAGTTGATTATTTTGAAGAAAATGAAGACTGAATTTTTTATGGCGATGATACCGCCGACCGTAACTGCACAGGAACATAAGGTTATGGTAAAAAACGGCAAACCTGTTTTTTACAATCCGCCCGAGGTGAAACAGGCAAGAGAAAAGCTCACATCACATTTGGCAAAGTTTAAACCGTCAGAACCGTACAAGTCGGGTGTCAGGTTGATAACAAAGTGGTGCTTCCCTCGCGGTAAACATCAGGACGGCGAATATCGTACAACAAAGCCCGACACAGACAATTTGCAAAAAATGCTAAAAGACTGTATGACCGCTCTCGGATTTTGGTCTGATGACGCACTTGTTGCAAGTGAGATATGTGAAAAGTTTTGGGCAGAGGTTTCGGGTATTTACATCAAGGTGGAAATGCTGTGAATATCTCGGAAGTTAAACGCAACCTTGAAAGAACCGTGCTGTACAACGGTGCAGAATACGTTCTGAAAGGCTGTATCATCAGACGGAATACAACGGGTCGGTTTTACTATCAGGTAGAGCTTATGGACACCAAAGCCAAAAGCTCGTTGATTGTAACTGCACTTGATAAGATTGACGAAAGGAGAGAAAGCATTGAAAGCGAGAATACCGCCTAAGATTCCGAAACAGCTTAAACAGGAAGCTGAACGGATTGCAAAAAGCGCATATGAACAGATCCGAGAGAAAGAAAACAAAGACATCACACGCAGAGTATTTAAAACAATGCTGTATGCCTTGTATAAGGATTTCGGCTTTGGTCGTGACAGATGTGCGAAAGCTTTGAGGTCGATGACCGAGATAGTCGAACACTCCGACACTGACGAAGTGTTTTGGGAGCATATCGACAGGGTTGTCATCGACAAGCTGAAACTTGAATTTGACAAACGGGACTATACCGACAATGGAAAAGTTGTTAATTTTGAAGGAGAATGATAGCAAATGAAATACTATGAAATTAACGAAACCGCCGCAAGACAAGCCCGTGAATGTTGGTCTTTTAGAGATTATCAGCACGGCAGTAAAACAGCAGAATATAAAGCAAAAGTTGACGAGTGTTACAGTCTTGTTGATAAGTTACCCGACGACTTGAAAGAAAAAGGGACGACAATGGCAGACAGATACGCCCGTCGCCTTGCTGAATGGTATAACAAGCAATTCAGAATTGAAATGATGTGTCCGTCCGTGATGATTAGTGGCGGTAGTAATTTCCCCGTAAGAAAGAAAGAAAAGCAGAACGCCGCACGAGATAAGCACTATCAATTATATAATGAAATCCAGAAGATACCTAATAAGATTAAAACACTTGTGAATGGTACTAATATCATTAAATCGGGTGACGCAGATGCCATAGAGCAGTTGCGGAATAAACTTGCAAAAGCCGAAGCATTGCAGACAGAAATGAAAGCTACAAACGCCTATTATCGTAAGCACAAAACAATGAAAGGCTATAAAGATTATACAGATGAAAGAGCCACAGAGCTTGACAAGGCTATCAAAGAAAGTATGTACGGCGTACCATTCCCGCCGTATGCGTTGACAAACAACAATGCAAAAATTAAAAACACTCGGAAAAGAATTGCCGAACTTGAAAGACTGAAAGAAACGGCTACAGAACAGACGAATGAAACATATAATACAGATTTATTTGAGGTTATTGAAAATGCTGATATTATGCGTTTACAGCTTAGATTTGACGGTAAGCCTGATGCAGATACAAGAACCGTTCTGAAACAAAACGGATTTCGATGGTCGCCATCTAACGGTGTATGGCAAAGACAACTTACTGACAACGCAAATTTTGCGTTGGAGAGAGTGATTAAAGAATTGAAAGTGAGGTAGAAGAATGAAAGGTATTAAAAATATCACCGTTAATTACGATAACGGCGAAATAGAAACCTTAAATAAAGGTGTAGTTGTTGGTTTTGATGAAATCGACAACGAAGAAGAAACTATCAAGGTCAGCTATCGTATGTGCGATATTAAAGGCAATGATTTGTATTTGATTGTAAACGCTGTTATTGCGTTGGCACAGAAACTTGGTATGCTTGACGAGGAGGAGCGTGATACGGATTGACGGTTAAAGATTATTTATATTCGGTCAGGGTTTCGGATAAGCTGATCAGAACGAAAGAACACGAGCTGTCGAAACTTAGGCTGAATATTGCACAGGTATCAGTTAAGCAGAACGAGCCTGTTAAGACATCAGGAGTGAATGACCCTATGCGGATTGTTGACAGGATTGCAGACCTGCAGACTGAAATCAATCGGGAAATCGACAATCTTGTGCGGTTGAAAACTGAAATCCGCAGTAAAATCAATGCACTTGACGATTACCGTTACATTGCAATTTTGACCGAGTATTACATAAATTGTCAGAGGTGGGAGGATATTGCCGAGAGTATGGAAATGAGCGTAAGGCATACCCTGAGATTGCACGGCGAAGCGTTACAGGCGTTCCGAAAAAAGTTCGATTTCTCGTAAAATTATTTTGAAATGTCATTGAATGTCACCCTTACCCTGCGTATAATGGTATTATGAAAGTTTGACAAACAGGACATATAAAAAACTCTCTTAAGATAAAAAATCGCACAGACCGCTCTCGTTTGAGGGCGGTTTTGTGTTGTGAGGTGAAATTGATGTATAAAGACAAATGCGGTACAGAATATCACACAGTTGCTCAATTTGGTGAAATAAAAGTAATTCGTATGAATGGTAATACTTCGATAAAAGCTCCTATGGAAACTATGACAAAAAATAGAGTGTATGCTACTCTTGACAAACAGAGCAACATCAAAAGTGTTACTTTTTATGACAACTACGGCGAAAGGATAAAACAAATTGACGTTAAAGGTAGACCTCATAATGGAATGATGCCACATACCCATTTGGGCTATGAACATAATGAAATTGGAGATCGTCAATTGACTGATAAAGAACAGAAATATGTAAGTGTATTATTGAATAAATGGGAAAGAAAAAGAAAACACTTGAATATTTAGAAATTTATTGATATAATATTATAAACGCAGGGGATAGTTTAAATAGGAAAACAGTTTTTACAGATTCCGGTGCAACTCCGGAAACCTGTGTTTAAAGACAGTACAGAAATGTGCTGTCTTTTCTTTTGCTGATTTTTAGAAAGGGCGGTGATACCGTGAAAGACAAATTAAATGCAAGGCAGAGGAAGTTTGCGGAATATTATGCACAGAACGGTAACACCGTTCAGAGTGCGATTATGGCAGGATATTCCGAGAATTACGCAAACGCAAGAGCGTATGAATTGTTGGAGAATGTTGGAGTTTCAAAATACATCAAGGAGCTTTCCGATAAGCTCAAGGACGAGCGCATTATGAGTGCAAAGGACAGACAGGTTGCTTTGTCCGACATTGCAAGAAATGACGGGCAGGACACCTCCGACAGAATCAGGGCGATTGACACGCTCAACAAGATGACGGGCGAATACACCGTTAAGGTTGACGCAAAGGTTGAGCAGTCCGAAAAGCTCTCTGATGTGTTCAGACAGTTAGGCGGTGAGGGCTTGAGTGAGTAGCTTTCCTTTGTCGCAAAAATACATTGACTTCATCAACACAACGAATGTGTCGGCTGAATTTCTTGAAGGAACTACAGCGTCCGGCAAAACTACCGTCGGAGCAGGCGTTAAGTTTATGCGAATGGTGTCGCAGTCACCGAAGAAGCTTCACGCAATTGCCGCCAAAACTACGGGCAAGGCTGAGGAAACTATAATTCAACAGGACAACGGTATTCTCGACTTGCACCGCAACGCTGTCTATTGTGGTAACGGCGACAAGGATTACAAGCTGCCGCATATCAAGTTTGAGGGCAAAATTATCTATATTCTCGGTTACAGCAGTCGGGATAAGTGGGAAATGGTTCTCGGTGCGCAGTTTGGGTGCGTTTATATTGACGAAATCAACACCGCCGATATCGAGTTTATCCGAGAGATGTCAACCCGTAATGACTATATGCTTGCAACGCTGAATCCCGATGATCCGAGCCTGCCTGTGTATAAGGAGTTTGTCAACCGCTCCCGTCCTTTTAAAAAATATGAAAACGATGTTCCTTCCGAGATTACGGCGGAGCTTACCGAAGAACCTGTACCGAATTGGCGGTATTGGTTCTTTTCTTTTGCCGACAATTTAAGTCTTACACCCGAACAGATTGAAAAGAAAAAGAACTCTGCACCGAAATGTACAAAGCTCTATAAAAATAAAATCTTAGGTTTGCGAGGCAGAGCAACAGGTCTTGTGTTCCCGAATTTTGAGAGGGCAAGACATATCAAATCAAAAGAGTGGGCAGGAAAGTTTTTGAACTGTAACCGCAAGTCGGAACACTTTGTTCAGTTCACCGCAGGTCTTGATACCGCCTATTCGCAGAAGTCGCCTGACACTATCGCAATGACATTTTACGGCATTACCAATCACGGCAAGTGTGTTCAGCTTGATGAAAGAGTTTATAACAACGCTGAAATGCAAACGCCTATTGCCCCGAGTGACACGGTGAAGAATTTTATTGATTTTCTTGACCGCAACCGTGATGAATGGGGCTTTGCACGCACGGCTTTTATTGACAGCGCCGACCAAGCGACTATTACCGAATTTCAAAAGTATAAGCGACAGCACGGCTGTGTCTATGACTTTGCAAATGCATGGAAGAAAACGAAGATTATCGACCGAATCAATCTTGTACTCGGCTGGCTTGCCACCGACTGTTATTTTGTGCTTGAACATTGTAAAAACACGATTGCCGAGTTTGAAATTTACAGCTGGCGAGAGGATAAAGACAACACACCCGAGGACGGTCACGACCATTGCATTAACAGCGGTCAATATGCGTGGCTGCCGTTTAAAAATATTATTGGAAGTGAAATAAATGGGGCTGATTAACAGAATGGCTGAATCTATCAGATCGGGAATTAAAAACTTTTTGCAGATTACTCCTGCAAGCGACAAAACAATTACCGTCACCGAAACAAGCAATCATCTGACCGAGTGCTTTATCAATCGCATTTGGTATTGGGGCAACAGCAGACAGCTTGCGGAGCTGTACAAGCAGATTGATACAAACAAAACTATGTTTTGGGCGGCAAAAAGCACAAAGGGGCTTGAAATCCGTAAAATACACACGGGCTTGCCGGCACTCATCTGCGAAACGCTTGTGAATATCGTAATTGCCGACTACAACGGCACAGATGTTACAAGTAAAAATTCAACCGCTTATGCAGAGCGTTGGGAAGATATTGAAAAGCAGAACAAGCTGTCCGACACGGTTAAGCAAATGCTCCGTGACCTATGTGTTGTTGGTGACGGTGCTTTTAAGGTCAGCTTTGACACGGCTGTATCAGATGTTCCGATTGTTGAATGGTATCCTGCCGAAAACATCGACTTTACATATGTGCGCGGCAGAATCCGAGAGGTTAAGTTTTACACCGATTACACGCAAAAACACCGCCGTTACCGTTTTGAAGAAACATACGGTTACGGCTATATTCACTATGCTTTGTATGATGACAACGGCAAAGAGATTGACCTGCACACGGTTGACGCTCTTTCGTGGATTGATTCAAAGGGCGTTACATTTGACGAATCATATATGTGGGCTGTACCTGTCCTTTACGGCAAATCGTGCCACAAGGGCAGAGGTGCGGGCATTATCGGCATAAAAACAGACGCTTTCGACAGCCTTGATGAAGTGTGGTCACAGTGGATGGACGCACTCAGAGCCTGCCGAACAAAGCAGTATGTGCCTGGTTGCCTTGTTCCGAGAAATCCCGAAACCTGTCAGCCGATATCGCCAAATCCGTTTGACAACCGATTTATCACCGTGGGCAACGATATGTCTGAAAACGGCAACGGCAACAGGATTTACACCGAAAGTCCGCAGATTCAGCACGAAAGCTATTTGAGTTCATACATTACTGCCCTCGACCTTTGTTTGCAGGGCATTATATCGCCGTCAACTCTCGGCATTGATACGAAGAAGCTTGATAATGCAGACGCTCAGCGTGAAAAGGAAAAGACAACCCTTTACACAAGGCAGAATCTTGTCAAAATCACGCAGAACGCACTTCAAAGCCTTGTTGAAGTTGTACTCAATGCAGACGGTGAACTTAACGGCAAGGGTATTGTTGAGGGCTTGGAAGTGTCCGTAAACTTCGGCGAATATGCAAATCCGAGCTTTGAAAGTCAGGTTGAAACCGTGTCAAAAGCAAGACAGGGCGGTTTGATGTCAGTTGAAACCTCGGTTGACGAGCTTTACGGCGACAGCAAGTCGGAGGATTGGAAAGCCGAAGAGGTTCAGAGAATTAAGGAAGAACAGGGCATTGCAGGCGAAGAAGAAAAATCGGAGCTTGACGATGTGGACCTTACCGACACAGAAGAACATGACAATAACGCAGATGATGAAGAAAATGCGGAAAATAATGCAGAAAAAACCGAAAGCAATCCCGAACAGAATGATACACAGGTAAACAATGAGTGATTACAATATCAGAGAAGCCTTTGAAAAAATCGAAGATGAACTGATTGACAGCATGATGAGAAATTTCAGTCGTCACAGAGCCGAAGAAACCAAAGAGGGTTACAACTGGACACAATGGCAGGCTGAACAGCTCAAAAGTCTTGAAGAGTACCGTAAGCACAACGCAAAGAAATTCGGCAAGCGTTTCAAAACCATTAACAGCAAGGTTGAAGAGATGATTCGCACCGCCAAAGCTGACGGAAATGCAAGTCAGGAGGCAGAAATTCTTGAAGCTGTCAAGGACGGTTTCAAAGCCCCGAAAAAGCCGTCAGCACACAGCACAGCCGAGTTTTTTAAGGTGAATGACCGTAAACTTGACGCACTCATAAAATCGACCACAGACGATTTAAAGAGGGCAGAAACGGCAGTTTTGCGTATGAGCAACGACAAGTACCGCAAGGCGATTTTTAACGCACAGGTTGCAATGAACACGGGTGCGGTTACATACGAAAAAGCCGTTGATATGGCTTGTAAAGATATGCTCAACGCAGGTCTTAATTGTGTGGAATACAAAAACGGTGCAAGGCACACGCTCTCCGATTATGCGGATATGGCGGTTAAAACAGCCAACAAAAGAGCCTATCTTCGTGGCGAGGGCGAAAAGCGAGCCGAATGGGGAGTATCCCTTGTTGTTGTGAACTCAAGACAGGGCGGTTGCCCCGATTGTGCAAAATATATCGGCAAGGTGTTTATTGACGATGTTTATTCAAACGGCAAAAAGTCAGACGGAAACTATCCGCTCCTCTCAACCGCAATCAAGAACGGTTTGTTTCATCCAAGATGTAAGGACAGCACAAGTACATATTATCCCGAACTTGATGATTTGGACGCACCGTTGTCTGAAGATGAAATCAAAGAGCTTGACCGTCAGCGAGGAATTGAGGAAAAACAGCAGTATGCACAGCGACAGGCAGAACGCTTTGACCGCCGTGCCGAATACAGTCTTGACGAGGACAATAAACGCATTGCCCAAACCCGAGCCGATGAGTGGCACGATAGGGCTGATATGCTTGAAGAAAAGGCGAAAAAAGCAGGGAATAGTTTGCCTGAATCTGTTGCAAAATCTCAAAAAACTGTTATAATGAAATCAGGAAGTGATGTTGTGGCTCTTGAAAATCAGCGTTATGGACGCAATAAAAGTACGCTTGTTAATAAAACTTATGTTGACAGCGGCGAATATAAACGCAAGTATGA
Source organism: Ruminococcus bromii (assembly GCF_002834225.1). GTDB lineage: Bacteria > Bacillota > Clostridia > Oscillospirales > Acutalibacteraceae > Ruminococcoides > Ruminococcoides bromii. The sequence continues at coordinate 903 of NZ_NNSR01000038.1, read as the reverse complement.
TAGTGCTACTGATAATAAAGAAGTCAACAAGTCACTTTACGATTGTGCTAAAAAAGCATTAAAACACAGAAGCGGAACGGCTTTTGAGGATATGTATTGGATTGACGGTGAAACAGGAAGAGTTATGTTATCTGTAACCGACAGTGCTGATGAACGAACAATAACATATACCGATAGAATAAAGAAATGTATTCAGACAAATAATAATGTTGTAACAATTCATACACACCCAAGTAGTATGCCACCAAGCATTGAAGACTTTAATTCCTGTGCTAATAACGGATATGCTAAATGTTTTGTGGCTTGTCACAATGGCGTACTTTACGGGTATCACTCCAATGAAATGATTAACCCAAAGCTTTATAATTTGTACATTCAAAAATATATGAATGGCGGTTTTTCTGAAATGGAAGCTCAAGTAAAAACTATTAAAAAATTATCACAGTCATTTGATATTAATTTTTGGGAGGTGTCTTATAATGGCTGATAAGAAGTATTTCATTGATGATAGAATTATTATTCCTGATGAAATAAAAAATATGACAAATGAAGAAATAGATGCCGAAATAAAAAGACTTGAATCAGAAATTATGATTGTGAAAAACGAGAAGATAAAACGAACACAAAGAGAAACAGCATAAATCTTAACCGCTCCGTAAAAAGGGCGGTTTTGTTGTTTAACTTGCCGAGAATATGTTCAGAGTAAGAAAAACGGCTTGTTTACGGCATTATTTAACTTGCCTGCAACTTGCCAAAGCAAAACTTAATACATCAAATCAGCACTTTGAGAAATCAGAGTGCTTTTTTATTGCATTTAAACCCGTCGATTTCGACCGGTTTAGAAAGGTGGTGACAGAATGAAAATCAGAGTAACAACAGCATTTAATGACAGGCAGAACGGCT
>NZ_NNSR01000037.1 GCF_002834225.1 Ruminococcus bromii | reverse complement strand
ATTTCCTATTGCAGTTTGTTATAGCGGTAACTGCGAGTGACGGTGATTGCTATATGTCAAACTTCCGTCCTCGCCAATGTGGCTTGTTCATAGTCATACTTTCATCAACGCTCTCCCTAAAAACAGTCCACAGGACTGTTTTCTTAACGGTCGCCTTCAAGTCCCGTCATCGCTTGCTGGTACAAATTAAAAGAGGATTGATATTTTATATCAATCCTCTTTTAATGGTGCGAGTGACGGGACTTGAACCCGTACGTCGTGAAACACACGCCCCTCAAACGTGCCTGTCTGCCTATTCCAGCACACTCGCATTTATTAAGTTGTGAATCTCTCGACTCAACAGTCAACATTGTATCACAAGGCATTTAACTTGTCAATAGATATTTGAAAGTTTTTTCAAATTTTTTACATTATTTTTTCTCTGTCAACAAAAAACGCATAAAAACTGAAACTTTATACCTTTTGACAAGATGACACCGTGACAGACAGTATCCCGATATCATCTTATTTTATCGCATTTAGCCGAGAATTTTTTCTGCAACTTTTGGCAATTCATCAAACGAACTAATTGTGTATTCGGAATTTTCCGTTGTGCCGAATCCGTATGATGCAAACACGAACGGAATTTCTGCATCTTTTGCGGCAATTTGATCGCCGATTGTATCGCCGAGATACACAGCCTTATCAATGCTGTTTCTCTTAATAACAAGCTTTATATTCTCCCCTTTTGTCTGATTGGTTCTGCCCGACATTTCAAAATCGGAGAAATATTTTTCAAGCTTATGAGCGAACAGGAACGCCTCTATATATCCGCACTGACAATTGCTGATTATGCCGAGAAAATAATTCTTTGAAAGAATTTCAAGTGTACTTTCAAGATTATCATACAAATGACCGCCTGTTTTGCGAAGTGACGGAATCTGTTCAGCGCAACATTCCTTTACAATTGCGACCGAGTTTTCAAGCGGAAGCTCGGGCAACATTATTGACGCAATCTGTTCAACCGTTTTTCCCATATAACTGTTCATTTCTTCAAGTGTGACTTGCTTTGTTGTTTCTTTATGTTTTTTAAGTACATCATTCCACACAGGCAAAATCACATCAGAAGTGTGCCACATTGTGCCGTCAAGGTCAAATAAAACTGCTTTTTTCATAAATTCATATCTCCATATCAAATATGCTTAACGGACTCCCGTTGCCAAAAACGATATTATCACAACGGATTTTGCTTGTCAAGGTATGGTGCTGTAAATATGTTTATCTAACATTTGTTTTATTTGATGAAGTTTGAGTATTCATTTATAGCGGTAACTGCGAGTGACGGTGATTGCTATATGTCAAACTTTCGTCCTCGCCAATGCGGCTTGTTCATAGTCATACTTTCATCAATGCTCTCCCTAAAAACAGTTGTTTTCTTCTATCCACTTTTGTTTTTACGGTTACTCTCTCCCCGTCTGAAATACAGTCGCATTGCTCCCTTTTTCCGCCACAGGCGGCGGTCGCAAGGCTACCTCAAGTCCTATCATATTTCCTATTGCAGTTTGTTATAGCGGTAACTGCGAGTGACGGTGATTACTATATGTCAAACTTCCGTCCTCGCCAATGCGGCTTGTTCATAGTCATACTTTCATCAACGCTCTCCCTAAAAACAGT
>NZ_NNSR01000036.1 GCF_002834225.1 Ruminococcus bromii | reverse complement strand
CAACGGGTGGTTTGCTCTAGGGCTATAAGCCCATGCTACCGGCCAGCGTCTCAAGACGCTGGCTTTCACTTGGTTCAAGCCTATTGCCTTTGCCTCTTTCGCCACCCCTTAAAGGGTGTTTGTATTACTCGCCACCCTTAAAAGGGTCTTCATATTCTCGTACACTTAATTTATCTAGTGCTATATCATGCTTTTCTTGGTCTTCTATGTATTTCCTTATGGTTGCTTCATTTAGACCTACTGTACTCACATAATATCCTTCTGCCCAAAAGTGCCTATTTCCAAACTTATACTTCAGATTTGCGTGTTTCTCAAACATCATTAACGCACTTTTTCCTTTTAAATATCCCATAAAACTTGACACACTCATCTTCGGTGGTATACTTAAGAGCAAGTGTACATGATCTATCATCATATGCCCCTCTAGTATCTCCACTCCTTTGTACTGACATAACAATCTTATTATGTCTTGCAAACTCTGTCGATACTGTGCTTATATTATTTTTCTTCTATACTTTGGCACAAACACTACATGGTATTTGCACATCCATTTTGTGTGGGATAAACTATTTGTTTTATTTGCCATTAAAATCACCTTTCTTTTTTTACAATAGACTTGAACATTCTTATTGTAATACGATTGGTGATTTTTTTGTATAACTTTTTATGCACACCCGCATAGCGGGTGGTTGTTTGTGCCACGCAAGCGTGGCACTGGGTAAACCCATTAATATTAAGCGGTCAGGCGTAAAAGCCTGACCGTATTTTTGTAGTGCAGTGTTTTACAGGCGAAACCACGATAACAAACGAAAAATTTTTTTAAAAAAACTTTTTATTGAAAAACGCCCGAATCTGTCACGCATTTGTCACGCCCGATATGTTATGATTAATACAGATATATCTATAAGTGTCTGAAATTCGATTTTATAGATTATATTTATATATTTTTTGAAAGAAATGATAAAATTGAAAACCAAAAAACCGTAAAGCGTGATTGAATTACCGATAGTTACGGTGTAGTAAATAATACTTTTATGTTGTACTTGTTTATTGAAAACACAAGGAGTGAGTGTATGTTAAAAAAGAGGTCTTTTTTTGCAGCTGTTTTAATAATTATTTTGACTTTAGGTGTATTTCTGTATATGATCACATTCTGTGGGAGCTACTCGGTTTACATCCCTGAAAATCATATAAGCGATTTGTCTGATATTAAGATTAAATATTCTCAGGACGGCATTGTCAGTCACAGCGAGCCTGTTTATGATAACGGATATATAAGGCTGACCTTTAATTCGCTGAAGCAGGGAAAAACAGAAGCAGAAATCTTTGCTTTTAAAGAAAGTGATCCGCAGTCGTATTACTCACAGTTTGTTGATTTAAGGGTAAACGCATTTAACATACTGACTAACGGCGATTTTGATGACAACCTTGTGCAGAATATATCGGGTTATCCTGTATATTACATTGCAGGTGCGCTGTTTTTCGGCATAATGGCTGTATATATGATTATCCGTTTCAGAAAAAGTCTTAAAAAGCATTTATGCTCTTACAGTACCGTTCTTGACTGTTCGCTGATGATAGTTTTTGTCGGATTGGCAACCCTATTTATTGCTTTGTCAGTGTTCCTGCTTATCAACTACCGAGCATATCAGCTGTCAAGCATACACTACCTGACCGCAGTAATAATGCTCCTTACAATTCTTTTTTCTACTCCTTTTGTTTTACTGTATTCAATATCAATGACAGTCAGCAATATTTCGCTGATTCGCCACGAGGGTTTTCGTGTTGCAAGAATGACTGATGAGGACGGTAGAATAGAGAGGGGGGGAGATGTTGGAAATATAATAAAAACTTAGGTGCAAATACACTTAAGTTTCAAGTAAGTGCTTGATATTTTGCAAAAATGGTGGTATACTATATTTGAAAGTAAGGGGGAAATACCCGTAAGTTTTAAGTGAGCGGAGGGCTACAATGCAGAACATTATTAAGCGTGACGAATATCTTAACAGAATTATTGACAGAAAAGAAAACGGACTGATTAAGGTCATTACCGGAATCAGAAGATGCGGTAAGAGTTTTCTGCTGTTCAATCTGTTTTACGATTATCTGATTGAAAGCGGTGTAAAAGAAGAACAGATCATTACGATTGCCTTGGATGATGATACCTTTGTAAAGTACCGTGATCCCGATGAACTGTCGAAATATATTCGTGGGAAAATCGTGAACTCAGATATGTACTATATTCTCATTGATGAGGTGCAGTACGCAATCACAAAGGATGAACTTAAAAACCCTGAGGACGTTAAGCTTTACAATGTACTCAACGGTCTTATGCGGCTTCGCAATGTTGACATTTATGTAACAGGCAGTAATTCAAAAATGCTCACGAAAGATGTACTGACTGCCTTTCGTGGCAGAGGTGATGAAGTTAGAGTTTATCCTATCTCTTTCAAAGAGTATTATTCTTTTGTGGGCGGAGATAAATCCGACGCCTATGAGGAATACGCTTTATATGGCGGTATGCCGCTTGTTTTAACAAAAAAGAGCGATGCGGAGAAGATGAACTATTTGCACACTCTTTTCACCGAGGTTTATTTCAAAGACATTGTGGAGCGTTATGATATTGAGTTGCCTGATGTGCTCAGCGAATTAACGGATGACCTTTGTTCTTCTGTCGGTTCGCTTACCAATGCAAGCAAAATATCAAATACCTTGCGGACGGTGAAAAATATTAAGGTTTCAGGTACAACCGTTTCCAACTATCTGAATTATCTAATTGAATCGTTTCTGTTCAGCAATGCGAAACGATACGATGTAAAAGGCAAGAAGTATTTTGAATACCCATCAAAGTATTATTGCGCCGACATCGGACTTCGCAACGCAAGACTTAATTTTAGGCAGCAGGAAGAAACGCACATAATGGAGAATATTATATACAATGAACTTCTGTGTCGAGAGTATTCCGTTGATGTCGGTGTTGTAGAAATCGTGGAAACGAGTGTAGGAAAGAGGTCAAAAAAACAGTGCGAGATAGATTTTGTAGTAAACAAGGGTTCTAAAAAATACTATATTCAATCCGCACTAAATGTTTCGGAACCGTCAAAACTTGAAACCGAACTCAGACCTTTGAAGAATACAAAGGATTTCTTTAAAAAGATTATTATCAGCAAAACTTCAATGAAGTCTTGGACGGATGAGGACGGAATACTTCATCTTGGACTTTATGAGTTCTTGCTGAATGTAAATTCCCTCGAATTGTAAACTAAATAGGCTCAATGTCAATAGTTGCGGAAAGCCGAAAAATAAGAGTGTATGAAATTTATAAGCAATAGAAATTGTAAATGGTCCTGTGTCAAGATTTAGCACAAAATAAAAGGAGAAGTTCTGCCAACTAAGCTGCTGGCAGAGAAGATACCCTCTCAAACAATTTTTCAAAATCATTAGGAGACATATAGTCACAGTGGCTGTGAATCCTAACGGTATTATAAAAGGTTTCAATATACTCAAATACAAGCCTATAGGCATGTTTGTAGTAAATGATATGAAATCTGTTAAGCTATTCTCTTTTGATTAAGGAATGGAAAGATTCGATGCAGGCATTATCGTAAGGATAACCACTATGAGAATAGCTTTGCTGCATCTTTTCAGTGGCTTCACGCCACGCATTTGAAATATACTGGCTGCCACGATCTGAATGGATAATAAGTGGTAAATCAGTATTACGACAGGCTTTTGCCTTGTTGATTGTTTCGATAACTGTAGATACTTCCATAGTGTCTGCAAGAGTCCAGGCAATGATTTTTCTGGCATACAAGTCCATAACGCAGCTTACGCTTAAGGTGGGCGATTTCCTTCGCTTCATCAGAAGCGTAACTGCTGGAACCGATAACGGGAATATCACCGTCATTATCTCTGAACTGGGCTTCCCAGCGAGCAAGAGTACTGACACCGATACCCAGGTTCTTTGCACATTCAACCTGTGTAAGATCAGGGTGCTCTTTGCGATAGTTGATAGCATCCAACTTGAATTGCTTGGTGTGATGAGTTTTTTGTCGTGACATAATGAATCCCTCCTCTTTTTTATTATACAACACTTAAAGGGGATATCTCATTTTGTTTTGTACTATTTAGATGCTAACACTATATAGATAAGAAAGGAGTGCAGATAATGAATGAAGAATCAAAAGTAACACTGTATAATGTTGCAACTTTCGATCCAAACAGTCCTAATGCAGAAGAAGGAAAACTCGATTTCACCAATTTTGTAAAGACATATAGCCATATGTATTATTTTCAGACTTGCAAATGGGTAGAGCAACAGATAGAAAAATATTTGCGTGAAGAAGCACCGGATGTGGAGGCTTTCCTGAAAATTTTTGCGTGGAAAACAAATAAGATAGATCAGAAGCAGAGTTTATGCAAGAAAGATATTGTCTATATAGCAGGTGAAGATAAAAAGAAAAATTGGAACTTCAATAAAAAAGATAGAGTCGCAAGTGCTGTTACTCGTCACGGACTAATTGAAAAAGAAACAGTAAAAAAAGAGAATGGAGAAGAAGAAACGAAAACGTTCTATGACTTTCTAAATACGGCGGTAGATCTCAGTAAAAGTTATAGAAGCCTGAAAGAAAATGATAAAAAGGAAAAACAACAAAAATTCCTTGAAAAGTTGACCATAGCATCGCTCAAAGGTATCGGATCAGTCTATCTGATTACTTTTATGTATTTTATCACTCAAGGAGAAATGCGGATTTACGATATCTTCGCAATGATGGCGCTGGATGCGATTTATCCGAGCAATGTACAAGACGAGCTGTCTTTCGGCTCGCTGAATAGTTTATACATCGGAGCGAATGTTAAACCGCGAGATTTACCTCAGAAGGATCAGCTCGGGTTTAAAAACCTGTTTAGTGATAACAAGCGCTATAATAAGACTTATCAGATTTACATAAAGAAGCTGAATCAGTTCGTAGAAGATTATAACAAAGAACTCCCCGAGGGTCAGAAGGTCACATATGAAAAATGTAGGGATATCGACAGGGCACTGTGGGTTTACGGACACTTTTTCCAATAATATCATAAATGATTGGCTCTATGTCAATAGTTGCGGAAATCCGAAAAATAAGAATGTATGAAATTTATAAGCAACAGAAATTGTAAAAGAGCAAGTGATACACAACTAAGAACAAGGCACAGCTTACGGAAAAATCCGTTCAGCTGTGCCTTTGATTGTGTTTGTGAAGTTGTAATGCTGTTTTTATTACGGCTTTGTCAAGAAAAGTGTGCAAGCTATTTTTTAACTTACACACTTTATTTTACAAGCTCACTGCAAAACTTTTATATTTGCAATTTCTTTCCGATTCTTAATTTCATCAATTAGATCTCATTTTGCTGATATCAGTATTATCAGGTATTGGAATTTCTCATTATATAATGCATTTCATTAGTCAAGGAATTATATGATTCGATTACTGCGTTATCTCCGAATTTCAAACACAATGTTTGAGGTAAAGGTCATATCATCCTCATTGAATTTCATATTTATTTCACCGTCATATTTTTTAACTACTCTTTTAATGCTTTTCAGTCCCGTTCCATGTATTGCGTCAGATTTTTTTGATGATGCTATGCGGTTGTTCTTGACGGCTACAATATTCTTGACCGAGTTTGTAAGCTGCATTGACAGATATTTATTTTTGCGGACGAAAGCCGAAAAATCTATAAATCCGTTCTCTGTATTTTGTGCCGCTTCAACTGCGTTTTCAAGCAGATTGTCAAGCAGAGCAGTTATGTCAGGTTCGCTCATAAAGCTAAAATCAGCACTTCTGATGTCAATATTCATCTTCACCCCGAACTTGTCACAGAAGGATTTGTACCTGTTGACGATTGAATTGACCATAGGATTGTTGCAGTAATCAACAGATTTATTTATGCTGAAGTCTTCAATAAAATCGTCTATGTACTCTGTAACAGCCTTGTCTTTGGCAATACTCTTAATGGCGTTTAAATGCCGTTTTATGTCGTGCATAACAATTTTTGAGTTTTCATTTTGCTCATTAAGTAAATCATAATACTCAGCTGTAGATTTTTCCTTTTGCCTTTCATATTCCAATTTCATATTGTGTCTTTGAGTTTTCAAAGTAAATTCATATACCCAAAAAACCGCTATATTTGAGAAAAGTAATAGCACCATACTTATTATTAATAAATATATGTATTTTTGTTCTAAATCAAAATTGTGTAGCGCATGTGATACTGCATACAGTAGCAGAATACTTGAGGCAGGTAAAACCAAGAGAGGTATAGAAAGAGAATAACTTTCTGATTTATGTTCTTTTATTGAGAATTTTGATACAAAGTAAATTATCAAAAAATATAACAGTTTACTGATAGTCGCTTGAATAATGAGACTTAAAGAATTATCCATGGAAGTGAAAAAATCCGTACCGAATAATACTGTTGAAACAAACAAGACAATACTTTCTGTGATTGCCATAAATATAAGTAATATGCTACAGTGGAAAATACAGGATTTAATACTTATGAAATAACAAAAATAAAGTAAAAAGAAGTTACACGCAAAAAATGCAATTAAATTAACCAGTGTTAAATTCAATAATCGAGATAAATACAATAATACATACACAATAACAACTGAAAATAACAAAAATTTTTTGCTTGATTTTCTTTCAAATTTGTTTTCAAAATAAAACAGTGATATCAGAATTTCTGCAAGAAAAACAAACGCATAGCAAATTGTATATACCATTTTTATACCCCTATGTATGCAAAATATGCCTTTTTAAAGTTTGAATAGTTCCTTTGAGATATAGGTAGAGTTTCACTTTTTAAATCTACATTAATATTAAGCTCAGTCTTATTAAAATCCGAGACATACCTCAGATTAACAAGATAACTGTAATGTGGTTGTGCAAAATAATCGTAATCCTTTAGTTTTTCTTTCCAATAACTTAATTTTTTATTTGTATAATACTTCTTCTGACATGTTATAATAACAGCCTTTCTTTCTTCAATAGTTATATATACTATATCACTTGTGAAAACAGAGTAACACTCGTCATAATATTCAAGAGTTATTATTTGAGTATTGGAATGAAAATAATTAATAGCCGTATTTAGCGCTCTGAAAAAACGGTTATTGTCAATAGGCTTTGACAGATAGCGAAACACATCCAAATCCATAGCGTCATCAAGATAAGCGTCATGCGAGGTTATAATAAAAATAATTATATTAGAGTTTACCTTTTTTAATTGTGCGGACAAAGTCAGACCATTTACCAGAGGCATTTCAATATCAATGAACGCCATATCATAACTGATATTACTATTCAGCAGCTCTACACCATTGTAAAACAAATCAATATCAAAAACTATTCTATGTTTATCTGAAAATGTATTCAGATTGTTTTTTATTTCATCGACAATACATTTATCATCGTCACAAATTAATACTTTCAAAAGAAAAACCTCCTTGAAATAAATTATAACATATATTTCAAAAAAATGTCATTAAATGTTATTGCTTTAGATGCAAAATTTCAAATTTTACCTCAGTAATTTTAAAATCACATCACTTTGAGCAAATTTGACATCATTTTTGCAAGAATTATGTTTTTACTTTTAATGTGTGCTAAAATCCTCACGAAGGGAGGAATAATATTATGAAGAAAATAAAAAATTTTATTTGCAAAATTTCACCCGCAATTATTGCTAGTTTTACATTAGCACTCTCAATAAATGCTAATTCATCCACTGGCTTTTTTATGTATCAGCCTAAGGCTCCTGCAAAGCTTGACAAATTTAAAAAGATAAAGTAATGGAAAAGATTGGCTCAAAAATTATAGAGTTTTTTGCTTCAAACGATCTTATAAAAAACGAAGATAAAGAAATTTACAAATATGCTTTTAATATTATTTTATCATCATTGATACATATTGCAACTGTTATGATATTAGGATTGTGTTTCAATTTATTAATTGAAAGTCTGACTTTCTATTGTGCTTACATTGTAATACGCAAATTTGCAGGCGGCTACCATGCAAAACGCCAACAAGATGTTATATTGTTTCTATTATAACATGGGTACAGGCGCAACATGTTTTTGCTGAACCGGGATATAATGCATCATCAGGTGTATACACCGTCATAAATAATTCCAAAGCATCATGGAGAGGTAAAATGAATTCATGGTGGTGGGGTGGTAAGAATTGTTCAGCCACAGGTAAAATTACAGCAATCTAATTTAGTATTTATTATTTCCTTGTAAACCCGTACTTACAAGGAATAGGGTGAGTAAAAATGATAAAACAAAATTTAAAATTGTTTTTTAAAACTAAAATAATATTTATTCCGGTTATCATACTGTTAGTATGTTTTTTGGGGAATCTTGTATATAGTTGTTATAGCTTTTCACTCAATAATGATGTATTAATATATTTAAAGAATTCTATAAAATTATGCTTACTATCATTTGTAATATTATGTTTTACATCATATGAATTCTTTTACCTATATAAGCGTTGTTATATAGATGAAGCATTGTATTCACACAAAAATGGTAAGACTAGGATTTTAACAAGTACTGTAACAGTTTTGTTGTTTATTCCGGCTTTAGAGTTCTTTAGCGCATTTGTATTTAATTTTGTTATATTTTTGTCATCCGGAATGAATGACTACAGTTATTTGTATCATATATTTTCAGTTTTATTTTTATATGTTTTTCTGGGTGGAATAATCCCGATTTTACTTGGCGTTTTTTTTGCTCAAAAGACGAAAAGGATTGTTTCATATGCTCTTATGGCGCTTATAATTTTCCTTGTGTCAAGTACATCTGACTTTATTCCGGGGGGTTTAAGCCAGGTTACCAAAATTAATTTTTGGGAAGCAAAATATTTTCTTGCATATATTCTGCCAAATGATTTAGAGTGGTACATAAACCATGATTACGGTATGTATGCTGAAATTTATAGATGGAATTTAATTATTTTCTGGATTTCTCTACTGTCATTTTTGTTTTTCAAACTTTGTCAAATAAAGAAAACCGCATTAAAAGCTGTTTTACTGTCATTAACACTATTAATTTCAACATTTAATCTGGTTGGCTACTTTTATGGTGGAAGCCATATTGAAAAGGGAGCTCAGCTTGACAGTATTTCAATGTCAGATTATTTGTTTTATACTGAAAATGAGCAAAAGAACCAAGATCCGGATTTTGAAGTTACATCATACGATATGGATTTAAGCATTTACAGACAATTAGATGCCGAAGTATCAATGACTTTATCTGATACAGGTTTAGAGTATTACAATTTTACATTGTACCATGGATACAATGTTTTAAAGATAACTGATATTGAAGGAAATGCTTTAAAATATAATCGTGAAGGAGATTATGTTACTGTAATAGGGAACGGAAACCTGCAACTTATAAACATAAAGTACAGCGGTTATTCACCTATATTATACAGTAATTATCAGGCGTGTTCTCTGCCCGGCTTTTTTGCATATTACCCTATTACCGGATTTTACAAAATTACGGGTGATTATACCACATATAATCCGATTGAGATAAAATCCGAAACAGAATTTAATATTCGAGTTGATTCAGCAAGGCAGTTTTATTCAAATCTTGATGAGGTAAAGAATGAGAAAAATTGTTTTGTCGGGGTTACAAGCTATCCTACGCTTTTTAGTGGATTTTATAAATCAAATTCGTCTGATATTTATAAGATTTATGCAATTACTGTAAAGGGGTGGGGATTGAGCAAAATAGATGAAGAATATATAGACGAAATTCAGAAATACATTAATGAGTTGGATAACAATAGCAGCAATAAATTAAATCTCAAAGAATATACTATTATTCAGACAAATGAAATGCTTTCTTCTAATTGTATTTATGATGGAATATTTTTAGGAGATGATACAGTTTTTATTAATAAAGCAACTGATGAGGAAACAAAGAAGCAAGTTGCTGAAATACTTCTTGCTCAAAGAGATATGGGCTATTCTAAATATGTAGAAAAAGCCGTGGTTGACTCCGAAAGTATAAATGATAATTAACAAGGAAGAAGGTATAATTGTGCTGATTTTGAAGAACTGCACCAAGTCTTTTAAGAAAACAAAAGCTTTAAATGATTTTTCCTGCGAATTTAAGCACGGTATTTATGGCTTGCTTGGACCAAACGGTTCCGGCAAAACTACTATGATGAGATGTATATGCGGTTTGCTTTCTCCCGAAAAGGGAAGCATTGAGTGCGATTGTGAAAATATAGGATATTTGCCTCAGCAGTTTGGTGCTATGAAGTCATTGACTGTATATGAAACTATGAGATATTTTGCCACATTAAAGAAAATACCTAAGTCAAATCAAGACAATGAAATCAGATATTGCATTGATTTGGTCAACCTAAGTGATAAAATTAAAAACAAAGTGGGTTCGCTGTCAGGAGGTATGGTTCGACGATTGGGAATAGCCCAAGCTATAATGGGAAATCCTGAAATTGTTTTGTTTGATGAACCGACTGCAGGTCTTGATCCTGAGGAGAGAGTAAGATTTAAATCTCTTTTAAGGAAAATAAAAAATGATAAAACTATTATTATTTCTACTCACATTGTTTCGGACGTAAAATCAATATGTGATGAGATTGTTATAATTAATGAGGGAAGAAATGTTGTTCAGGGAACTTGCAGCGATATTACTTCTATCGGAAATGAAAAAGTTTTTCTTTTAGACGAAGAATATGAAAATAATTTAGAGGGAAATTATTATGTTAAAGACAGAATCAGTAAGGATAATAAAAATTATATAATCGTTCTCTCAAGTAATTTTATTGAGCAGGGAGTGAGTATTAACGCTGATATAGAGGATGGATATTTATGTGCCTTAAAAGATATATAAACCGCCTTTCATTAATACAATTAACACTTAAAGGAATGGGAATTCTCTATATTGTACCTGTTGTTTTTTTATTTCTTGTACTTCCTTTTTTAACATATTTGGATTTTGCTAAAGGATATTCACCCGAACAATGTTATTTTTCAACATACATAATGTTACAAATTTTTTGCCCATTTTTTGCTGTATGGTGGACTTTATTTGGTTTCAGAGAGTATGTAGAGGGCAGAATCAGAGAACTATTGCTTGTTTATAAAAAAAGTCTTATAGTTGAACTTTTTCTTGTGTTTGTTTTTTATTTCCTGCATATATGTGTATTGCTTGGTTTATATTGTATAATACTAAAGTTTAATTATTTCAATTATATTTTTATATTTTTTGTTCAGACATTTGCTTTTTTTAGTATTAGTTTTTCAATATCTATAATTTTAAAAAATATAGCAATTCCTTTTATTATCAGTGTGTGTTACGAAATATTTTGCATGACTGCCAATATTGACTTTCTTAAGTTTATTAATATGCTTTCATCTGATATTCCAAGCAGCACCATGGACATAATATGTCCATATATTTTTATATTGATAAGTAGTATATTTGTTTTTGTGTTATCAAATTCTTGTTTCAAACGTTTGTAATATTTTTATAATTATATAATACCTGATTATACATATCCAAAATCTGCATAGCAGTAAACAAAGAAAAGCTACTTCGTCAGCTCACAGCGGCAACGGAAATTTATTTAACAGAATGAACTGGTATATTATGATTAGATTCAAATGTATATTACAAAATGACGAAACAGATTGCGGTCTGGCTTGCCTGGCCGCAATTTTTAGAAAATACGGTTTAAAAGTTACAAAGCAAAAATTCGTGATATTGCAGGTACTGTCCACCAAGGTACCAATGCACATGGACTAGTAAAGGTAATTGAGCATTTTGGTTTTTAGCAAAAAGTTGTTGAAGCGGATAAAAGTGTGTTAACTAATAAATTGCCTTTGCCTGCAATTGCACATGTGATAATTGACGATTCCTTATTGCATTATGTAGTTATAACTAAAGTTAAGGGTGATACTGTAGTAGTTTTTTACCCTGCAAAGGGAATTGCAAAGGGTTCATATTTTACTTTCAATTATTAATGAAGTGAATTTAACTCAGTGCATATTAATTTCGCTACTTATCCGTATGAATTAACTGTTTTTTCTTGATTAAGATTGAGGTGAAATATCAGTTGTATATTAAATTGACATCAATATTTTTATTGCTGGCAATATTATTATGTTTTGCATCCTGTTCAAAGAATAATGAAGACGGTCAAAAATTAAAATATTATACCATAAACAATGAAGATTCGGTTTGTGTAGAATTGATACAAAAATATAATAATTATTGTCTTAAAAAACTTGATGAGTCATATCAAATTGAAATTGTGGATTTTGATTCGGAAGATACTATGCTTACAAAAATATCAACGGAGATAATGGCGGGGAAAGGACCCGACATAATTTCATTGAATCAAAAATTACCTTTTGAAAAGCTGATTGATAACGGTTCATTTGCGGATATAGATGAGCTTGCGAAATTATACAAATCCGATATAGATTTTGATGACTATAATTCAACAATAATGGATTGCGGAATTTACAATGGAAAGCGATATATTATACCTATAGCTTATTGCCCCAATATACTTATAACAACTCAGGAAATATTAGATAAATATAATCTGGAAAATACTAACTTTTCATTTAAAGAGTTAGAGATACGGTTATCTGACAAAGACCATAATTATGCGCTTTTTGGAAATAAAGATGAAACATATAAGTTCTTCCTTTCCTATGTTAATGAATATGTGGATTTTTATAATAAAACTACAGAATTTTCAAGCGATGAATTTACCGAGAGCTTAGATTATATTGGAAAAATGATTAGGAATGATAATTCAAGAAAAGAAGGAACTACATGGGATATAATAGGTAATTATTTGTTTCGTACTTCACAATTATCTTTCGACGGTTCTATGATGAGTACGCTAAATTCTTATTTTTATATTTATAATAATAACAGCACGCCGGTTATTATTCCAAACTACAATAAAAAGGCAAATGCAGTATCAGCATTTGTTCAATGTGGTATTGCATTGAATAATAATTCAAATAACAAAGAAAAAGCGTTGGCTTTTATTCAATATGTTTTAAGTTATGATATTCAAAAATTATGGAGTGAAAGCAGCTCATCATCATCAATAGTGGTAAGGGCACTGCCTGTAAATAAAGCTGCTTTTGAATATGTAATTGACCATACGTCAAAACGTGTATATGATATTAATGATGATGGAGAGTATGAGAAATCTGAGGAAGAATATTCAGATGAAATAAAAACTAAGTTTTTTAATGAATATTTAGATATGATTAACAGTATAAGCAGTTGTACTTTATATGATTATCTGGAATTTGAAAATACTTATTACAACTCCTCGGTTATCGGAGATATTGTGAACGATTACTTAAACGGGGATATTTCAAAGGAAAAGTTTATACGTCAACTCACAGCGGCAACGGAAATTTATTTAACAGAATGAAGCTGATAAGTAATCATAAACCTCTAAATTACCTATACTTGCTATTGCACATGTAGTGATTGACGATTCCTTATTGCATTACGTAGTTATAACTAAAGTTAAGGGTGATACTGTAGTAGTTTTTGACCCTGCAAAGGGAATTGCAAAGGATTTATATGTTACTTTCAATTATTAATGAAGTGAATTTAACTCAGTGCATATTAATTTCGCTACTTATCCGTATGAATTAACAAGTAGAGCGTTATTGTTGATTTAAATAATAAAAATTCAGATAGACTACAGATTAATAATTTAGAATTATGTTAAGATATATAATCACAAGGTGAATCATTATGAAAAATAAAATTGCGATAATTTTAACATTACAATTTATTATTACTGTGTTTGCTTTCAGCGGATGTGGTGAAAGCACAGCTTCAAGCAATTCCTCAAAGCTTACATATTGTGCATACTATGAGGATGCTATTTGCGATATTATTAAAAGGTACAATAAATATTGTACAAAGCATTACGATGAGTCCTATCAAATTGAAATCGTGGAATTTGAATCTCAGGAAGAAATGAAATTAAAAATGTCAACAGAAATTATGGCAGGTGAAGGACCTGATATTTTTTCTTTGAGTCAAAAGCTTCCATTTGAGAAATTAACAGATAGCAAAACTATTGCAGATGTAAACGAGCTTATAAGTGAATTTAGTTATGATATAGGAATAGATAACTGCGATTCAAAAATTATGGATGCAGGAGTGATTGACGGTAAAAGATATTTTATACCTTTGTTCTATTCACCTGATGTTTTTATAACTACAGAGGAAACACTTAATAAGTACAATTTAACATCATCTGAATTTTCTTTTAAAGCATTATCTGAGAAACTTTCAAAAAATAAAAAAGAATATTCTCTTTTTGGAAGTGCCGATGATAATATTGCCTTTTTTTATTCGTTTTTAGATCAATATATAGATTTTAACAGCGGAAATACAGAATTTAACAGCGATAAGTTTTCGGAAGATTTGGATTCTATCTATAGCTTGATTAAGAATGACACTACCGACGAAAATGTTTATTATTTTTTATATGATAATATAATTAATGGTGCTTCTATTTTATATAAGGAAATGCCTGCTTTTAGTAGTATAGTAAGGACATATTCGTATTTAAAATATTTAGGATCAACTCCTGTGTTTGTAAATAATTACAATATGGATGATGATTCAATTTCTGCCTCTATAGATGTTGGTATTGCCGTTAATGATAATTGTAAAAATAAAGAAAAATTACTGCCTTTCATTAAGTACTGTTTGTCCTGTGATGTGCAAAAAAATATGAGTGAAGAACGTATGTATTTGCCTGTAAACAGCGATGCTATGGAAAAATGCATTGATTCAATAGATGAAGTAATAGATTTTGAAGATTTAATTGTTAGTGATAAAGAAAAAGCTATTGTTGAAACTACTGAAAGTGCGGCGATAAGAGATTATAAATATATTATAAACAACATAACAAAATGTAACTTATATAGCTTTAATTATTTATCGGATACTTATTTTAATTCTTCAGTAATCAGTGATATAGTTGATAAATATTTAAACGGGGATATTTCAAATGAAAAGTTCATTCGTCAACTTACAGCAGCAACTGAGATTTATTTGAAGGAATAGATTATGTTAAAATTTTATTATATGTAATAGAAAACTTACAGAAATTTTCTTGTGTATGAGAGATATAAGAGGGTAGTATGAAAAGAAATAAATGGAGGATGTTCGCGCATTACCATTGGTCGTTGCCTTAAAAATGGTACATATTATGTTGCATCAGTTTCAGGTAAATGTTCAAGTTATTCAAAGCATTTAAGCAAAGCTTACTCATCAGCTAAAAACTCAAAAATGTCAAATGGTCAGTACTATGATTGGCCTGATGGAAGTATACACGGATAAGGATAAAATGTAATTATGTTCACACGCTTTTTATTTAAACCGCATGAATCTATTAAAGTCATACTAGCTATACTTTTAAGTGTTATAATAATTACTTCATTTTCAAGTTGTGCAATAAAAAATAACAGCGAACAAAATCATCTTGTTTATTACACATTAAATGATGAAGACGCTCTGTCTTGGATTACAGAAAAATACAATAAATATTGCATAAACAGTAATAATCCGTCTTTCCAAGTTGAGATAGTTAAATTTGATTCTGAACAAGAAATGTCAACGCAGATATCAACTGAAATTATGGCAGGAAGTGGACCTGATATTATTTCACTTAGTCAAAAATTGCCTTTTGAAAAATTAATTGAAAGCCGTTCATTAATGAATATTTATGATTTGTTAAAAGATGATAATTCTTCAAATGCAATAAATCTTGATGATTATAACGTTAACATACTCAACGCAGGAGTTTATGATAACGGTTTATATATTGTACCGCTGTTTTATGGAGTTGATGTATTGGTATCTACAGAAGAAAGATTGAAAAATTTCAATATCAAAGAAAATAACGGCTT
Organism: Ruminococcus bromii; assembly: GCF_002834225.1. GTDB lineage: Bacteria > Bacillota > Clostridia > Oscillospirales > Acutalibacteraceae > Ruminococcoides > Ruminococcoides bromii. Next base: position 5,341 of record NZ_NNSR01000036.1, on the reverse strand, counting down.
TTCTTTGACATACAGTAATTTTTCAGATGTATTTGAAAATTATTTTTTAAATGATGAAGGCTATTCATTTGTATCTAATGAGTTGTCGGATTTTTTGTGGTTTGATTATCCAATGCAACTCTTTTGCAGATTTTTAAACAGCTATGTTGATTTTGAAAATAAAGCTGTGTATTTTGATACCGATGAATTTAAAGATAATTTAGATGTAATGATGCAGATGTTGACGATTTCTCAAAAAAACAATACAAATGAATTGTTTGACGGATTGTATATAAATCGGTCATTTCCGTTGATGGCAGGAAGTTATTCTTATTATCAATCTATAAATGAAACACCTGTAGTCTTTCGTGGATTGACAAAAAACAAAGATGTTAATTCCGCACACATACAGGTTGGATATGCAATTAATAATAATACGCAACTAAAGGAGCAAGCACTTGCGTTTATAAAATATACTCTTAGTGATGAAATTCAAGAAATTGGTGCAACAGCATCAGGAAGTTTGAGTTTTCCTGTGAATATGTCTGTTTACGATAATGCCAAGCTTGTTGCCGGCTCAAGAACGGATGATAACAATAAAATTATCGGGATTGACAACGATTTTATGAAAGCATACATTGACATTGCCGATAATGTAAACGCTTGCACCTTGTATCGAGATGTGTCACATTCATATTATAATGACAATGTTATCGGTGACATTGTTGATGATTATATAAATAAAGGTATAGCAAAAGATAAATTTATTCGTCAGCTTTCAGCGGCAACGAAAATTTATTTAACTGAGTAGGAATAAATTATGAGAAAATCTAAATTAACAAGGAAACAAAAAGAGCATATAGCGGCATATCTGTTTATATTACCGTCTTTTTTAGGCATAGCGGTGTTCTATATTGTGCCGTACATAATTTGTTTTACCAAAAGCCTGTATGTCGGCGATACTTTTGTGGGCATAGAAAATTACATACAGCTTTTTCAAAACAACACATTTTTGCTTGCACTTAAAAACACGGGCATATTTACAGTTACGGCGATACCGTTGTTAATGGTGATTTCGTTTTTGATAGCGTTGTTTCTTAATTCTTTTAATAAAATATCTTCCTTTTTCAGAAGTGCATTGCTTATTCCTGTTGTAGTCCCGATTGCATCTCTGATTTGCGTGTGGCAATTAGTTTTTGATGATTACGGTGCAATCAACGGATTACTTAATTCACTTGGATTTAATACTGTTGAATTTTTTAATTCGGAATGGTCTATGGTGATGATCGTTTTTATTTATGTGTGGAAGTACTGCGGATTTTGTGTGATTCTTTTTACGGCAGGCATTGCCAATGTTTCGCAATCTCTCTACGAAAGCGCAAGGCTTGACGGTGCAAAAGCTCATCAGCTTGTAACTAAAATTACTATACCTATGATTGCGCCAACTACATTTTTTGTTTTTCTAATGGAGCTTATTTATTCATTTAAAATTTTCCGTGAGGTATTTGCTTTGTTTGGCGATTATCCAAACACCAATGTGTATTTTTTGCAGAATTTCATCAACAACAATTATTACAATCTTAACTATCCAAGATTGTCGGCGGCATCAATTGTCTTATCGCTGTTTATAATTATTGTGCTGTTTATTTTCTTCTGCTTTGAAAGGAAACACAGCTATTCTTGAGAGGTTTGTTATGAAAGATACGGTTATGAAAATACTAAAATATATTTTGCTGATTGCTGTAACTGTGCTGTTTTTGTTTCCTGTCATTTATATGCTTGCTTGTTCATTTATGACAGGTTCACAGGTAAGCGAGATGCTCAATTTTTCTGACGGAAAATATAAAGAACTCAATATGATTCCGAATATGGCAACTTTGGAGCAGTTTTATCAGACTCTTTTCAGAAAACCCGAATATTTGTTGAAGTTCTGGAATTCGGTTGTTTGTACTTTTCCGACAGTAATCGGTCAGGTTGCAGTATCATCATTGGCGGCTTTTGCTTTTGCAAAATTGAAATTCCCGTTCAGGGACAAGCTGTTTTTCATATACATAATTTTGCTCATTTTGCCGTTGCAGGTAACACTTGTTCCTGATTATATGATTCTTGAAAATATGAATTTGCTGAATAATTTTCTTGCGGTAATTTTACCCGGAACTTTTTCTGCATTCGGAATTTGTCTTTTGAGGCAAAGTATAAAATACATTCCCGATTCCGCAATTGAGGCGGCAAGAGTTGACGGTGCGTCATATTTAAAGATATTTACTAATATTATTCTTCCGCAGATTAAGGGCGGACTCATAACACTTGCGTTGCTCTGTTTTATTGATAATTGGAATGTAGTTGAACAACCGCTGATTTATTTTGATAATGAGGGTATGTATCCGCTTTCCGTAACGCTTACTGATGTCGGAAGTTCGGATTACGGCATAATATTTGCCTGCGGAGTTATATTTATGATTCCTGCATTGCTTATTTATCTTTACGGACACAGGGATATTGATTCGCCGTTTGTCGGAACTGATAAGGGATAGGAGAGAGGCTTTTATGAAAAAAGATAAGCTAAAGAGCGTAGTGTTGAAATTTTCAATTGTATTTTTTATTGTGATTGCATTACTTACATATTTTTCAAAAACAATCAATAATATGCTTCTTCCAAAGGTCAAAGTGGTTTCGGTTCAAACAGGTGTAATTGACGATACCGCAGGTTCAAATGATATGAAAACACATTATCTTTTGCCTGTTTCATCGGTGGATGGGGCAGGCAATACGGGAATAGTATTTGTTATAAATAAAACCGAAAACGGTGATGCAACAGTTGAAGAGGTTTCGGTGGATATATGTAACAGTGACGAGCTGTATTGCGAGGTGACATCGGACTCACTTTTTGGCGACAGTCAAGTTGTATATAAAACAACCAAGAGTATAGAAAACGGTTCAAGTGTTTATATTGAGGAGGAAACAGTGTGAGCAAAAGAAAAATTGTTTCGTTTCTGTTACTGCTGTTGCTGACTGTGAGCGTTTTTATTGCGAATATTATAATTATTGAAAATGCAAAAGGGCAATTACCTGATGTTACTCAATTAACTTATGATAAAAATTCCGAAACTGCTCCAAAAACGGTTTCTAAACTTGAAAAGCTGTTTGAACGGATTACTGACAAAGGCATAGCTTTTTGTTCCGAGGGTAAAGAAACAAAAGTTAAGGAAGAAACCGTAACTACGGTACTTGTGAATGAAAACTGGTTTTCGGATTATAAGACTGAAATTAACGGCGAAAATATTTCGTCCAATAACATAGATAACAGAGATAAGGTTGCAATAATCGGAAGTTCTCTTGCTCTCAAACTGTTTTTTACAACAGATGCAGTCGGTAAAAAGATTTGCATTGACGGAAATCAATATACAATTTGCGGTGTGATATGCGAAAACGAAAGTTTAATAAATAAGTTTTCTGCTGATGACAAACAGAGGGTGTATGTTCCATATACAACAGCCGAAAATTATGGTGACAGAACGGTTGATATGATTGTTTACGATAATTCGGTATATACGGGAGCAATTGTTGAGCAAATGGATTTGCCACAGTATTATTCGGTTAATCTGAATGAGAAAAATCAAACGCTCTCGTCATTTGAACATATTTTATACCTTGCAATATTTATCGGATTTAGCATTATTGCATTGAAGTTGTGGTATAGGTTCAGTAGAAAATTTTTTGAGGAGATAAAAGAAAATCTCAAATTAAACTACTTTCTGAAATCGCTAAAAAATATTCCGCTAAAATATGTTGCACTTGTGCTTGTTTTTGCAGGAATACCTGCCGTGCTTTTGATTGTGTTTAATATTTGTGATTTCAGCATTTTTATCCCCTCAAAATATATACCAAATGATAACATTTTTGACCTTTCAAATTACCTGAATGTGCTTGTCGATAATGCACAAACACTAAACTCACAAAGCCTAACAGGAAATCAAATACTTGTAAATCTGTTCTCTAGAACATTTACAGCGTCATTGTGGCTGACAATAATATTTTTGATTAGTATTATAACCGTGCTTTTAAATTTGACAGAATTAAAACTTCATAAACATAAAAACACCGACAAGCAGTAACTAAACTTGACACATACAATTTATCTGACAGAGAATGCATAAAATAGCAATAAAATAGTTTGACTAATATATAATATTGTGTTAAAATTATGCGAGAAAGTATGGTATGTTCAGTGGTAGCTTCTTTAGTAACAATTTCCTTATCGACATATTGGAGTAATAAATGGAGTAGTGAAAATGAAAGAAAGTGGTGTGGTGTGTAAAAAAAAGAAAGTATATCTACTTTCTCTTTTGCTTTTTTTGATTTCTTATTTGACTACAGTTGTTAATATGATTGTTAATATTATTACTGGTAGTTTTCATTTATACATTTTTAGTACTTTAAGCTTTATGTTGCCATGCTATAAATCTATTAAAACAACAGATGTGTTTGGTATCGTTTTAACAATATTGTTGTTTTTGATTAGTTTTCTGCTCATATTTTTTACCGTAAAATATGATGTGTTAAAATATGATCAAAGCAAAAGACCGTTGTGTTATACGAGCTTACTCTTGTGGTTTTTTATAACTCAAATATTGTCTTCGTGGATACTGGTTGATTCACATTTTCAAAATTATATTTATTTGTCTGTCGCCGAATTTTATGAAAGTGAAGAGTTACAGTACATGAACTCAATAATTATTTTTGGAATATATCAACTCATTATAGGCTTAAAACGATTGTATGATTCTAGAGAAGCATATGACGCAACCAATATTTCAATCGTTCCACCTTTTGAAAAGTATTTTACTGAAAAAACTATTTTTTGTTACACCGTTCCTAATTATATATTTTCCTGTATAGGAGTCTTATCAATTATATATATTAGGTATGTTTTTATCGACAGTTATGCAATTAGCTTTTGGATTTTTATTTTCTGTGTGCTTTTTAGTTTATGCCTTCTGCTTGCAACTTTAATAAAATATCGCCAGATTGTAAAATATAGAGGTGTCGAAATAATTGTAAGAAAGAATTTTAAAATATCTATTTTTCTGCAATTGAAATTAGTTTTTTTGATATTTTGCACATATTGTATAACGTTGTTGTTCGATTGATTTTTGATATTTGGTAGAATATTTTCTGTAAGGAGGCTCAAAAGAGCCTCCTTTGACACAAAAAGTATGATGCTCGCAGTAATATTACAGATGTTACCAAAGACGGAGTTTTACAGTATCATTATAGTTACGATATGATGAATCAGCTTGTTAGTGTAGATGACAAGCTGAACGGCAAAGTTTATAACTATACTTACGATGCCGGCGGTAAC
>NZ_NNSR01000035.1 GCF_002834225.1 Ruminococcus bromii | reverse complement strand
TACGCTAACAAGCTGATTCATCATATCGTAACCGTAATGATACTGTAAAACTCCGTCTTTGGTAAAATCTGTAATATTACTATGTGCATCATACTTTTTTGGCGTCAAAGGAGGCTCTTTCGAGCCTCCGTTCAGCAAAATGTTCTACCCTTACAATTTCACTATTTAATTGGTTAACAAATCAACCAACTATTCGTTATAAACAATTTTTTCAATGAATACGACTAATATATCTAATTAAAAAAATCAGAATGAAATTGTGGATTAAGATTATTAAATCCTGAAAGCACATCTGCCAAGCTTATATCTATATTCATGCAAAACAAATTATAAACAGCTACGCCTATTCCACCCAGCAACAAAAAAATGCTAAAATATTTAAAATATCGCACAAAATATTGACTGTAATTTTTAGTTCTACTTAAAGAATTGCTTTTTATTGCAAAATCCATATTTTTATTCTTTAAGATTGAAGACAAATACAATAAACTTTTTGATGTAAAAGAAAATAAGAATAGCGTGCCAATGCTATTTTGAATGCCAAAACTATTAGCAAAACCTAGGAAAGGTAAATTATAAAAAGTATAAAACACTATAAAAAAAGCAAATGTACCAACAGCGTTTGTAATTTTAACACCTTTTATTTTTAAGGAAAAAAGTTCGGATAATAGCACAGCACAAAGAGAAATAATCAAAATAGTAATCGATAATGGAGATATTTCTGTTGTTTTAAATATACACAATAAAAAAACAGCTAACATCCCTAAAAAGAGCGTAATAACATCTATCAAAAGTATTTTTTTATTCATAATTATCCCCATATTTCACAAAATCTATTATATATATAATCTAAATTCCATCCAAAGCCTACAGAACCACCAAATCCAAAATATCCTCCAATTGAAAAGCCCAATTTATGAGATGAACCATAATTTTCATATTCATTGTCAGATCCAATTTCATAGTATTTAGTATCCTGTACTCCAAATAAGTCCCAACCGCATACACCTGCAGAAACTTCCACGCTATCTGTCTCACTAAATGAAAAACCTTGTTCATCAAAATGGACATTTAGAAGTGCATGTTTTCCAACAGCTTCTATTGAAAACACATCAGTTACATTAACACCAAATCCTACTCCAAAGTCTGCGTCAACTTCTAAACTACAAAATATAGCTCCAAAAGAATCTGCCACCTTATTCCAAGTGTTGTAGTCTTGTTTTTTTGTAGAAGGTGTCGTATAAGAACTAATAACGAAACTGTGTGAGGTATTCGAGGGAGCATTTGATCCGTAACCCTTACAAACATTACAAAAACCCGGGACACCCGGAACTGATTCTTTAATCTTCCAAGTATGTCCAATGTATGTCCCTGCCGATGTGTAATTAGGAACTTTGCAGGCGCCTAATGGATCAACATTGAGAACTGGATTATTACCACAATAAGCAAATGTATTAGCATCCAAAATAGAGGTTCCTGATTGGAAATAACC
>NZ_NNSR01000034.1 GCF_002834225.1 Ruminococcus bromii | reverse complement strand
TTTGTATAATGTCAGATACACTTTGACTGACGGCGGTACCGAGTATTCATACTACTACACACATAATTCCCGTGGTGATATTGTCGGAATTTACAACGGAGCAGGCGAACTCAAAGCGCACTATGAGTATGACGCTTGGGGCAATGTGATTTCAATAACCGATAATAACGGAAATGCAATCACAAATCCAAATCATATCGGTAACTTGAATCCGTTCCGTTACAGAGGTTATTATCAGGACACAGAAACAGGTCTTTACTACCTGATGAGCCGTTACTACGACCCAATAACCCACCGCTTTATAAATGCCGATGGTTATTTCCAATCAGGAACCTCTATTTTGGATGCTAATACATTTGCTTATTGTGGTAATAATCCAGTTCTCAATGTTGATCCATTAGGCGCCTGCAAAGTTCCTAATTACACATCGGCAGGGACATACATTGGACATACTTGGAAGATTAAAGAATCAGTTCCGGGTGTCCCGGGTTTTTGTAATGTTTGTAAGGGTTACGGATCAAATGCTCCCTCGAATACCTCACACAGTTTCGTTATTAGTTCTTATACGACACCTTCTACAAAAAAACAAGACTACAACACTTGGAATAAGGTGGCAGATTCTTTTGGAGCTATATTTTGTAGTTTAGAAGT
>NZ_NNSR01000033.1 GCF_002834225.1 Ruminococcus bromii | reverse complement strand
GGCAGCTAATCCGGGGAGCCGTTTTTCTTTTTGAACTGCAAACCGTACCAATGCGGGAATCTCACTTTCTTTCGCCGCCTGAAACTATTTTGTCCATCCGGTGACTGCTTGTTGGTAGTCTGTCACTTCATAAAGTCTGCACATTTCCTCTTTCATGGCATAACAAACAGCAAGGTCGTGATGATCTTGCAGAATAGATTGTAATTGCTCGGTTTGCTGTCGGAGAGTTTATCTGAGTTAATGAGCAATGACCAACGCAGCTTCTTGAGTTGGCTGTATTCCTGCTTTTCGGCTTTAGCTTCTTGTTTAAGAGATTTCATAGTTTCCTTGTCGGTATCATCCGAGATATCGGCAAGGATTTCTTTTTCTTTGGCTTTATGCCTACGAGCTTCATCCAGACGAATAACGCCGAGAACATCTCTGCCAAATTGCGACTGCATATGAAAGCGATCATATACAATCTGTGCTTTGGGCAAATGCTTTGTTACAAGCTTGTTGTAAGATGCGTTCATGTCCATCGCTACCGCGATGACTGCCGACAAGGAGTCGGAAGTCATATCTTCAAAGAATTTTTCAAAATCCTTCATCGCTCTGCCCTTTCCGACCCATAAGATATCTCCCTGCTCAAAATCCATCACGCAGGTTGCATAACTGTGTCCTTTATGGATTGCAAATTCATCAACAGCAAGTATCCTCGGCTTGTAGCCTTCCTCTTTTAACATTTTTTCTCTTTCCCAAATTGCCTCGTCCATGATCTCCCGCTGTACTTTGCGAATCGTATCCCAGTGAATACCGGTCAATTCCTGTATTGCTTTGATGGACATTTTTTGCTGCAAAAAGCCTTTGATCCAGTTTGCAGCTCGGTATGTTATCCGTGTTCCTGGATATTTGAAAGGTATTTCCTCTGTAAATGTTTCGTGGCAACAGTTGCATTGATATCTATGGATAAAGAAGTTCCATATGTGTGTAGTACCTCTCCATATTGGGATATCTTTGAGTTTGACTTGTCCATTTTCATAAATATATATACACTGCCTCCACAATAAGGACAACGGACTGTCTGCGTTAACCTTAAGCTCTCCAGAAACAGTACGCTTTTATCTTTATTAGGGCTGATTCCTATATGTGTTCCTTTAAATCCTTGTCTTTAAAATTCGACTTTGATATCATCTAAATAGAGCATAGGTTTCTCTCCTCAATTGTTTGTCTTGTCAACTACAATTTTGGAGCTTCCTATGCTCTTTTTCAATATTTACTTTTGATTATCCCACATTTTTCCGTGATGAGGGTTTCTTTTGAAATATTGGCTTGATGATAATAGTTTAACTTATAAATCTGACCATCTTCGCCATCCACATTCACTACTTCAATGCCTATGTACTTTTCATGACTCAGCATTTCTTTTACTGAACATTTCAGACGCTCATCATTTATTAACCAACCTTTGATGGTATAGTTTTTTGCAATCTGATTCACCCATTTACGGAACTTCACCGCACACTCGGAATTGGTCTTAAACCTAACCGCAATAATCATTTCCAAAGAATAATGATTTGTATTGTAACTTTTCCGTCAGGATCAGTTATTCGAAATTTTCGAATAACTGCATCTTCCTGCGATTTACTATCCTCATCCTCAAATATTTTTTTAATATGATAATTGATTGTATTTTTCCTACATCATACAATGTAGCCATCATCTTCTGTGTCAGCCATATAGAATAGGGGAGAAGTAGTCTTTTGGTAGTCTTGTACTTTTCAACTGACAGTGATTTGCCGAGATTTACAAAGGAATATTGCGGTTTGTAAAGCGTTCGTGAGTCATCCCATGGCACACAAACATTATCCTTATCATAACAAAATTCCTCCCGATTTCAGATGCTTACGGTTTTAAACAGATGATTACATTATAACATAATAATTAAATTGCTACAACAAACAGCACTCACACTGCTGAAGTGAAGTTGATTATGGGGTTGTTTTTTTCTGTAATAGGAAATGACTGTGATTTGCTCCTGCTTACCTCGCACAGTATATTAGAAAATTTGCAAAATGCAGATTTGTGTGTATGAAAATATCTTCAAAGATGAGTTTTCTGTCATTGAAATCAGTCAAGCAAAAGCTAAGAAAAATGATATTTAAAAAGGTTTTGCTGCTCAGTGTGTCATATAACAAAAAAGTTACTCCTTCAAGGTTTCTATCCTCAAAACCGCATATCTATCGCCTTGACGGAGGTGTTTATAATTGTTATAATTTATACAAATGGGGTGGTGCTTTGAAAAAGACAAGACTGTTGAAAATTGTTCTCAAACGGACGGGTGCAATCAAGCTTTTGTGCAGTTATGTTATCGTGTTTTTTGCGGTGAGTGTTGCAATATGGATTTTTGAACCGAACATAACTCGGCTTTTTGACAGCATATGGTACTGTTTCAGCGTTGCCACAACAATAGGACTCGGAGATGTGCTTGCAACAACGCTTGTCGGCAGAGTGCTTTCAATCTTTCTTTCGATATGTTCAATTCTTATCATTGCAGTAGTTCCGGGCGTAATCACAAGCTACTATGTCGAAAGTACAAAACTTCGTGCTGACGAAAGCAGTGCAAAGTTTCTTGATGATCTTGAGCGCCTTCCCGAACTTTCAAAAGAAGAACTCGTCGAGCTTTCCGAAAAGGTGAAAAAGTTTAATCGTAAAAAGTAAATTTGATAAATTAAATGCGAGCATAAAAGAAGGGCTGTTGCAGAATGCGAAATCCTGTGACAGCCCAAACTGTTTATTCTGTTAATTCTTAAAACTCAATTGCATCTGTGACATCGTCATCTGTTTCGTCATCAGACTCGTCAAAATAATCGGCATCGTCAGAATTGCTTTCGTCTTCGGGAATGTCAATCATATCGAACTCGTCATATGTAACAGCCTTGTTGAGCTTAAAAAAGTTTGTCTGGCAGAAGTAGCGGCAGACACGGATGTAGTTGAGAAATTCGGGAGTTTCATTCTCATAGTCCTCGGCAGAAACACCCTCTTTGATGATAAGCAGCATCTCGACAATCTGCGAGTTACTGATAAAGAAGTTGTTATGCTCCTCAAAGATGATGAAAATATCGTCATCGTCAAGGTCATACTTTTCGCAAGCATAAAGCGCCTCGCTCTTTGAATTTCTCACAACTCTGTAAATCTCAAAATCAATCATATCAGGCTCATCACAATCAATATTGCCCATAACGCAGAGTTCAAGAAAAGTCTTGCTCATAACAGCCTTGTCGGTCAGTTCAAGGTCAAAGTGCTTTTCAAGAGAAATGATAAGCTCGTCCTGTGACTTTACACCCGGTGTGATGAGTGGCTTGTATCGTTTGATGAGTTTGTTTTTATAAAATTCCGAATTTTCATACTTTAATGAAAGATTAGCGGCAATGTTGTCAAATATATTCATCGTTATCTCCTTAAAAAACAAGTGGTTTTTATATTTACAAGTAAATTATAATCGAATTTAAGGATAAAATCAATATGCTTTTTGAATATAATGCCCAAACAGATTTATAAATTTGCAGTTTTCATTTATAATCTTAGTATGGATTGAACGGTAAGGAGGAGAGTTATGAGCTTGTTTGATAAAATGAAAAAACATCAGCCCCCTGAAAAACCGAATGACGGCGAATTTAAGAGCGATGTAAACACGATTCTGCACGGTACAAGCGTTCAGAACAGAAAAGAAATGTGCGAGCTTGAATATATGAAGGCAAGACGGCTTTTGAAAAATCCGACCGTTGAAACCGTTGCCCGTGCTAAAAATATAATGAATACCCTTGCAACCGATTTCGATTATCTTCCTGCCGTATTGTGGATGGCTGAATTTTCCGTGAACGGTGTCAAAAATCCCGAACAGGCGGCTATGTGGTACAAAAAAGCCGCAGACCTTGGCAGTGCGAATGGAGCGTCCAAAATTGCAGATATTCTTATGGACGGCAGAGGTGTTACCCGCAATCCGAAACTTGCAATGGAGTACTATAAAATTGCCGCCGATAATGGTATAGCGTCAGCATCATTTGCATTGGGTGAATATTATGCAAAAACAGGCAATAGGGAAGAAGCCGTAAAAGCCTATGAAAAAGCCGTCAAAGGCGGATATAAAGATGCCGAAAAAAAGCTTGCCAAGTTGAAGAAAAAGTTTTGAGAAGAAAAAGTTTTGATTGGTAAGATTATGATTTTGTCAAATAATATATAAATGAAGCAAAGTAGTTGTCATTTTGTAGGGAAGAACCGTGTTCTCCCATTGCAATTAGATTGTAAGCTTTATAAAAATGTTCTGATTTGATTGATGTTGTGTTTAAATTTGAACGCAGTAAAATGTGCAAAAAGAAAAGGTACTCATTATTGAGTACCTTTTAATGGAGCGGATGATTACTTTGTGATACGGAAGTTGCAAATCTCGTCTTTGTCTAAAGCGTTTAGGCTTAACTTGGATCAACGCTA
>NZ_NNSR01000032.1 GCF_002834225.1 Ruminococcus bromii | reverse complement strand
CAAACTATCTTCACGAATTGGCTGTCGAGGCACTCGGCTACAAAGTTACTTCACTTATAAGTTACTTCACTTATAATTAGAAAGTCACGCTCGGGTATCGTAAGTTTTTTATTGTATAAACTGTCTTCACGAATTGACTGCCGAGGCACTCGGCTATTGACTTTTGGAGGAAATTGGATTATTATTTAAACTGTATAACTTTAAGTATGCTTATTTTTAGGACAGATGATTTGTGAAGGAGTTGAAAAAAGTGCCGGATCTTTCGATAATTTTCGATATGGGTGTTGTTGCACTGCGTTTTCTTATGCCTGTTTATGCAATAATAATTGTGTACCAGTGCTTTGCCGCAATGCGCCGCCGCCGCCGTCCCGAAACTCCTTTGATTTCACTTTTGAACCCTGCAACGGGCGAGATGCTCCCCGTGCTTTTCTGGGAAAATTCAATCGGCAGAAGTAAAAGCAGTGATGTAACCGTTGATGACCCGACAGTTTCAAGAAATCATTGTGTACTCCTTCGCCGTAAAGACGGTTGGTATGTAAATGATACCGATTCAAAGAGCGGCACGATGCTCAACGGCAAAAGAACAAGAGGCAGGGCAAAGGTGCTTATTGACGATACAATAACAATAGGCGGTACAAGCCTTATAGTAAAAAGAGGCGAGGAGTTCCAACAGCCGTTGCAGTCGAGCTGGTTTTTCTCAAAGGTAAGTGATAAGCCTGCAATGAAATCGTGGAAGCTTATGCTTCTTATTACATTTTTTCACTTCTTTATGTGCGTTCAGGCAATGTTCTGGAATGACGGCACAAATACAATGGCTCCGCTCGTGCTGTTCGGCGCTCTTGCGGCTGTTGAATGGGGATTCTTCTTTATCTCCTATTTTGTAATCCGCAGAGTAAATTTCGAGCTTGAATCGCTCGCCCTGTTTTTGACGGGCATAGGCGTAATGATGCTTATCAGGCAGTCGGAACGCTCGGCTTATGTTCAGCTTGTTGCCGCCGCAATAGGTATGATTTTCTTCTGTATAATTATCAAGCTGATTGAAGATCCCGATAAGGTAAATAAACTCAGACTTCCGGCAATGATTTGTGCGGTCGGTCTTTTGGGCGTAACAATTGTATTTGGTAAGATTACAAACGGCGCCGCCAACTGGATTTATATCGGCTCGTTTTCATTTCAGCCGTCAGAGCTTGCAAAGATTATTTTCATCTTTATCGGCGCAAGTTCGCTTGATGTGTTGATGACAAAGAAGAACCTGCTTGAGTACATTATCTTCTCGGCAGTCTGCGTCGGTCTTTTGGCTCTTATGGGTGACTTCGGTACTGCGCTCATCTTCTTTGTAACATTTTTGCTCACAGCGTTTATGCGCTCGGGCGATTTCAAGACGATTATTCTTGCTGTTGCCGCCGCAATTTTCGGCGTAACCTTTGTCCTCAAGTTTAAACCGTATGTTGCCGACCGTTTTTCGGGCTGGCGTCATGTGTGGGAACATACTCAGGACAACCTCGGTTATCAGCAGGCAAGAGTTCTCACATATATGGCAAGCGGCGGACTTTTCGGCGTAGGTATCGGCAACGGTTTTTTAAAGCAGGTTGCCGCATCCGAAAGTGACCTTGTTTTCGGACTTGTTTCGGAAGAAATGGGAGTTATCGTTGCGTTCACACTTGCCGTGGCAGTAGGTGCAATGTTTATTTATGCAAGGGCAATTACAACCCGAAGCAGAAGTACCTTTTATTCAATTTCAGCGTGCTGTGCGGCAGGACTTTTTGTCGTTCAGCTTTCTCTCAATGTTTTCGGTGCAACCGATGTCCTTCCGCTCACAGGCGTAACATTTCCGTTTGTGTCTGCCGGCGGTTCAAGTATTATGTCTTGCTGGGGACTTGTTGCATTCATTAAAGCCGCAGACGAGAGAACTTATTCGGTAAAAAGATAACGGCAGTAAATTGAAAACTTGTTTTTCATATATGTACTTTGGTATTAAATAAAATTAGTGCCTTTACTTGCGGGCGTCCAATGAACGCCCCTACTGATACACAGGGTGGTGTAAGGTTTGAAAAAAATACTTCGCAGAAGTACACTTATATATATAGTTGCGCTTGCGTTTATCGGCGGACTCGGCTATCTCGCCTTTGAGCTTGTAACAGGGGCAGACGATTGGGTTGATCAGGCATATAATGCGCATATAGCAGGTGACGGTGGCCTTGCACAGGCAGGAGCGATTTATGACCGCAACGGCACGGCTCTTGCACAGACGGTTGACGGTAAAAGAGTTTATAACGAAAGCGAGAGCGTAAGAAAATCTCTGCTTCATGTTGTCGGTGATGACAGCCTTAACATTTCAACGGCTGTTCAAAGTATGTATCGTTCTCAGCTGATAGGCTATAACCTTGTTTTCGGACTTAATATGCCCGAATCACTGCGTGCCTCTCACGATATAAAGCTGACAGTAGATTCCGCAACCTGTGCGGCGGCTTATGATGTGCTTGCATCTTATAACAAAAAAGGTGCCTGTGTAATATATAACTACAAAACAGGCGAGGTTATCTGCTCGGTAAGCACCATGGCTTACGATCCGCAGGCTCCTCCCGAAATTACCGAGGACAACGAAAGCGAATACGAGGGCGTTTACCTTGATAATGTGCTTTCGTCAACCTTTACTCCGGGTTCAATCTTCAAAATCGTTACATCTGCGGCGGCAATCGAGAATATTCCCGACCTTTATGACCGCACTTGGGTTTGTAACGGAAGTGAGAACATAGGCGGAAGTGAAGTTACCTGTACGGAAACTCACGGAACGCTGACATATAAAGAGGCAATGGCACATTCCTGCAATATTGTTTTTGCAAAGCTTGCCGTTGAACTCGGAAGTGACACAATGACAAAAACTGCCGAGAAAATCGGCATTAACAGCTCCTTTGATGTTGACGGAATTAAAACCGCAAAAGGTTCATATGATGTCAGCGATGCCAATGAAAACCAGCTTGGCTGGTCGGGCGTAGGTCAGTATAATGACAAGGTAAACCCGATGCAGATGGCAATTATCTGCGGCGCAATCGCAAACGGTGGTAAGGTTACAAACCCTACCCTTATCAAAGATGAGTCAATACTCTCCGCACTCGGCATAAACTACAAGAGCAGCGGACAGGAGCTTTTTTCATCCGATACGGCGGCAAAGCTTGACGATGTTATGAGATACACCGTTTCGGATTACTACGGCGACAACCTTTTCGGCGGACTTACAGTCTGTGCCAAAACAGGTACGGGTGAAGTCGGCGATGATAAGAACCCTAACGGCTGGATGGTCGGCTACTCAAAAGATGAGGACTGCCCTCTCGCATTTGCCTGTGTTGTACAGGATTCGGGTTTCGGCTTCCAATATGCCGGTCCCGTGGTTGAGGCCGCAATGATTCAGGCTGCAAAAAGCCTTGGAGCGTCTGCGGTGCAGTAAATTAAAATTATATTAAAAATTATATTATTGAAAATACAGTTTGACCGATTTTTTCGGTACATTGAAAGGAAGAACCCTGATGAATTTTTTAAAAGCTATGTTCGGCAACTACAGCAAGCGTGAAGTTAAGCGTGTGCAGCCAATCTGTGACAAGGTGCTTGCACTCGAAGATAAATATGCGGCTATGAGCGAAAGCGAACTCAAGAACCAGACAACAATCCTTAAAGAAAGACTTGCCAACGGCGAAACAACAGACGATATTCTCCCCGAAGCATTTGCAACCTGTCGTGAGGCAGGCTGGAGAGTGCTTGGCATGAAGCACTTCCCCGTTCAGATTATCGGCGGTATCGTTCTTCACCAGGGCAGAATTGCCGAGATGAAAACAGGTGAAGGTAAAACCTTGGTTGCTACCCTCCCTGCATACCTCAACGCTCTTACAGGCGAAGGTGTTCACATTGTAACAGTCAACGATTACCTTGCCCGCCGTGACTCGGAGTGGATGGGCAAGCTTTACAGATACCTCGGTCTTTCGGTCGGTCTTATCTGCCATGACCTTGACAATGACGGCAGAAAAAAGGCTTATGCCGCAGACATTACATACGGAACAAACAACGAACTCGGTTTTGACTACCTCCGTGACAACATGGTAGTTTACAAGGAAAACAAGGTTCAGCGCCCACACGCATTTGCAATTGTCGATGAGGTTGACTCAATCCTCATTGATGAGGCAAGAACTCCTCTTATTATTTCGGGTAAGGGCGACAAGTCAACAGACCTTTACGCAAAGGCTGACGCTTTTGCAAAAACTCTTAAAGTTCAGCGTTTTGCAGAACTTGACGCAAAAGAGGATATGGAGGAATATTACAAGGAAAACGACATTGATTATGTTGTTGATGAAAAGCAGAAAACAGCAACGCTTACACAGAGCGGTGTTAAGAAAGCCGAAGAATTTTTCGGTATCGAAAACCTTACCGATCCTGACAACCTTACAATTCAGCACCATGTAAATCAGGCTATCAAGGCTAACGGTGTAATGAAGCTTGATGTTGACTATGTTGTCAAGGACGGCGAGGTTATCATCGTTGACGAATTTACAGGTCGTCTTATGTACGGCCGTCGTTTTAACGAAGGTCTTCATCAGGCCATTGAGGCTAAAGAGGGCGTAAAGGTTCAGAGCGAAAGCAAGACTCTTGCTACAATCACATTCCAGAACTACTTCCGTCTTTACAAAAAGCTTTCGGGTATGACAGGTACTGCTCAGACTGAATCTGAAGAATTCCAGGAAATCTACAAGCTTGATGTTGTTGAAATTCCTACAAACAAGCCTGTTTTAAGAAAAGACCTCCCCGATTCGGTTTATAAGACAGAAAACGGCAAGTTCCACGCTGTTATTGACGCAATTGTTGAGGCTCACGAAAAGGGACAGCCTGTCCTTGTCGGTACAATTTCAATTGAGAAGTCGGAGCTTCTTTCAAAAATGCTCAAAAAGAGAGGCATTAAGCACAATGTCCTCAATGCAAAACAGCATGAAAAAGAGGCTGAAATTGTTGCTCAGGCAGGTAAGCTCGGTGCGGTAACAATCGCAACCAATATGGCAGGCCGTGGTACCGATATCATCCTCGGCGGTAACGCAGAGTATATGGCAAAAGCCGCAATGCGTAAGCAGGGCTTTACAGAGGAGCTTATCGAAGAAGCTACGGGTTATGCAGAAACCGATGATGAAGAAATCATCAATGCAAGAAATACATTCAGAGAACTGAATGATAAGTATAAGGAAGAAATTAAGGGCGAGGCTGAAAAGGTAAGAGAGGCCGGCGGTCTTTACATTATGGGTACGGAAAGACACGAGTCACGCCGTATTGATAACCAGCTCCGTGGCCGTGCAGGCCGTCAGGGCGATCCGGGCGTCAGCCGTTTCTTCCTCTCAACCGAGGATGACCTTATGCGTCTGTTCGGCGGAGACAGAATGAAAATGATGATGGAGCGTATGAATGTTGCCGAAGATATGCCCATTGAGAACAAGATGCTCACAAGTATTATCGAGGGCTCACAGGAAAAGGTTGAGCTTCGTAACTTTGGCATTCGTAAGGATGTCCTCCAGTACGATGATGTTATGAACAAACAGCGTGAAATCATCTACGGTCAGCGTGATCAGGTTCTTAACGGTGAGGATCTCCACGAAACAATCCTCAAAATGGTTGAGGATACAATCGCAACTTCAATCAAGCAGTATCTCCCCGAAGGTCCTGCAGAGCATTGGAACTTCCAGAGCCTTAAGGATTACTATGCAGGCTGGCTTATCAGAGATGATTCTAAGTACGATTTCAGTCTTGAGGATCTTGAAGATATGGAACCCGAAGAGATTCAGAAGATGCTCGTTGATGATGCTCTCGAAATCTACAAGGAAAACGAAGAGCTTCTTCCCGAGGAAACAATCCGTGAGATGGAGCGTGTTTACCTCCTCAAGAATGTTGATACACATTGGATGGATCACATCGACAATATGGATCAGCTCAAAAACGGTATCAGACTTCGTTCATACGGTCAGCATGACCCTGTTGTTGAATACAGAGTTGAAGGCTTCGATATGTTTGATGAGATGATTGAAAGCATTCGTGAGGATACTGTCAAGATGATGCTCATTATGCCAAAGCGTATCTATGAGATTCAGAAAAGGCAGGACGCAATTGCAGCTGCAAAGAGAGCGGCTCAGAGGGCTGCCGCAGCGGCACAGTCTGCAGCCGATGATGAAGGAACTGTTGAACAGTCAGACGCTGTAAAGCAGGCACTCCACCGTGAGCAGGTTGCCCGTCCTACAGAAACCTCGGCTGACGGCACAGACACAGCCAACAAAACTATCCGTAAGGGCAAAAAAATAGGCAGAAACGATCCTTGTCCGTGCGGAAGCGGTAAGAAGTATAAGAAGTGCTGCGGCAGAGATCTTTAATATAGTGACACAGAGTAATTTTAACTGCGATTTTAGATAAATCACAAATGAGGGGCGGTTTTTGACTGCCCCTCTGCTTTTTTATACGGCAATTTGACTAAGCGCCAATCTGATTATTATCGGATATAAGCAATAAAATGTGAATAATGTCGGTCTTAGCGTTGACTTTGCTCAAAAATCACATTCGCATTTGAATTGCTTGTTTAAGCTGTTTGACGGTTCCGATTCGTTCGTAAGTGTAAATTCAACTAAAACGGAAGCCCGATGAGTGCCAGTGCGGATTTTATATAAACAAAACAAGTCGGGAAGACAATGCTTTGCATTTTGCAAACTGTCTTCCCGACTTTCATTTTCCATTTTCAACTTTTCATTTTCAATTTTTTAAGCATTTCCTCATGGTCGGCTTTAAGTGCTTTGATAAGCGTCAGACTGTCCCAATCTTTGCTTGTGGGAGTGATAACCGCCTTGAGCGGAACTCGTCCGACACCGCACTTGTTCAGTGCCTTGATTAGCGAATCAATTGTTTTATTCGTAAAATTGTGCATGACAATCATTTCTTCGTCAAAGCCGTCGCCGTCAAACTTTTCTGCTGCAGGCTCAACGCCCTTGATGCCTGCAAGGAAACCGATAGGCTGATTGAAATCTTCTTTTTCAACCTTTTTAACCTGAATTTTCAGTGGCATAAGTGCAAACTTTGCCTTGCGAAATCTTTCGTCCGAAAAGTTGTAAAACATAGCAAGTTCTTTCATATCTTCACCGTTAATCCGTATCAAGCTTGAGAACCGCCATAAACGCCTCCTGCGGAACTTCAACAGAACCGAGCTGGCGCATACGCTTTTTACCTTCTTTTTGCTTTTCAAGAAGCTTTTTCTTACGGGAAATATCACCGCCGTAACACTTGGCAAGTACATCCTTACGCATAGCCTTTACGGTTTCTCTGGCAATGATTTTACCGCCGATGCAAGCCTGAATCGGAATTTCAAAAAGCTGTCTCGGAATCTTTTCCTTTAACTTCTCAGCCATCTTTCTTGCCCTTGAATATGCCTTATCGGCATGAATGATGAACGAAAGCGCATCGACAACCTCGCCGTTGAGCATAATATCAAGCTTAACAAGGTTGCTCTGAACATATTCTTTAAGCTCATAGTCGAATGATGCATAACCTCTTGTGCGTGATTTGAGCGTGTCGAAAAAGTCGTAGATTATTTCGGCAAGCGGAAGTACATAGTGTAAATCAACACGGTCGGCATCAATATACTGCATATCGACAAAAGTTCCTCGTCTGTCCTGACAAAGCTCCATAATATTGCCGACATATTCCTTAGGTGCATAGATGTGAGCGTCTGTTACAGGCTCTTCCGCCATTTGAATAAGTGACGGATCGGGGTAGTTTGTCGGGTTGTCAATCATCTCAACCGTTCCGTCTGTGCGTGTGATTCTGTAAATTACACTCGGTGCGGTTGTGATGAGGTCAAGCTGATATTCTCTTTCAAGTCGCTCCTGAATGATTTCCATGTGGAGCAGTCCTAAAAATCCGCAGCGGAAACCGAATCCGAGAGCAACCGATGTTTCGGGGTCAAACGAAAGAGCCGCATCGTTAAGCCGTAGCTTTTCAAGTGCATCTTTAAGGTCACCGTATCTTGCGCCGTCAACAGGGTAGATACCGCAGAAAACCATAGGCTGTGCCTCACGGTAGCCGGGGAGCGGTTCTTCGGCGGGATTTGATGTGAGTGTAACCGTGTCGCCGACCTTTGCGTCTGCAAGAGTCTTGATTGAACCCGTGATGTAGCCAACCTCGCCTGCATAAAGACCGTCGGTCTTTTCGGGGGCGGTTGCGTGCATAAGTCCGCACTCAACAACATTGAACACACTGCCCGTTGCCATAAGTTTGAATTCATCGCCCGGGTGAATCTGCCCCTCTTTGAGCCTTACATATATAATTACGCCCTTGTAGCTGTCGTAGCAGCTGTCAAAAATCAATGCACGCAGAGGAGCGTTGATGTCGCCTGTCGGAGCAGGAATATCGTGAACAACCTTTTCAAGAACTGCGTGAATGTTGATTCCTGCCTTTGCGGAAATTTTCGGAGCATCCTCGGCAGGAATACCGATTACATCTTCGATTTCCTGAATAACCCTGTCGGGGTCGGCACTCGGCAGATCAATTTTGTTGACAACGGGAACAATTTCAAGTCCGCTGTCAACGGCAAGATATGTGTTTGCAAGAGTCTGCGCCTCAATGCCCTGTGATGCGTCAACAACAAGAATAGCGCCCTCACAAGCCGCCAGTGAACGGGAAACCTCGTAGTTAAAGTCAACATGACCGGGGGTGTCGATGAGGTTAAAAAGATATTCTTCGCCGTCATCGGCTTTGTAGATAACGCTAACCGCCCTCGCCTTGATTGTAATGCCGCGCTCACGCTCAAGGTCCATGTCATCAAGCAGCTGCGCCTCCATATCCCTTTCGGAAACGGAGTTGGTCTGCTCAAGAATTCTGTCCGCAAGCGTACTCTTGCCGTGGTCAATGTGAGCAATAATGCTGAAATTTCTTATTTTATCCTGTGGAAAAGACAATGCTAATCACCTTTTTCTTTAATGTCTTTTTTGTACTTTATTTTAATCTGTATTTAGATTTAAATCCGAGCAACGCTCTGCTTTGCTTGCAAGGAGCAGAGCTTGCGACAGATTGCAATCAGTACAAAGGAGCGTCAGCTCCTCGTGAGTTTGGTTGTGGATTATTCCACGGCTAAACTCACAGATATTTCACGCTTCTAAAAGATGTGTGAAATATCTGTACTTAGATTATAACAATTTTAACGAATAAAGCAAGCAAATTTAAGGCATTTGCAATGTGCTTGTAAACGATACAATTTGCGAAATGCTGTTGTATGATAAATTATATCATACACTAACCTCTTCTACAAGCAAAAAATCGTTGCAGTATTTTGACCTTGGTGTTATACTTTGCTTATATGAAATAACCCTATAAAAGGAGAAATTGGTATGACAAAAGGTGAAATTGCTAAGAATAATTTTATGCAGGGCTACAACTGCGCTCAGGCTGTATTGCTTGCATTTTGTGACGATTTGGGCTTTGATGAACAGACTGCTCTTATGCTTGCGTCACCGTTTGGCGGCGGAATAGGCAGAATGCGTGAGGTCTGCGGTACTGTTACGGGAATGTATATGGCTTTAGGTCTTGCAAGGGGTTACAGTGACAGCAAGGATAATGCCGACAAAAAGCGTGTCTACACCGAGGTTCAGCAGCTTGCTGAAAGGTTCAAAGAGGACAACGGTTCAATCATCTGCCGTGACCTTCTCGGTATGAGAGCAAAGGCAAAGGACAACCCGACTCCGTCTGAGAGAACAGAAAAATATTATGCCGTCCGTCCGTGTCCTGAGTTGTGCAGATATGCAGCGGATTTGCTTGATGAATACTTAAAGAATAAAAAAGGCTGAGGGGCGTTGCTTTGATTTGAAACTTATGCCTGCAAACAGTTGAATTTGGGAGTAAATTGTGATAAAATGTTTAAAATAGGGCATTAGTCTAATGCGGTTAATTTTGAAAATTACCTTGAAAGGGGAATTGTGATATGTGCGGCATAGCCGGCTTTATGGGACAGGTTGAAAACAGAGCCGATGTCATCAGAAATATGACAGAGGTTATCACTCACCGTGGTCCCGACTCGGACGGATTTTTTACGGACGACAATATTTCCATGGGATTTCGCAGACTTTCCATTATTGACCTCGGTGCAGGTCATCAGCCTATATACAATGAGGATAAAAGCCTTGTTCTCACATTCAACGGTGAAATTTATAACTACAAGGATTTGAGAAAAGAACTTATCTCAAAAGGTCATAAGTTCTATACAGATACAGACAGTGAAGTGCTTGTTCACGGCTTTGAAGAGTGGAAAGAAGATATGCTCCCAAAACTCCGTGGTATGTTCGGCTTTGCTATTTACAACACAAAGGATAACTCACTTTTTATTGCCCGTGATTTCTTCGGCATTAAGCCGATGCACTACACTCAGATAGGCAATGACTTTGTCTATGCAAGTGAAATCAAGAGTATTCTTGAATATCCTAAGTTTGAAAAGAAATTCAACAGAAAGGCACTTGATTCCTACCTTTCATTCCAGTATGCAGTTCCGCCCGAAACTTTCTTTGAGGGCGTTTACTGCCTTATGCCAGGTCACTACCTCTGGTACAAGGACGGCGAGGTTGAAACTACCCGTTATTTTGAGGCTCGTTTCAATCCTAACGAAGAAATGACAGAGGAAGAGGCTGTTGACAGAATCGAAAAGGTTTTTGAAAACTCCGTAAACGCTCACAAAATTGCCGATGTTGAGGTTGGCTGTTTCCTTTCAAGCGGTGTTGACTCAAGCTATGTTTCAACATATTTTGCCGACCAGAAAACATTTACAGTCGGCTTTGACTTTGGCGAAAAATATAATGAAATCAGCTGGGCAAAAAATCTCAGCGAAAAAATCGGTGTTGAACACCACACTCACCTTATCTCAAGTGAAGAATTCTGGGACGCTGTTCCGACTGTTCAGTACCATATGGATCAGCCGCTTGCAGATCCGTCATGTATCGCACTTTACTTTGTATCCCGTCTTGCAAGCCATTATGTAAAGGTTGTCCTTTCGGGTGAGGGTGCAGACGAATTGTTCGGCGGTTACACTTGCTACAACGATCCGAGAGTGTTCAAAATTTATCAGACAATTGTTCCCCATTGCATCAGAAAGGCAATAAGAGCAATTTGCAGAAAGCTCCCCGACATCAAGGGCAGAGATTATCTCATCCGTGCCTGTGACAAGCTTGAGGAGCGTTATATCGGTAACGCATTTATGTATGACTACAAGCAGAAGCAGGAGCTTTTGAAGGATCCGTCAATTGCAACACGCCCACAGGATCTTACAAGAAAATATTATTATCGTTGCCGTAAGTATGACGATGTTACAAAAATGCAGTATCTCGACATCAATATGTGGATGGTCGGCGACATCCTTCTTAAAGCCGACCGTATGAGTATGGCTAACTCGCTTGAACTTCGTGTTCCTTTCCTCGATAAGGAGGTTTTCAAGGTTGCGTCATCGCTCCCGACAAAACTGCGCTGCAACAAGCACAACACAAAGTATGCAATGCGTAAGGCTGCCGTTCGCCATATGCCTGAGGCTACTGCCGAAAAAGAGAAACTCGGTTTCCCTGTACCGACAAGAGTATGGCTTCGTGAAGAAAAGTATTATAATGTGGTAAAGACTAAGTTCAAGGGCAAAACTGCCGAGAAATTCTTCAATACAGATGTCCTTGTTTCATGGCTCGACAGTCATTTCAGCGGAAAAGAAGATAACAGCAGACGAGTTTGGACAATTTATGTATTCCTCGTATGGTATGATATCTATTTTGATGAGGACAGCGAAAAGGTTGAAAAGCCTGTAAATCACCTTGACGAACTCAAGGCTGTTGCCGAGGCGAGAAGAGAAAAGCAGATTGACGCTCCCGGTGAGGTAATTATGGCTGCCGCAGAGGAGATTGACGAAAATTACGATGCTCCGAACTTTGGCGTTGACAAGTCAAAAAAAAATGACGAATCTGCCGAAAAAGCGGAAGAATCCGTAAAAGAGGAATCTGCGGAAGATGTGACAGAGAAAGTTGAAGTCCCCGATGACGGCAATGAGCCTGCAATCGTTGAGCCTGAGGAAGAACCCGAGGTTAAAGAAGAGCCTAAAAAAGAGGAGTATGTGAACATCTCAAATCCGGAGGATAACGAGATTTACGATGCTCCGAAAAAGCCGTCAACTCCGCAGGAGCAGATGCAGATGGCTATTGACAGCATTGAAAAAAGATCAAAATATCTTGACGAGCCTAATGTAATTTCAGACGAGGCTGTTGACAATATCGTAAACTCAATCTCATTCTTTGGTGACGAGGACGATAAAAATTAATCAAAGTTATTAAAAATAACAAAATAAACAAGGGCAACCGAGGTTGCCCTTGAATTATATCAGAAAATGTTAGGAATAATTTTAACGCGCCCAAATGTGTGTTTAACGCGTCCTTAATGCGCCCAAATGTGTGTTTAACGCGCCCTTAATGCGCCCAAATGTGTGTTTAACGCGCCCTTAACGCGCCCTTTTAATTAAAAACAGCACCAAACAATATGTGTTCAGTGCTGTAAATACAATGAAATGAAATTTTTAAACCACCGCTCCGAGACAGAGGATGCTTCGCAGGATTTTGTATTCTTCTTCAAAGTCGGAGAGGGGGAGGGGATTTTTGCCGAGCCCCATTTCTACGGTGAGGGCAGGTCGGCGGAATTTTTCGATGAACCAATCCTTAAAGCCGCCGCCTGTGGCAATCTCCTCGGGAAAGGCTATGTTGTAGCCGCTTGCCTGTGAGAACATTGACGCAAGCCGAAAGCTCAGAACGGGTGTATGTCTGCCGAATGAGCAGTAAATTTCCCGTCCCTGACTGTGCAGAGCGATTGCCCGTTCAAAGTCAATATTACGGCAAAGTGTTGTCAGTGCCTTTGTTTCGGGTTCGCTTTCGGGATGATTTCCGCCGAATCTCGTCGGCGCAGGACACTTGATATTGTTCTTTAATTCAAGCTGTTTAAGTCTGCACCAACCCGCATTGAAGTTGTGGTTGATGTCAACTCCACGGGCGTTTGCCTGCCATTTATATGTATCGGTGCAGACCTTTTCGACAAGCGGTTTGTATTTGAATGCGGCGTCACTGCCGTGCAGGGCAATTTCCGTGCCGTCGGGATTCACGCAAGGCACAATCGTAAGTCCGCGAATGCTTAAAAAATTTCCGATTTTGTATTCGCCGACAGGATTATCGTTTTGCATAGCCTGACAACATTCTTCAAAGAATTTCAGCAAGGCAAGCACAGTGAGGTACTCCGAACCGTGAAAACCGCCGCAGTATAGCACACGATTCTTGGTGTTGCCGATGTGCAGAACATCAATACCTCTTCCGCACACGCTTTTTCCTGCAAAGCAGTGCTTGATAAATTTGTATTTCCCGCAAAGTCCGTTTATTATTTCCTTGCGCGTTTTGTAATCGGGAAAAACATTATAATCGGTCATAACAAAATCCTTTCCTTTCGATAATTCAATCTTTAAAACGGAGGCATAATTATGGAGCTTTTTGAAAAAACTCTTGACAGCAAGAAAATTTTTGACGGCAGAGTCCTGCATATAGTCCTTGACGAAGTGGAGCTTCCTGACGGTAAAAGGTCAAAGAGGGAGGTTGTCAATCATCCGGGCGGAGTATGCGTTGCCGCTCTTGATGAGGACAATAACCTTTCTTTTGTAAAGCAGTTTCGCTATCCGTACAAGGAGGTTGTGCTTGAGCTTCCTGCCGGCAAGCTTGAAAAGGGTTCTACTCCGCTTGAAAACGGAAAGCGTGAGCTTCTTGAAGAAACGGGACTTGAGGGCTACTCCTACATTTCTCTCGGTCAGGTCTATCCGTCCCCCGGATACACATCGGAAATTATCCATCTTTATGCCTGTCGGGTAAAGTCACAGGGTGAGCAAAGGCTTGACGAGGGTGAGTTTTTGAATGTTGAAAAAATCTCCCTCAACAAAGCCGTTGAAATGGTGCTTAACAATATGATTCCCGACTCCAAAACACAGATTGCCGTTTTAAAGACTGCCGCACTTTTGAAAAGCGGTAAAATTTAATTTAATCATAGGAAATATATATGCAGAATTTTACTGTTTCAGAACACGAAAAATTGAATACTGCCGTTGCTCTCGGATTTTTTGACGGACTTCACAAGGGACACCGAAGGGTTATTCTCTCGGCTGTTGAGCAGAAGAAAAACGGACTTTTGCCCGTGTGCTTTACATTTGCTCAAAGCCCGAAGGAGGTTCTCGGAAAATCTTCTAATGGTGCGCTTATGACAACGGAAGATAAGCTGAAAACGCTTGAAAGCCTGGGTATTGAACATACCTTCAGCCTTGATTTCAAAAAGCTGATGAATATGTCTGCAAAGGACTTTGTCGAGAAAATTATTTTCGGCAACCTCAACGCAAAATTTGTTGTCTGCGGTTTTAACTATCGTTTCGGAAAAAACGGCGAAGGCGATACCGATTTGCTCAAAAAGCTTTGTGATGAAAATGGCACGGAGCTTAAAGTGATAGAGCCTGAGCGTGACGATGGCGATGTTGTTTCGTCAACACTTATCCGTCTGCTTGTGAGCGAGGGAAACATCCGCCGTGCAAACAAGCTTTTGTGTTCGCATTTTGGATTTTCTGCCGTGATCACCCACGGAAAAAGACTCGGCAGAGAACTCGGCACTCCGACAATCAATCAGAAACTTCCCGAAAATCTTGCCGTGCCGAAATACGGCGTTTATGCGTCTGCCGTTACGCTTGAAGACGGAAAGGTCTATTGCGGTGTGACTAATATCGGTGTAAAGCCGACAGTCGGCGGAACGAAACTTTTGAGCGAAACATGGATGCCTGACTTTCACGGTGGTGAAATATACGGTCAGACAGCCGATGTCCGTCTGCTTGATTTCATTCGTCCCGAAAAAAAGTTTGACAATATCACCGAATTAAAAAATGCCATAACCGACAATGCAGTTACGGCAAAAGAGATTTTTGGTGAGATGTATAGATACGGAGCCTGAAGTAAGCGTAGTATTTATCTATGGTTGACATCGCAATTTCAGCTTGATACAATATGATACGAGAATACAAGGAAGTTTAAGGCGGTTAGCACTCCCGAAAGGGGGTGATATGCATGACTGAATCGGTTTTGCTGATAATTTTACTTATAGCACTCGCAGAAGTCATCAATAGCATAAAAAAATAATCGCCCGACAGCCTCAAATATCGGACGATTATTTTATATTCGTTTTAAAACTTTGGGACTAACCGCTTTTAACGGTTTTCCTTGTGTTCTTATTATATATTATGCAAAAAGCAATGTCAATATTCCATTTGAATTTTATATGGCTGAAAATGCTGAGCGGTGACGGAACTTTCCGACACCGCTTTTTTTATTTGAATTCATCATTAAGAATTTCATCAAGGTTATTGACCATTGCTGTGACGATTTCGTATGAACCGCCGTCTGAGATTGACTTCATAAGAGCGTTTATGTTTTCTTCAAAATTCTTCGGCAAGAGGGTACAATACTTTTTGCAGAGCTGAACCTGTCTTTTCTCACCGGGGTGTGTCTGACGGTTGAGTGCAAAGATAACATCAAAATAGCTTTCGAGGAATGCCGTGATTCTGTGATTGACGCTGACGATATCACCGCGCTCCTGCATTTTCTTAATCTGCCTGTCATATGACGGAAGCTTTCCGCTCAAAAGGCTGCGGTTGTTTTTGATAATAGCTCTGCGGAGATTTTCGGGATAGTCAATCTGCGCCATATCTCTGAATTTTGTAAAAGTCCCTGTCTTGTCAAAGAGAACCTTGCTGTTCCTGATGTTGTGCCAAAATGCGGTTGTATAGCCGTTAAAAGCCTTGCCGCCTTTGATTACCGTATCAATATATCCGCCGAACCTGTCAATTTCGCGGTAGATTATGTCAACAGGAGTACCGTTGTTCATAACCGTGTTGTCTTCGCTCTCCCAGTAGTGATTGCCAAATTCGGCAACGGAGCAGTATTTTCCCAGAAGATTTTCTCTTGTTTTGCCGGTCGGTATTTCTGAGCAGTAAACATAAATATCATAGTCTGAATTTTCATCGGCTTCGCCTGTTGAACGGGAGCCTCCGAGTGCGACAGCCTCAACCGCATCAAGCGACTTGAGTGCAAGCAAAATTTCTTCGAGGTTTTTATCATTAACATTGTATTCCGTAAAGTTCATAGTTTATTCCCTTTCGTTATATGGTATCATATCTTTTGTCGGATTATGCCGTAGCCTTTGCCGTTCCGTTTGAGTTTGTTTTTTCTTCAAGCACCACTCGTTTGCCTCTCCAACCGCCTTTTATCCAGCGGATAAGCACGACAACACCTCTGAAAATCTCATCTGCCGCCATAGCAATCCAAATTCCCGTAAGTCCCATTCCAAAGAAAATGCCGAGCAGCCAACCGAGTCCGACGCTCAAAATCCACATCGAAAAGATAGCAAGTGCAGTCGGAAACTTAACATCACCGGCGGCTTTCATACTGTTGATGATAACAAGGTTTGTTGTTCTGCCAAATTCTAAAATAATTGCAATGAACATAACCGTTGAACCGAGTGCGATAACCGCCTTGTCGCCTGTGAAAAGTCCGAGTGTAAATGGCGAAATCAACCAGTTTATAATTGCAACCGAGATTGAAATTATCATACCGAAACGCAAAGTTTTCAGCACCCTGCGGTATGCAAAATCGTAATCGTGAGCGCCTATGCTGTGACCCACAATAATCTGTGTTGCATTTGCAGCGGCAAGAGCAATCATATATGTGAACATTGAAAGCATATTTGCGTAGATTTTTGCGTTGATTGCAACGATACCCATTGTATTGATGAATGCCTGTAAAAACAGCTGTGAACAGTCGTAGGAAATGTTCTCGCCTGCTGTCGGAATGCCGAGTTTAAGAAGGCTTTTGAGAACATCATACGGAAACGGGCGAAGATATTTAAGGCTGAACTTGCCTTTGATAACCGTGTAGAAGTATATAACAGATGCAATTACCGCAATAACTCTGCTTCCGCATGTGGAAACAGCCGCACCCGACGCACCGAGTCCGAGAACCTGAAGCGGTCCGTAGAGCAAAAGAGCATTTCCGCAGATATTGATAATGTTCATTCCAAGACCGATAATCATACCGAAAACGGTTTTGCCGTTGCTTGCAAAAATTGAGTTAAAAGCGTTGATAAGCGCCTGAGTAAAGATTGTACCGCCGACTATTCGCATATACATATCGGATTCGTCAAGCATTGCCGCAGGCACCTGCATTGCCTCAAGCAGATTTCGGCTGAATATGAAAACAACAAGGCTGATTACAATACTCAGCACAAAGTTGAATGACAATGCAACCGTGTAAATCATATTCATCTTTTCTTTTTTGCCTGCACCAAGGTACTGGCTGACGATAATGCCGGTTGCACTTGATATAATGTTAAAGGCAAGGGTCAAAAAGCCGAGGACCTGATTGGCGTTGCCAATTGCCCCAACTGCGGTACTGTTGTAGTTTGAAAGCATAATCGTGTCAACATAGCCGAGTGAAACGCCGAGCAACAGCTGTAAAAATATCGGCCATGCAAGCTTTATTACTCTTTGATTCATAACAGAATCGTTCGGATTTTTGAGTTTTGAAGAAGTAGCAGACATAAATATACCCTCCGTTGAATAAAATGAATAGTAAATTATTTGTTAATAATGCTTGTGTTTACGATTGTTTTGATAAAATAAAATCTGTGTAAATTGTGTATTGCCGTCGTTTTGACTGCTTGACCGCTGTGTATTTGAGATGTATAATCTAATTGCGGATGACTGCGAACTGTCGCAATATCCAAGCTAAGTTCAGATAACTGACGGTTGTTTCAGACAAAATCAGAAAAATACAACGCAGCTGCGAATGCGAAAGGATAAAAAGTATGAATATATGTGTTTTTGGCTCATCAAGTGAGCAAATTGACAAAATCTATCTTGAATCTGCCGAGCATCTCGGCAAGAGAATTGCCGAAAAGGGCTACAACCTTGTTTTCGGTGCGGGAAAATACGGGATTATGGGCGCATCCGTCCGCGGCGCATACAGCGCAGGCGGTTACACAATCGGAGTTACACCCGATTTTTTTATTGATGTGGGTGTTGTTTTTGACAAATGCTCCGAACTTATTGTAACAGATACAATGCGTGAACGCAAAGGTATTATGGAAGATAAAGCGGACGCTTTTGTAATCTGTGCCGGCGGTATGGGCACTTTTGAAGAATTTTTTGAGGTTCTCACACTAAAGCAGCTTAACAGACACACAAAGCCTATCATTATATACAATGTAAAAGGCTACTACAACTCAATGCTTGCGATGCTTGACAATGCCGTAAGTGAAAAGTTTATGACCAATGCCTGTAACAGACTTTACACGATTGCCGATACCGAAGATGATGTTTTTAATCAGCTCGAGAATTATGTTCCGTTCACCTACAATAAATATGGGTTTCTCAAAAAGGACGGTGAGCAGAATGGCTGACAAATGCGAATTTTGTGCAAACTTTGTGAGCGACGATGAATTTGGCGATTATTGCAGCATCAACCTTGATGAGGATGAAATGGCAAGGTTTCTTTCACAGAACACAGATTCATGTCACTATTTCCAGCTTTATGATGAATACAAAATAGTCAAAAAGCAAAATTAAATAATGCAACACAATCTTACAGTAATTTACAACAAGACAGGTTACAAATTTGTAATAACTATTTAAAATTTAATAAATGTCATTTGTTATTATTGTAAACCTAAAGTCCCTTTAAATAAAGGGACTTTTTTGTCTTCTTATGCCATTTTAAAGGGAACAATATGAATAAAGGACAAAAACTCAAAAATTTATAAAATATTGATTAAGTAATAAAAAATTAGAATATTGCACAAATGAAATGTGAAAATCTTGTGAATTCATCCAAAAATGGTGACAGTCGAAGAATTAATATTGCAAATTGTGCGTTTAGGGTATAAAATACTATTATATTTTGGCGCAGATGTGTGCTTATGAGGAGAGTGTTTGCATGGGCCTTTTTAACAGGATTATTGATAAAATGGTCAGTGATAAAGTTCCATTTAAAAAGAGAAAAAGGCTGATTGTATTTGTGGCAATCATAACCCTTCTTTCTATGACGACAGCTACGGTTGCGTGGTTCTCAGTAAACACTTTCGCGGGTGTTGACAAGCTTGACCTCAATATCAGCCTTGCCGCACAACTTAAAGTCAGTATGGAAAACCACGGCAAAGACCTTGAAAAATACGGCAAGGTAATCACAAATGAAATGATTGACGATTACCTTAAAAAGCACGGTTCAAGCCTTGAAGATACGGTGCTTGACCCTGTTACAACAAGAGAGGGTACAGAGTTCACCAATCAGCGCGGCACGGTCAGAGAGCCTAACAAGCACAGCTACCTTGAGTTTGAATGTTACTTCATCGCAACCGAGGAAATGTGGGTTCACCTCACAACCGAAAGCACAAAAGCAGGTGCTGATGACGGTACAAAGGTATCGACAGAATCAACCGGCGCAAAGGCTGATGTAGTAAATTGTGCAAGAGTTGATTTCTCAGCCGAGGGAACAGGCAACGGCACAACAATTTATGAGCCGAACAGAAGTAATCCCGTAAACGGACAGACAACTTTTGATTTGCCGTCAGGTTCAATGGTTTACTCAAACAACACAAGGCTTTTTCATCTTAATCAGCTCGAACCGGTTAAGGTAACAGTTCGTCTTTGGATTGAGGGTAACGACCCCGAGTGTGATGACGATGTTCAGGATGCACAGCTTTCTGTACAGCTTGGCTTTATCGGATGCGATAAGGACAATAAACCAATCTCATAATTAAATTAAACAATGTCCCGTAGTGGCGGTCATCGGCCGCCCGCCCTGGAGGAGCTGTCATTCAACGCAGATTTCAGACAGGAGAAAAATTATGGGTTAATGAAATACGCACAATCCGACAGTTAAACGGATACAACTTTGAGGGGAGAGAAAAACTTGTTCGGAAAAAAGAAACCAAAAATTGAACAACCGATTACTCCCGAGGAGTTAAGTCGCTTAAATGATAAGAAAATGGCAGATTCCGAGATTGAACATTTTCATGTAAAAAATGATTCAATCGAGATTGTAAAATACAAAAAGCGCAGACGGCTTTTGAGTATTATCCTTTCGGTCTGCATAATCATTCTTCTTATTCTGTTCATTGTTTCAACGCTTGTAACGCAATGGGGCGACTTGATTATCAGCATTGATTCTCCTGCCGTAAAAAAAGGTATCGTGCTTAGCGAAGACGCTGACTTCAAAACTCAGTGTGCTTCACTTACTGCGAAGCAGGTTAAGGATGTTACAAACATTACATATGCATGGCTTCCTGTTGACCTTGACACAAGCAAGGACGGTGCGCACAACGGCAAAAACTATGTTGCTTATACTTTCTATTGTAAAAATAACGGAGAGGTTGAGCTTGACTATGACGCAGTGCTTGAAATCACAGGTGCGGCTAAGTCGGCAGATGAAGCAACCCGAGTTATGATTTACAAAAACGGCAAGAGCTCAATTTACGGCAAAGGTCAGTACAAAGACAGAAGCAAAGCCGAAACCGATTGCACAAAGTTTGTAAGCGATAAGGAAGTTTATAAAACATCAACCGAAAAATTCAAGGTTGGCGATATTGACAAATACACAATCGTAATTTGGATTGAGGGTAACGACCCCGAATGTATCGACGATATCCGAAACGGTCATGTAAGAATGAGAATGCTGTTCTCGGTTCGTGACGATGAAGAATCCACAGCAAAACCGTAATTTTCGGTACAGTATTACATCAACTTGGTATTATGTGCCTCGGCACTGATATAGCAAAAAATCCCTATGGTGTTTTAGGGACAAAAATTAATTTTATTTAGGAGGAATTTCTCTATGAAAACAACATCAAGAAAGAGATTATTAATCTCTTCCGTAGCAATGCTCCTCGTGGCAATGCTCGCACTTGGTACAGCAACATTCGCTTGGTTCACAACTGACACAACAACTCAGGCAACAGGTATCTCTGTTCAGACATCTAAGAAGTCATTGCTCTTAGTATCAAGCAGAACTTCTGATTGGACAGACAACCTCAACTATAACTTTGGTACAGATGCAGCTAAAAAGCTTCTCCAGCCGGCATCATCATATGACGGTGCAAACTGGTACAAAGCTCAGGCTGTAAATGGTATGTCAGGTGCTGCTACAAACGGTGAGAAAATTACTGGTGTTGGTACAGCTACTGCTGAAGGCAATGTATTCTGCAATATGCTCAATGTTAAGAACACAGGTGCTGAGACTGCTACTAATGTTACGATTACAGCAAATATTTCTGAAACAGCTGTTACAAGTGGTAAAAACTACCTCCGTGTAGCTCTTGTTCCTTCTGATTGTACAGCAGACACCGGTCGTGGTACTGCAACGGTTGCAAGTGCTCAGGAATTTAGAGATAACATTTACAGTGCTGGTGCTGACGCTGCTAAGCCTGTTGAATATGTTGGTGCAGGCGTAGCAGACAGAGAAGGTGCAATCAAAGCAGCTGCTTCAGATGTTTCAACACAGGGTAGCTCAATCTCTGTTAATGCTGGTGATCTTAATCAGAATGATGCTAAGTACTATATGCTTATCGTATGGTTTGAAGGCCAGGATGTGGATTGCCAGGATGCATATGCTGGTAACGATATGCCAAACATCACTTTCACAATTACAGCTGACTAATTTATAAATTAACAGTTAGTAAAACATAATATTAAGCAAATTATTTGATCGGAGTCCCCTTGCATGAAAAAAGTGTTAAAAAAGATAATCAATGTTATTATAGATATTGTTGTTATACTGGTTTTGGTAGTATCAGTACTTATTGTTACATTATCATTAACATCTAAATCATCAGGGGTCCCCAATATTTTCGGCATTGCACCCCTCAGCGTTCAGACTGATTCAATGGAGGACACAATTAACGTTGGTGATTTAATTTTCAGTGATGTTACAAATGACCCTTCATATGAATATCAGAAAGGTGACATTGTTACATTCCCAATCACAGTCAACGGTGAGTCCGTTCTTAACACCCACCGAATTGTTGAGGTTGTTAAGGATGACAACATTACCTACTACAGAACACAGGGTGACAATAAGAAAACCAACCCCGAGCCCGATAAGGATCTTCAAACCTCTTCGACTATTGTTGCCAAGTACACAGGTACGAAGATTGGCGGCGTGGGTAACTTTTTAAGCTTTATCAGAACTCAGCTTGGATTTTTCCTCTGCGTTCTGCTTCCGATGATTATTTTCTTTGTTTATGAAGCGGTTCGTGTTGTTCTCAACCTGCTTGCCTACAATAAAGAAAAAACTCTCAAAGAGGCAAAGCTTGCGGTTGATTCCGCCGAGCTTACCGAAGAACAGAAAAAGAGAGCTATTGAGGAATATCTTGCCTCCGTCGGAGAAAATCAGGACAAGGCGGAAAATGAGCCTGAGGTACAAACACCTGCTGACGGCAATAATTCCGCTGATAATTCCGATTAAGTTATGACAAATTTGTCCCTAACGCATTCATAGCGTTTATCGTAACGGTATATTTCTTTCTCAGCATCAAAGCTGAGAAAGAAATACAGTTACAGCTTACAGTAAAAACATAACAGAAATTATCAGTTAATTGCAGTGGCGAACCGAGTTCTCCCGTCTGAAATACAGATTTTCTGATAATACAAAAACAAATCATTAACACAAAACCGTTTCCGTCGGAAACGAACGGCGATTACCTATCGCCGCAGTATAAGGCGATGAAATTTCGCCTAAAGAAGATGAGAGTAGATTTTTTTAAGGAGACGAAGTACCGTGGATACAGTATTTAAATTTCTTTTTGAATTTCTCGGTCAGTTTTTTGGCTCATTATGGTCAATAATCACCGGGTTATTTGGCGGAGTAGGCAATGCCTTTGATTTTTCCGCTTATGTAAACATTATTAATGCCTATACCACGGAGCTTGGCGGCCTCGCATGGGTAATTGCGATTATTGCCATTGTGCTTCTGGTAGCTGTGCTTGCACTTTGCGTATGGCTTATTGTCGTCGCTGTAAAAAAGTTTATTCGTTCGCACAGAAGAAGAAAAGATACAGATTCTCTTGTTAAAGAGGTTCAGGCACTCAACAAAGAGGTTATGAGACTTAACCTTGAAAAGGATAAGATTCTCTCTATGAAGGTTTCACAGATTGGTCTTAACCCCAACGAGATTTCAGAGCTTACAGGCGAAGAAATCGAGTCACTCAAGAACGGCGAAGAAGAGGACACAGGCGAAAGCCGTTTCTACAAGCTTACGGAAATCGACCATCTTTGGGCAGATTATGTTCCGCCGGTTTATGACAACGATATCACACTTCCCGAGTTCTGTGAGCGTTTCAGACTCTTTGCTTGTTCACAGCTTGGTCTTTACTACGATATTAAGCTTATCAGACTTTTTGTTGCTGCGTTTGCGTCTACCAGACTCATTATCCTTCAGGGTATTTCAGGTACAGGTAAAACTTCACTTGCTTACGCCTTTGGTAAGTTTGTAAACAATCCTTCAATCGTTGCTTCCGTTCAGCCGTCATGGCGCGACAGAACAGAGCTTTTCGGTTACTTCAACGAATTTACAAAGAAGTTCAACGAAACTGAGCTTCTACGTGCAATGTATGAGGCATCGTATAACGAAAACATCTATGCGGTAATCCTCGATGAGATGAATATCGCTCGAGTTGAGTATTACTTTGCCGAGATGCTTTCAATTCTTGAAATGCCGTCAAGAGATGAGTGGGTTGTTGATATCATCCCGAACTCTTGGCCGTCTGACCCGAAGCATATCGTGAACGGTCAGCTCAAAATTCCGCCGAATATGTGGTACATCGGTACTGCGAATAACGATGACTCGACATTTGCTATCACAGATAAGGTTTATGACCGTGCTATGCCGATTAACATCGACACAAAGGGTGTTCCTTTTGAAGCACCTCTCACAGACTCTGTATACATTTCATACAAACATTTTGAGTACATCCTCAATGCCGCTAAGGTTCAATTTGTTGTTTCGGAAGAGAACCTCAAAAAGATTGCCCTTCTGGATGATTATGTTATTGAGCATTTCCGCATAGCTTTTGGTAACCGTATTGTAAAACAGCTTCGTGACTTTGTTCCTGCTTATGTCGGAACAGGCGGTACAGAGCTTGACGGTCTTGACTATGTTCTTGCCCGCAAGGTATTTAGAAAATTTGAGTCACTCAATCTTTCATACATTCGTGATGAAATAGATGGCCTTTGTGCGTATATTGACGAGCTTTTCGGCGAAGAAAATATGACTGAGAGCAAGGATTATCTCCGTATGCTCAAGAAGCTTGTATAATTTTAGCAATTCAGGGCGAACTCTGTTCGCCCTTTGCTTGGTGAAAGGACTTTGTCCCTTTAGCGGTAAAACTATCTGATTGGAGAAAAATCAATGGCTGATTTTGGTAAATATTTCAGAGCATATATGTATATGCAGGACATTCTGAAAAATGATTTTACTTACAATTACATAACAGAAGGCCTTAAGGACGGCGATAAGGGCGAGGATAAGCTCGACGGTAAGACCAACGAAAAGGTAATTGATATGGAATGGGTTGTTGCCATTGAGGAAACACTTCCGTACATTCAGAAAGCAATAGACGAACAGCGCCGTTTTATTAAGCAGGTTGACAATGTTGTTAGAGTTGAGCTTGCAAAAAAGATTGGTCCCGAGTCTGTTAAGCACCTTTCGCAGCACACTAACTTTATCGCCAAGGTTGAGGGTGATATGGTAACGCCTAACAAAATCCTCACAATTGAGCGCGAAGAAAGCTTTGCTATTTATGAAAACCGTGTGCTTATGACGCTGATTCGCAAAGCGCTTCACTTTGTTGACGACAAGTATTCAAAGATGAAGGATGTGCCGAACGACAGCTATAATAAAATTTCTATGGTTCGTCACATTGATTTTAATGAGAAAAAAGTAGATTTTAATCTTAACTATATAAATGAATCTCACGAAACTCTTGCGGATGACCTTGATGTTCTTGATGTTTCTCAGCTTTCGGACTTTGACCGAATCAGAAGAATCAGAACAACCCTTAATGAGTTTTTAAACACTCAGTTGATTAAGGAAATCTCAAAAGAGCCTGAGGTTCGTCCTCCGCTCATGCAGACCAACCTTCTCAAAAAGAACCCCAACTTTAAAAGAGTGGTTGAGCTGTGGAACTTTCTCGACAGCTACAAGCGTAAAGGCTTTGAGGTTGTAAGCGAGGAATACAACGGCAAAATGACAGATACTGTTCAGCAGGATGTTTACTTTGCGATGGGATTCCAGCATTTTATGATGTCTATTGCTACAAACCCGGCACTTCGTTCAATCCTTAAGGAACAGTACGACGCTGAAAATGCACGAATTGCCGAGGAAGAATCAAAGCCGCAGAAGACCCGCGAGGCGGTTATGAAGGCACAGCTTGATGCTGTTCGTAAAGAGGAGATGGAAATCCGCCTTCGTGAAATCCGTGAACGCGAAAAGAAAATTCTTGACCTCACGAATGAAATCAAGAATTTAAAGGTTATAATTGATCAGAAAGAACAGCAGATTCTCACTCTTAGGGGCAGGGTTTCTGCTCTTGAAGACCAACTTGAAGAGGTTAAGAAAGAGCTCCAGCAGACAAAACTCAAGTTGATGGAGGCAGAAAAGAGAATTGCCGAGCTTGAGGAAGAAAATCAGCAGTTAAAAGATACTATTGAAGAGTTGAATAAAACGATTGATGAACTCAATCAGACTATTGACACACTCAATAAAAAAATAGTAGAATTAAATAACAGAATTCTCGTGCTTGTGCAGGAGAATGCTCGTTTGCAGACAAAGGTGAAAGAGCAGGAAGCTGTTATCGCCGAGCAGAAGGCTCATATTGCAGAGCTTGAAACTCAGGTTGCCGAGCAGCTTGCAAAGATTGCCGCTCTTACACAGAGCCTTGAAAAGTGCCATGCGCAGATTGAAGAGGATAACCGCAGGATTACCGACCTAACCGAGAAAAATGAAAATCTTACGGAAACACTTCAGAATGAGCGTGTTCAGCACAGGGACACTGTCAATAAAATGAATGCCGATTTTGCTGATGAAAAGCAGCAAATGACAGATGCTCACACAGCCGAGGTTGAATCGCTCAATCATAAGATTGCGGATGCTGAGGTCGAACATAATGATTATGTTGCCAAGCTTAATGCGGATTTTGCCGCAAGGGCAAATGAAACCGAGCAAAAGCATCTTAAAGAGCTTGCAGATAAAGAAGAAACTCACAAGAAGGAACTTGTTGAAATTAAGGAAGCCAACCTTAAATCATCAGCAGCAAGCAATGCCGCTCACGCTTCTGAGCTTAAAAAGGCTTATAAGTCGGTTGACAAAAAGGTTGAGCTTGCAGAAAAAGCTTGTGAAAAGCGTATGAAAGCCAAGGTTGCCGAGGTTAAAAAAGAGGCTCAGGCTGAAATTCGCAAAGCCGAAAAGAAAGCAAGCGAAAAAATCAGCCTTGTTAAGGATGAAATTAAATCTGTCAAGGATACAGGCGATTTGTTCGTTCGTGACTACGGCTTCGGCAGTGTTGCAGTTGTTTCAAAATATGCCGATGAGCTTGTTAAGTTCGGCAAAGCTACTGTTGCAGACGAGCTTATAAACGCACAGAAAAGCGTAAGATCTCTTTGCATATGCAGAAGTAAAAAGGGTGTTGTGCTTGCAGGCTTTTCACAGAGCGGCGCAAGCGTATATAATGTTTATAAAAAGCAGGCAGATCTTACTGTTGCATTTAACGATTTGTGTTCAATGCTGAAAGGTATGAGCAATCTGCCGATTGTAATTACATTCTCCGGTGTTGACAGACCGTTTGTGATGAATTTTGAAAACATTGTAAGAGATGCAACCAAAAGAAAAACAACTGTTTTCCATAACAAAACTCTGAAAGCAAACGGATTTGTTTCAGTTTATTTTGGTAAAGAATAAGGGGCAAAAATGAAAAACTCTACTGCGCCCAACAGAAAAACGGGCAGAATGATTGCTAAAAATTTAATAGTTCTGTTCACTGTTGCACTTGCCGGCTTTTGCGGCATTCAGGCGTGGTTTACGGATAAGAATTCAGTTGATGCCAACGGTATAGAGGTTGAGTGTCAGGCACCTGACGGTATTGAAATTGCTGTTGTTGGGCACGGTGCCCCTGCTCCTACCGCATATAAAACGGGTAATATTACGCTTAGTAAAGCTAATTGCAATTTTCTTGATAAACTTCAGTTGACTGAAATAACCGGTGACGGCACATATTTTAGCAAACCGTCTTTGATTCAATCAGGCGGCCAAGCCCATGTTAATCCAGATGGAGAGTGGAGTAAGCCTACTGAAAATTTGCATTATTTGTCGTTTGACCTTTACATTCGTGCAAAATCGCAGTATAATATATCAATAGGCAAAAAATCAACAATAAAACCGGATGCTCCTCAACTCACAACTCAAGACGGTACGGGCATTAAAAATAAAAGCAAGTACGGTAATTTTTCAAGAGATTCCGTAGTTGGTGCAGTAAGATTCTCGGTTGTTGACTATAAGCAGGATCCTCCTTCTAAAAAGCTCCTGTGGTTGCCGGCTCCGAATATCTTGTTGAAGCAGGAGACTGACGAGTACACTTTGTCAGACAATATGCCAAGCGGAGTTTCGTACAGTCATGTATACTATGACACGAAAAAGGCACAACAAACAATCAGCGATTCTAAAACTGATAGTGCGTTTGTTGTGAATAAAGATGGTTTTGTTGACGGAAAATTTACCTATGAGCTTGGTAAAAACCAAACCATTGCACGACTTGAAAAGCCCTCAGGAACAGGTCAAGAAGATGATCAATTCTTCAGTGCTATGGTAACCTGTAATATGTGGATCGAGGGCGAAGACGCAGAGGCAAGACTTGCCCTTGTAAACGGAAAATTTAATGTTAATCTTGTATTGACAAAAGAGACAAAAGAAAGTTGATTTTAAAGTAGGAAAGGGGAATTTTTGATGAAGTTGAAAGATAAGTTTTGTAACTTTCTCAACGGTTTAGTTGACTCAAGACTGAATAACACAAAAAAGGTCACGACTTCATATGTTGCTCTTTTTCTTGTTTTAAGTATTTTCGCAGTATCTACTTTTTCATGGTTCACAATAAGAGATACGGCAACTATTGATTCAGATCCCTTTTCTCTTGAATCTGCTGCCGGAATGAGAGTTAATAAGGGTGAAGAAATAAGAAATACAATCACCGTAAAACAGGCAAAGCTGAAAGAAGCATCAAGTGTTGACGGTCGTAATATGTTTTTCCCTGTAGATCGCGGATACGGCGATAAAGGACAAAGCGTTGGCACAAGCGAAATGAAATTTCGTGAAGGCACAGTAGGAGATAAAAATAACGGATACATATACGGCGATTTTACCCTTACCGGTCAAACAGGCGGTCAGGTTGAAGTATATGTAAAAAGTTACAAAGTTGAGGTAAAAAATAAAAATACAGGTAATACAGAAGTTTATGACGGTGCAACACATATTACTGTTGACAGCAACAACAAGCCATCGACATATCTGGCATATCAGAATCCTTGTCCAATAAGGATTGCATTCATCAGAAACAGTGCTGAGGCTTCGACCGTTATTGATCCCACTGCAATTATTGACAACTACGCTGACGAATGTCAGGCAGTAAGTTCTGTTAATTCGCTTGGCTCGGCAACAACCACTAAAGCAAAGGGCAGGTCATTTTCCGACTACTATTTCGGTACAGGTGCTCCTCTTTTTACTCTTGACGGTCTTAAATCTCAAAACATAACCATGGTTGCGTGGCTTGAGGCAACCGGAGAGAACTGTGACGCTTACGAGGGTCAGGATGTGTCAATTACAGTTGAACTTGAAAGTAACTGGAAAGATATGGAATATGTTACTTTCGTTGACAAAACAAAAGGTGATGCTGACAATGACCAAGATACGGAACTCAGGTGGGTTGGCAATGCCGGATGTTTCCTTGTTATGACCTATTATGACGAAAACTTTCAAAATCCAAAGTCAGTAGTAATGAGTGAGTCAAAGAGTGATGGAAAAAAACCTATTGAATGGATAGCTTATCTGCCAAAGGATAAAATAACAAACATATCTTTTATGCGATATAGTAAAGTAAAAGAGAAAATTAAGCTTGACGGAACTAATGATGTTGAGGTAGGCAGAATATATAATGTATGGCATACAACAGCTGAAGTAAATACATGGATTGCTGCAAATAAAAGTGGCAATGGTAAAAAAGCATATGATTGGTCACTTGACATAAATAAAAACGGTCTTCAGACATACCGCACAGATGACGGAACTGCAACCGGAAATAAAGAAAATACCTATTATGCCGTACACGGTAACGGTTACGGCGATACCCCTACTGTTGCTGAAAATGTTGCCCCGTGTATCGGATATTGGGGTACAAAGTATGCCAACAGTTCAGGCGGCAGTGTTGAACCGACTACAACCGAACAACTGCCGATAACCGGAGAGACCTACGCGAGAGCGGATATTCAAATTGATTACAATTTATGGTTAAATGAATATAATTCATATAACGGCGGCGGAGGTCTGAGAAATCTGCTTAGTCAGGATGTTTTGGTACTAAAAGCCGTTTTCGATTCAAACGGTACAGAAACCGCTTATGAAATGAAGCCGCAGGGTGGCGGAGATAAGTGCGTGCTGTCAAAGACAAGCGTCAAAAGCGGTTCTCGACTTGTAAGATTTGATTTGTATGATCCTGCAAAAGAAGATCCAATAATAAGGAATTATCTAGTGCCTACAAACATTCAGCATACATTTACTGAGAGTGCGGGTTCTAACGAATATATCATATCTTATAGTTTGGTAAATCAAGGATCAGGTATAGTTGAAAAAGCAGGCAATTGGGAAAATTAATTGATTAACACATTAAGGAGGTGTCACGATGAGAGAAAGACTTGCTCTTTTAAGGGAGTATTTGAAAAACAGACTTGCATTTGGCAAGAATAAAAAAACAAGAAAAGG
This sequence comes from Ruminococcus bromii, assembly GCF_002834225.1. Classification (GTDB taxonomy): domain Bacteria; phylum Bacillota; class Clostridia; order Oscillospirales; family Acutalibacteraceae; genus Ruminococcoides; species Ruminococcoides bromii. Next base: position 42,174 of record NZ_NNSR01000032.1, on the reverse strand, counting down.
TTTTATACTCACTATGGTGGCACTTGTTGAAGTACTCGCCATATCGGTTGTGTCCGTTTCGGCTTGGGTTGAAACTATTTCAACAATCACAATTAAAGCTGAGGGCGCAAAAATTGACAACTATGTTTATACTAATGCCGATATTGGCAGTGGTGATGGTTATTCAAACAAAATCATTGACTTGACTAAATATTTCCGTGCTGCGGGTGGAGTGCATCTTGCTTCGGCTTCAAGTGCTGACGGTGAAAATATATTTTTTCCAATAAAGAAATCAGGTGCTTCTGAGTTTGGTGTTGGCTCTTACAGATGTGCGGATGTAAACGATAAGAATGTTAATTATATTGACTTTTCATTTAATGTAAAGGTTGATGAAACCTTTAAAGCGGATCATGCAGAATTTTACCTTGATCAAGTACCTAAGATAACTATAGGTGGTGAAAATGTTTCAGGAAACCTTGTAAGAATGGCAATTACAGATACCGATACTCAAAATACGGTTGTATGCGGTTCTAATGCCGGTGACGGAAATGTTGTAAATAAAGCAGATGGCACTAACGCTCCTGAGAATGTTCAAGCTTTTAGCGATTTTGTTGTTAGTTCTGAACCTAGACCAACGGAGTTGTTTCGGGTTGATAGAGGAAGCAGTAAAACAATAAATATTAAAGTGTGGCTTCAGGATGATAATGCGGCTACTGCATATGCCGGTAAAACTGTTTCAATAACTGATGTTAATATTGTAACTCAGAACAAAAAAGGCAATAAAGTGTATTTTGTTGACCGTACTGTAAATGATACCACAAAAAATTGGACAAAGAATGTAACATTTCAGCAGGGTAGCAAAACTTCTGTAGCGATGAAGTTTGATGCGAAGTCGCATACATATTACTGTGATTATACACCCGCCGCTGACGGTACAAAAGTTAAGTTCACCTCGGAAAGTGTTACTTGGACTACTGATATGAAGTCGCTCAATTCTGGCGACAGTATGTACTACACCGCCTATGGCGATCATAATAACAGTAATGCCGGATACGGTACATGGGGTGAAGTGATTGAAATCAGTGTTTCAAGCAAAACCGCCGATGTACTCCCTGATACAGGCAATGTTTCAAGTGTATATATGGTTCCGGATAAAAATGACTCTTACAGTAAAGTTAGAATGCCATTTACTGCTGACAAGAAAAACTGGGTCGGTTATATTGCAAAGGAAAAGGCAGACAACATGACTTTTTCTTTTACAAATAACGGTAATACATATAAAATTCCTGCTCCTAACAGAGGCAATTCAACGCTTTTTGTTGTTACTTCTGCTACAACAGGTTATTGGGATCCACCTGCTACTATTACTGTTACTGCAGGCAAGAAAGATGCAGGAGATCCTAAAGTTAGTTATGATGGTTTGACAAGTACTACAATTTCTGTAACCCCAGGTACAAAGGTTAAGCTAATAGCAAATCCTAAAAAAGGTTTCGTATTGAAAAACTGGGTAAACAGCGATACAAGTGCCGTGGCAGACGGTATTGACAGCAACGGTTATTTTACCCCGACAGCTTCAGGTAACTATAACTTTACAGCCGTTTATGTTGAGTCGTTGACATTTGAGGCTTATGTCAGAACATATGACGGTGCAAACCTTTCTGAAAGCACAAATGGCGGCTCAGTTGAAATTAAGTGTGGAAACCAAAACTCGACTGTAGATTCCAACGATGGAACACACATTACACTCAATGCTGTTAAGGGCAGCACAGTTACATATTACGCAAAAGCTAAAGACGGATATGTTTTTGAAGGTTGGTACACAGATGAAGCCTGTGAGAGTATTTCGGAGAGTTCGAGCGATAAATATGAATTGGCTAATGTTGAGGTTTCCAAGAAGTTGTATGCGAAATTCAAAGTTGATACTTATACTGTAGAAGCATACACTCAGCACGGTAATAACGCTCCCTTTGATAAAGCCGGTAAGGTGTCTTTTGACAATAATAAATATGCGTCGAAAGTAACAACAACGGTAAATCGTAACGGAGAAGTAACTTTTTATGCTAAGCCTGAAAGCGGCTATGCTTTTATCGGTTGGTATGAGAGTAAAGATGCAGCAGATCCGAAGGTAGCGGTTAAAGATTGTATCTTAGATAACGGCGTCTATTCTACAAAAATGACGATACAATATTCTGATGTAAAGACATATGCACTGTATGCAAGATTTAAGGCTTTGTATACGGTAGAAGCCAAAGCGATGTACAACAACGGAAATGTTGTTACAGCCGGTACTGTACAGGTTGGCAACGAAAAAGCCGATAAAATTTCGAAAGCTCCCGTTATGGAGGGCGAAAATGTAACAGTTAAGGCAAGTGCCAATAACGGTTACAAGTTTGCCGGTTGGTATAAGGACGAGGCTTGTAATGAACCGTATTTCGATGAAAACAACAATGTTTCACCTATAACCTTAAATAAAGTTAGCAAGGGAATCACTCTGTATGCTAAGTTTGAGTTGGAGACTACTGAGTCAACAACAACAATCTATTTTGAACCCAGAGATGGATTCAGCACTTATAATGCATATGTATACAGCGATTCAGGGACTGAATACAAAGGTGGATGGCCGGGTAAGGTTGCTGATTATGATGATATTACAGGCTATTATAAATTAGAATTTACAACTTCTGATAAAGGTAAATTCAGAGTTATTGTAAACAATGGTAGTGGCACTCAGTATCCAAGCAATAGTGGACTTGAGGGTACAATCGGCAAGACATACCTCTTTGAGAGTGGCTCACCTGAAGCACTTGTAGAATATGTTCCGAAACCTAAACCTATTACTTCGATTGATATAACCCTGGTCGACAGTACTGATAACAGTGCTGGTAGTAAATGGATATCAAACTCAACCCCCAAAATGAGACTTGTATTACCTGACGGAAGTTATCGTGATCTTAGTTCGATTAAAGGTCAAACCAATTGGACATGGAAGGATATACCTGCTAATGTAACTTCGTTTACAATTCAGCGTATAAATCCTAATACTGATAATGAGGTTTGGAATAGTTGGAATACAGGTAACAGAGGCACAAAGACAATCTACACGGCAACCGGAGATGGGACGGGTAACTGGCAGTAAATCTGCAAAACAAGTAATTCAACGGAGGTGAAACCATGAAGAAATCTAAATTTACACTTGTTATTGTGCTCGGACTTGTACTGTGTTTGTTGTGTGGAACAACTACGACTTTTTCGTGGTTTAATCGTCCTGATGTGCAAAAGGGCGACTCCCTCTCTTGGAGCGGAGATTACAATGTGACCAACGGAAAAAATATTACTGCTGTTACTTATGTTGCTACAAAAGATGACGGCAGTGAGTATAGTACTGATCCGTTTAATTTTAGTGGTTTGACAACTGTTTCCGCCCATGAAACAAAATATTTCTGTACAGAGGTAAAGAACACGGGAAATGCACCGCAGTCAATTTCTTTGTTCCTTAATAATTCGGAAACTAACAAACTTTCTGTCGGTGTGAACAGCCCCCTCAGAACCTACAAGAGATTTACCTCCGATTCACAAACATCCTATGTTTCCAAGACACAGTGTAATGTGAATAAGAAGAATGTGTATGTTGGTTTTGTTACTGCTGATTCTTTACCCGAAAATTTGAAAGCTGACCGTAATAGTTTAAATCCCGGTGATTATTTTCTGCATAGTTGGAATGGTCAGGGCGCCGTTGAAGCAGGCGTGAATAATAGCTTTTTAAAATCAGATGTGGAATATACTCTTGCTACACCAGGTTATTCAAATTTTAAAGCTAATTATGATATTTCTTATTGTACAATCCCATATAATTATAATAATGTAAAAATGTACAAAAAGAATACAGTTGGTGGTAAAGAATGGTGCGAAGGCAGTGATAATACTAATGTAGATACATATAATACTGTATTGTGGTTTCATTGGGACAATAAATTCCGAACCGTTTATGAACAGACCAAGGTGAATGGTGAGCTTGCTAAAGCTGCCGGAATTTCAAGTTTTTATTCTAATGCAGAAGCTGTAGTAGGTAAGACATTTGATTTAAGCGCAAAGGCACAGGGTACAGTGACTTACACATCGTCAAAAACTGATGTTGCAACAGTTGACGGTAAAGGTCAGGTTATTGCCAAAAAGGCAGGCAAGACTACTGTTACAGTTACATCTACGGGTGCGTACGGTGATAAAATAACTGCAAAATGTGAGCTTACCGTAAGCAAAGAACCGGCTAAAAGCTCGTATATTCCGATTGTTACGAATATGAAGATTGAAGGCAAAACCGACAGCGATCCTGTTGTCACAAAGGTGTATTGGTATATCAAAAACGATACAGCATCCAGCGCTGCATATTCACTTGGCGATGTACAAATTTCACTTTAAAATTTTAAAATTTTAAATTTCCAAAAGGGTTGTTTTTACAGCCCTTTTTTATTATAATTTATAATCGGCGGCAGAGAATAAAATCCGCCCGTTTTGACGAATATATACGCATTTTCGTTATATAAAATATGTTCATTAACGGATAGCTTGTGTTTGTACGAACGATTGCAATGTTACATTCGGGGAAATATGTTTTGAATTTAACAAACTGTCTTCACGAACTGGGAACGGTGGCTCACCGCCACGAATAATTACGCAAACCACAAAACAACGCTCGGGGGAAATATGTTTTGAATTTAACAAACTGTCTTCACGAACTGAGAGCGGTGGCACACCGATATGAATGAAAGTAAAGACCGATACAAAGTAACGCTCGGGCGAAATATGTTTTGAATTTGACAAACTGTCTACACGAACTGAGAACGGTGGCACACCGCCACGAATAATTACGCAAACCACAAAACAACGCTCGGGCGAAATATGTTTTGAATTTGACAAACTGTCTTCACGAACTGAGAACGGTGGCACACCGTGGAGGAATTTATGGATAAAAATAACGATTTTGAAAATGCGGTTGAAGTGACATCTGTAACAACCGAACACCCCAAATCAAAAAATAGAATAAAGAAAAGGCATGAATCAAAGCTTCGCAAAACCCTGCGGATAATTAAAAATATAATTTGCTGGGGAGTGCTTGCAATACTTGTGTTGACCGTAATTGTCTTTATGGGTTCAAAGGTGAACGGAAAAACACCTTCGCTTTTCGGATATTCCGTGCTTCGAGTTTCAACGGGCAGTATGCAGCCCGAGCTTATGATCGGCGATGTTATTCTCGGAAAGTGCGTTGACAATCCGACCGCCCTCAAGGTCGGCGATATTATCACCTATCGCGGCAGTGGGCAGACCGAGGGACTTCTCGTGACTCATAAGGTTGTAGTTGCACCGTATAAAACAGCTGACGGCACATATAAGCTACAGACAAAGGGCATTGCAAACGATACTCCCGACCCGGAAATTTCAACCGAAGATGTGCTTTATATTATGGTGTGCAAGCTCGGATTCATTGATACATTGTACAACCTTTTCTTCTCACCGTGGGGACTGCTGATTTTTATTGCGGCGCTGCTGCTGATATTCATTGATGAGCTTGTCGTTATAATACGAATACTTACGGGACATGACAAATCACCGAAGGACAGCGACATCAACGAAATTATAGACCGTTTGCAGAAGGAAAAATTACAGCAAAAGACTGAATCCGACAACGATACAAAATCGGAAGAATAAATAAAAGCTGAATATATTTAATTTCGGACGAAAGGAAAATTCTCTTTTCGTCCGTTTTTTGTTGGCAAAAAAGACAAAGCGGAAAAATGGTGAAAATAGCTTTTATATGGGCTAAAAGCGGCTTTTTAGTTGCATTTTTGGGCGATTTGTGTTATATTTTATACGGTCAAATTTGACCGTAACATACTGATTGTGTTTAGAAATTGATATGTTAAGGGTGGTTTCATGGATTACAAATTAATAGCGCTTGACATTGACGGTACGCTGACAAACTCCCAAAAGGAGATTACTCCCCGTACAAGATATGCTCTTATGGAGGCGCAGAAACAGGGCAAGAAAATTATTCTTGCGTCAGGCAGACATCCCATAGGAATAATGCCGATTGCAAAGGACCTTGCGCTTGACCGCTTTGGCGGTTTTATTATGGCATTTAACGGCGGCAGGATTATCAACTGCGAAACAGGCGAAACTATGGTCAGCAAGCAGTTTCCGCTTGAGTATCTTCCCGATATCGTAAATGTTCTTAAGGATTCAAACATTACAATCAACACCTATGATGACAGGAGAATTATCTCTGACAACAAGGTGAACGACTATACCTATGTTGAAAGGGACGTTATCAAGGCTGAAATGGTTGTTGTTGACGATTTTATATCATCTGTAAGATTTGCTATCAACAAGATTCTTCTTGCCGGCGAACCCGATGAGCTTGATAAGTATCAGAAAATTCTTGCAGACCGTTACGACGGCTTGCTTGATGTGTATAAGAGCGCGCCGTATTTTCTTGAAATTATGCCCTTTGGCGTTACTAAAGGCTCAATGCTTCCGCTGCTGCTTGATAAACTCAAAATGAAAAGGGACGAGCTTGTTGCATTCGGCGACAACTATAACGATATGACTATGATCGGCTACGCAGGCTTTGGTGTTGCAATGGGCAATGCTGAGCCTGATATTAAGAAAATTGCCGATTATATCTGCGAGTCAAATGATGAGGACGGAATTGCGAACACACTTGAAAAATATATTTTGAAGTCGTAACCGCAAGGCTTTCTGCTTTAAAAATAACTGAAAATCGAAAAGGGAAGGCTAAGGGAGTGTCGTTTTCGTCAGCAATTCCGTGTTGGAATGCGTGAAATGGAAATTGATACTCCTTTTTGTATATAATAGCCAAATTAGGGGACTAATCTTTGGCATATCAATTTTGTGATTATTCCATAAAAGAAAAATGAAATTTGCTCTCTAAATTATAATATGATTGTATGTTATGTTGTACGAAATATAACAAAAGGAGGAAAATCTATGGCAAAAATTAAAAAATTGCTAGCATTGATTTTGTCGATTTGCGTAATTTGTACGGTATCTGTTATGTCCGTTAGTGCGGCTAATACAGATGACGACAACGACACTTCGGCATCAAGCACAATCACAGTACATTACTACTGTGAGGAAGGCACGCCCACAATCTATTATTGGAACAGCCTTCCGAAAAACATCAGCACGGAGTACCCCGGCGTTAAGATGACTTCCGAGGGAAACAACTACTACAAGTACACTTTCAACGATGTAACAAAAATCAATATGATGTTTGTTACAAACGGAAAGCAGTCTGCCGAGCTCACAAGGAACACAGGCGAGTGGTGGTATAAAAATAAGAGATGGTCAAGCAAAAATCCTGAGGATATGCAGGATTTTGACCGTGTTGACATGCGTGAAGACACAATTTATTTTGTAATCACAACCCGTTTCTATGACGGTGACACAGGTAACGATGTTCATTGCTGGGACGACTCACAGGCAAACAACCCCGACAGCGATCCCGCATGGCGTGGTGACTTCAAAGGTCTTATCGACAAGCTTGACTACATCAAGGCTCTCGGATTCAGCGCAATCTGGATTACTCCTGTTGTAACAAACGCATCGGGCTACGATTACCACGGCTACCATGCAATGGACTTCTCAACAGTTGATGTTCGTTATGAGAGCGACGGCGCTACATATCAGGATCTTATTGATGCCGCTCATGAAAAGGGCATCAAGATTGTTCAGGATATCGTAGTTAACCATTCAGGTAACTTCGGTGAGGCAACTCTTGCTCCTATGTTTACAAAGGAATATGACTCAATTCAGGATCTTGCTTCTGTAGATTGCATGAAGGTTATTGAGGGAAGCGACTTTGCTAAAACATTCCCGAACTACGATGACCTTGAGCCTAAGTATCAGTATGCCGCAAGACTTAATATCATGAAGGATACTAAGGAGCTTGACTCCGGTAATCACGACACGGAAAACAACTATCACCACTTCAAAGACCTCAGCTGGGAAAGCCCGACTGTACAGACAGGTCAGATTGCCGGTGACTGCGTTGATATCAACACAGAGAATCCTACAGTTGCTAATTACCTTAACGACGTTTATAACAACTATATCAACATGGGCGTTGACGCTTTCAGACTTGATACTGAAAAGCACGTTTCAAGACTTACACTTAACCAGTATTACTTCCCGTCATGGCTCAAGACAGGCGGTAAAAACTTCTTCATCTTTGGTGAGGTTTGTACTCGTGTAAGTGAGTTCTGGAACCACAACATTCCTGCAATTTCAGCTCCGTTCTATACATGGGCTGAATCAGACAGCCAGTACATCAATTCGTTTACAAATGATCAGGCTTCAAATATTGATCTTACACTTAAGCACTATGACAGCAACGCAAGTACAGCAAATCAGCCAACATCTGATAATGTTTATCTTGACGGTCTTAAGTATCACACACCTGATTACAGCAAGGCAAACGGCACAAGCGTAATCGACTTCCCGATGCATTGGAACTTCTCAAATGCAAGCAACGCATTTACCCGTGCTTGTGAAGAAGATCCGTACTACAATGACTCATCATGGAATGTAACATATGTTGATTCTCACGACTACGGTCCTGATATGGACAGCCGTTACGATGGCGGTACACAGTCATGGGCAGAGAACCTTGATGTACTCTTTACTTTCCGTGGTATTCCGTGTCTTTACTACGGTTCTGAGCTTGAGTTCCAGAAGGGTGTTCCTATGGATGTTGGTCCTAACGCACCTCTTGCAACAACAGGTCGTGCATACTTCGGTGACTACCTCGAGGGCGACGTAACAGCTACAGACTTTGGTACATATACTAATGCAAGCGGTGCTGTTGCAAGCACACTTGAAGCACCTCTCGCTGTTCATATTCAGCAGCTCAACCAAATCAGAAGAGCAGTTCCTGCACTTCAGAAGGGTCAGTATACAAGAAGCAAGACTTATGTTGACGGTAATATGGCATTCGTTCGCCGTTACACACAGGGCGCTACAGACAGCCTTGCTTGTGTAACTATCTCAGGCGGTGCTACATTCAAGAACCTTCCTAACGGTAAGTATATTGATGCAGTTACAGGCGATGTTAAGTATGTTACAGACGGCACACTTACAGTATCTTCTGTTGGTAGGGCTAATATGAGAGTTTATGTTTGCTGTGCAGACGGTTTCACCGGCATTGACGGTCAGATCGGTACTAACGGTACATATCTCAAGTAATAAAATAATGTTGTTTTTACGGAGCAGGTTTTCCTGCTCCGTTTTTTTGTCAAAATGAAGGATTGTCATTTTTTATCCGTCAAAATTCGGGACAATTAAGGGCATATATTCGTAATACTGCGTTGCAATGAATAAGAAAACAGAAAATTATGCAAGTTCTACATATAAGAGTGAAAATAGATGTGACACTTCTGCAAGAATTGTACCTTTTCTTTTTTTTAAAAATGTGCTATAATACATAAAATATAGTTTCAATTTATTGTGAATTTTAAAAGGGAGTGTTTTTTATGACAAACAACGAGTATTCGGATGTTACACCGCAGATTCATGCGCTGGCTCAAAAAATGGCCCATAACTCCGTTATTGATACAGATTTATACAGTAAGTACAATGTAAAAAGAGGTCTCCGTGACCTTGACGGTAAGGGCGTTCTCACCGGTCTTACAGATATTTCTACAATCACACAGAATAAGCTTGTTGACGGAAAGCTTGTTCCTTGCGAGGGTGAGCTTCGTTACAGGGGCTATAATGTAAAGGATATCGTTGACGGTATTCTTGAGGATGACCGTTTTGGTTTTGAAGAGGTTACATACCTTCTTCTCTTTGGCGATATGCCCAACGAAGAGCAGCTTAAAGACTTTAAGAAGCTTCTTGTTCAGTACAGAACCCTTCCTCAGCACTTTGTTCGTGATGTTATCCTCAAGGCCACAAGTAACGATATGATGAACTCAATAGCAAGAAGTGTTCTCACACTTTTCTGCTATGATAAGAACGCTAACGATACATCTATAGATAATGTTTTAAGACAGTGCATACAGCTTATCTCTGTATTTCCGCTTTTGTCGGTTTACGGCTATCATGCATATAATCACTATCAGCGTGACAACAGCCTTTATATTCACCGTGCAGAGCCTACAATGTCAACAGCCGAGGTTATTCTGTCGCTTCTTCGTCCCGACAGACACTACACTCCGCTTGAAGCAAAGGTTCTTGATATGGCGCTCATTCTCCATATGGAACACGGCGGCGGTAACAACTCAACATTCACAACTCATGTTGTAACATCTTCAGGCACAGATACATACTCGGCAGTAGCTGCGGCACTTGCGTCACTTAAAGGTCCTAAGCACGGCGGTGCAAATGTTAAGGTTTACTATATGTTTGAGGATCTCAAAAAGCATGTTAAGGACTGGGAAGACGAGGACGCTCTTGAAGATTATCTTGAGAAGCTCCTTGACAAGCAGGTTTTTGATAAAAAGGGTCTTATCTACGGTATGGGTCACGCAGTTTATACAATTTCCGACCCCCGTCAGCAGATTCTTCACGGTGCTGTTAAAAAGCTTGCGCTTGCCGAAGGTCACAATGATGAATTTGACCTTTATGAGAGAGTTGAAAGACTGGCTCCGAAGGTTATCGGCAGAAAGCGTAAAATCTACAAGGGAGTTGCCGCAAATGTCGATTTCTACAGCGGACTTCTTTACAGTCTTCTTGATATTCCATGTGAGCTTTATACTCCGCTTTTTGCAACAGCCCGTATCACCGGTTGGAGCGCACACAGACTCGAGGAGCTTATCAACTGCGGCAAAATCATCCGTCCTGCATATATGAGTATTTCCGAAAACAAGGAATATGTTGATTTGAAAGACAGGTAATACGGAGAACATATTTGTTTATATATCAAACTGTCTGCACGAATGGGGAACGGCGGCTCGCCGTGCGGGCGTCCAATGAACGCCCCTACAAAATTGCGAAAACAATTGAAATGCTACGCTCGGGCATAATATGTTTTTTTACATTACAAACTGTCTTCCCGACATTAATTTTCCATTTTCCATTTTCAATTTTACATTTAATTAAAACTGTCTGCACGAATAGGGAACGGTAGCACGCCGTGCTGGCGGATAATATCCGCCCCTACGAAATTGTGCGAACGGTTGCAATGCTACGCTCGGGCATAATATGTTTTTTTACATTACAAACTGTCTTCCCGACATTAATTTTCCATTTTCAATTTTCAATTTTACATTTAATTAAAACTGTCTGCACGAATTGGGAACGGCGGCACGCCCTTACAGAGTTGCAGAGGTAAATACTGTGTTACGCTCGGGAAACATATTTGTTTATATATCAAACTATCTTCACGAATGGAGAACGGCGGCACGCCGTCACGCCGTCACGCCGTGCAACAGCAGGTTGCTTGTGAAAAATCACGCTCTGCATTATAATATAAGCAAGAGGTGACGGCTATGGATACAAAAGAAATTTTATTGAAATTAAGAACAAAATCGGGTTTTTCTCAGGATGAGCTGGCTGAAAAACTGTTTGTAACAAGACAGGCGGTTTCTCGTTGGGAAAACGGCGACACGGTTCCGAATACGGAAACATTAAAACTGCTCTCAAAGCTTTATAATGTGTCAATCAATACCCTGCTCGGTTCACCCCGAAAATTGATATGTCAATGCTGTGGTATGCCGTTGGAAGATGAGATTATCAGCAGAGAAAAAGACGGCTTTATGAACGAAGACTACTGCAAGTGGTGCTATGCCGACGGAAATTATATGTACAGCGATATTGATGATTTGATTGATGTCTGCGTCAAAAATATGGCTGACGAGGAACATTCCGAAAAAGAGGTGCGTGAGTATCTGTTGAGAACACTCCCAAAGCTTGACTATTGGAAAAGATATAAGGAACTCGGCGGAAACAAGGCTTTTGAGGAATTTAAAAATACTCTGATTGACGAGATAAATGCCTTGAATGTTGTGGGTATGCCAAAACTTACAAAGCTGAATGCGCTTGTCGGAAGTTATGTCAATCTTGGATACAGACTTCCGAATGGCAACAAGGTTAAGTTTTTGGATGACAACGCAACATATCTCGGAAATCAGCTTGAATGTGAGTTCGGCGGTGACAGATATTTCGGAATTGTCGCAAATACGGATTTCATCCTGATTTCAACTTATGAAGAAAATGTAAAAAATCCCGAGCTTGTTTTGTACAAGAAAAGATAATAAAATAACAGACAAAGAGGTGTCGGCAATTTGCGGCACCTCTTTTTGCGGTTTAAATTATTGAAAAGTCAGAACAAGGTAATCCCGAACATATGCAGTACCCACAAAACAGCTCCGAAAACAGCTGATGCGGTAATTCCGTAAACTATGACAGGTCCTGCAATGATGAACAGCTTTGCGCCGAGTCCTGTAACATATCCCTCTGATTTGAATTCAATCGCAGGCGAAGAAACCGCATTTGCGAAGCCTGTAATCGGAACAAGCGTACCTGCGCCGCCGTGTTTTGCAATTTTGTCGTACACACCGATTGCCGTCAGCAAAATTCCTATGAAAATCAGCGTTACCGAAGTCAGCGTTTTTGCATCATCTTTGCCGATGTCAAGCAATGAATAGCTGTCGGTCAAAATCTGTCCGATAAGACAGATGAAACCGCCGATGAAAAATGCCTTAGTCCCGTTCACAAAACATTTACTTTTCGGTGAATTATTTTTCACAATCGTGCTATATTCTTTTTTTGAAATCATAAAATGCCGCCTTTGTACCAAAAATAAAGTTTGTATTTATTTTTACCACATAAATTTCAATTATGTTTGAATTATCACTTTATTTTTTTTGACTGCTGTAGTATAATTATTAGTATGTACAGCTATGTAAAACGAAATGAGGGCAAAGTAATGGAGCATTATCTTGATAACAGCGCAACTACTAAGGTGTCGCAAGGTGCGGCAGAAAAAGCGTTTGAGATAATGACCGAAAATTACGGCAATCCCTCGTCACTCCATTTGCGTGGAATGTATGCCGAGCAGGAGCTTGTAAAGGCTCGAAAAGAGGTTGCCGGAAGGCTCGGTGCAACTGCCGATGAAATCTATTTCACAAGCGGCGGTACAGAGGCGAATAACCTTGCAGTTTTCGGCGTTGCCGAGGCTAAAAAACGCAGAGGCAGGCGGATTGTTGTGTCTGCCGTTGAACACAGCAGTATTATGGAATCTGCGAAAAAGCTTGAGGATAACGGCTTTGATGTTGTCCGTATTATGCCCCGTGAGGACGGCACAATTCACAAAGAAGATGTGCTTGAAAATGTTGACGAAAACACAATTCTTGTGTCTGTAATGTGCGTCAACAACGAAACGGGCGCAATTATGAATATTTCGGATATTTTTTCCGCTGTTAAGGCGAAGAACAGCGATGTAATCTGCCACACGGACGCCGTTCAGGCTTTCGGTAAAATCTCGCTTTCCGCATCAAAACTTCATGCGGATTTAATCAGCGTGAGCGGTCACAAAATCCATGCCCCGAAGGGTGTGGGCGCAATCTTCGTGAAAAAGGGTGTAAGGCTTGTTCCGCTTCACTACGGCGGTGAACAGGAGAAAAAACTCCGCCCCGGCACAGAGGCAATTCCGCTGATTGCCGCAATGGGAGTTGCGTGCAGTGAATTTAACATAGATAAAAATTACGGTTATGTTTCAAAGCTTAACAGCTACGCAAAGGAAAAACTGCTTAAAATTGACGGAGTGGTTCTCAACTCTCCCGAAAATGCGCTTCCGTATGTGCTGAATATCTCGGCAGGAAAAGTCAGGAGCGAAACGATGCTGCATTTTCTCGAAAATCTCGAAGTTTATGTATCATCGGGAAGTGCCTGTGCAAAGGGCAAACCGAGTTATGTGCTTGAGTCAATGAATATCGGTCGTGACCGTGCCGACAGCGCACTGAGGATCAGCTTTTCAAAGCTGAATACGGAGGAAGATATTGACGCACTTTGTGAAGGTATTGAAAAGGGACTGAAAACCCTTGCCCACAAATAGGAATAGTATGAATACATATTTAAAATAAAGGAATACATTTTATGAAGGAAATTTTACTTTTGAAAGACGGCGAAATCGTTCTTAAGGGACTTAACCGCCGTTCGTTTGAGGATGTTCTCAAAAAGAACCTTAAACACGCGTTGAGGAGTGCCGGTCGTTTTGAGATTACATCGGCACAGTCCACAATTTATGTAAAACCGCTTGATGATGATGCAGACCTTGAAAAGGCTTGCGAAATCGTTTCGAGGGTGTTCGGAATCATCGCTTTTTCAAGAGCAGCCGTTTGTGAAAAAACAATCGAATCCGTTCTTGAAACCGCCCCGAAATATCTTGAAAATCAGCTTAACAATATTAAAACCTTCAAGGTTGAGGCAAAGAGAAGCGACAAAAAATTTCCGCTCAAATCTCCCGAAATTTGCAGAGAGGTCGGCGGTGAAATTCTTTCAAAGTTTCCGCATCTCAAGGTTGATGTTCACAACCCCGACCTTGTTGTAAATGTTGAAATCCGTGACTTCGGCGCTTATGTTCACGGCGAACCGATAAGAGGAGCAGGAGGTATTCCGGTTGGCACAGGCGGCAGAGCCGCAATCCTCATCAGCGGAGGTCTTGACTCCCCCGTTGCCGCTTATATGATGGCAAAAAGAGGTATCAGACTTACTGCAATTCACTTTGCAAGTCCGCCCTACACAAGCCCCAGAGCAGAAGACAAGGTTGTCAGACTTCTCCGCAGAGTCAGCAGATATGCAGGTGATATGGTTATGTACACCGTGCCGTTTACAAAGCTTCAGGAGAAAATCAAGGACGAATGTCCCGAAGAACTTTTCACAATCATTATGCGCCGCCTGATGATGCAGATTTCCGAAAGAATTGCCGAAAAGTACGAATGTCAGGCACTTATCACAGGTGAAAGCCTCGGTCAGGTTGCAAGCCAGACAATCGGTGCGCTTTCTTGTACAGATGAGGCGACCGATATGCTCGTGTTCAGACCGCTTATTGGTATGGATAAGCAGGAGATTATCGACATTGCCTACAAGATTGATACCTACGATATTTCAATTGAACCGTATGAGGACTGCTGTACCGTGTTCACACCGAAGCATCCCCGTACAAGACCTGTTCTCAAATATGTAAAAGAGGCTCAGGAAAAGCCGAATTTTGAACCTCTTGTTGAAGAGGCTCTTCAGAACCTAAAAGTTACAAGAATTTCGGCTGATGATGAATAAAACTGATTGAAAGGGGAATTGACATGGATGTTGAGATTTTTTCCTTAACGGGCAAAAATTCCGCTGACCTTTCTCAAACAAGCGGTGAAATTGCAAAAAAGCTTGAACAAAACGGCTTTTCCGTAACCAAAGTAAAAAGCGTTTCACCTTCATATTCTAAAATTATTTCTGCACTTAATGAGCTTGCGAAAAGCGAAAAAGCGCCTGATCAGGTTGTGATTGCAGAGGCTCTTACAACAAAGGACAGCACATCGTTCCGCAAAAAGTTTGCCGAGGTTGTTGCGGCATCCGAGAAGTATGAGAATACTCCCGTGCCGAAGGACTATTGGCGAAAGAGAAATCTTGATTTTCTCAATGCCAAAAAGCGTAAGGCAGACAAGGAAGAGATGGAACAGCTCAAGGACAAGTACAGAATGTTCCGCAAAAAGTCAAGAGTTTTCAGTCTTAAGGATATGGGCAGCGGTTATCGCGGCTACTGTTTTATGTACCGTGGTATTCAGGTTGCAGTTCTTCCGAAATCATCGCTTGCAGGCGAAAATCCCGAGGATATGGTGTGCCTTGCTTGTATCCGCACGAGGTCTAATTTTGAAAATTCGCAGGAGGATTATCCGAACGGTTTCAGCAATCAGGAATTTGTACCTGCAAAAACAGGCTTTGTCAACAACTATATTCCTTTGCGCGGTGACGGAGCAAAGGAGGTTACACGAAAATGTGTTGTAATGGTTTCGTTCCTTGTGTTCCTTACGGCGCTTTCGCTGTTGTTCTACAATATGATTTACCTCAGCCTGAGAAATGCCGAGCTTAACGGAGAAATTCAGCGAATTGCTCACAGTGTCGATGACTCCGACACAACCCCTGCAAAGAAAAAGGACGATACAATCAACTGGGATAAGCTTTTGAAAATCAACGATGAAATTGTCGGTTGGATTCAGATGAAGGACACCCACATTGACTACCCTGTTTTGTGGCATAAGGCAGACAGCACACCGCAACAGTATTACCTTAACCACAACTACAAGAATGAGTGGGACGGTTTTGGCAGTGTGTTTGTTGACTACCGTTCAACAAAGGGTACAGACGGCAAGAACCTTGTTCTTCACTCTCACCACATTCAGGACGGTTCAATGTTCGGTGATCTTATGAAGTTCGGCGGAACAACAGGGGATCTCGATTTCTACAAAGAAGTTCCGACCTTCCGTTTTGACACCCCAAAGGGCAAGGGTACTTATAAGATTATCTCTGTGTTCAAGACAAACACTCTTACCGCACACGGCGAGTTCTTCAACTATATGATAAGCGACTTTGAAAATGACAAGGATTTTATGAACTATGTCTACAATGTTCGTATTCGTTCGCTGTTTAACTGTCCTGTTGATGTAAATGAGGATGATGAGCTTGTTACGCTTTCAACCTGTTCGTATGAGTTCACAAATTTCAGAACAGTAATTGTTGCAAGAAAGGTGAGAGCAGGTGAATCAACAAAGGTTGATGTAAAAAAGGCATCTCTCAACAAGAATGCTGTATGGCCGCAGGTTTATTATTCATCCTACGGCGGTACAAGACCGACTGTTACAGACTTTGACACAGCCTACAAAAAGGGTCAGATTACTTGGTATGACGGAGACTACGGCTTTAAAAATCAGAAAGTAACTCCGAAAACAACGGAGTCAACAACCGCAACCGACAAAAAGGGTCAGACTGTAACAAAGAAGCCACAGCCTACAACTCAGGCAAAGGTTTATTGCAATGTAACCTTCATTAACTATGACGGTTCTGTATTGTCAAAGCAAAAGGTTGAGTACGGAAAGTCGGCGGTTGTGCCTAAGACCATACCGAAAAAACCGAGTGATGAGTATTACGATTATACTTTTGAGGGTTGGGATACTACCTATGACTATACAAAGGTAACGGCTAATTTGAGCATTGCACCGAAATTTAAGGCAACGCTGAAACCCGAATACGCAAACGCACAGTAGGAGGACGGAAAATGAATTGCAGGCTTGTTTTTTTCGCTGCTCGCAAAACCTCGTTTTGCGAAAGAGCTTTGCAAAAGTCCTTTTCGGAGCTTGATCTTGAGCTTGTCAAAACCTGTTTTGCAACCGATTCCGAACAACTCGGGGTCGAGCTTACAGACGCTTTTAAAAAGCTGAATGTCGTGTTTGTTGTCGGCGGACTCGGATTTGACGATGAAAAGGGGATAAAGAGCATAATCTCGCGTGCATTGTGCGAAACCCCTGTTAATGACTGCAAAAAGCTGAAAAATGAATACGGTGACGACGGTTATGTCATCAGAGCCGCAAACCAGCTGCTTGTTCTTCTGCCCGACGAACCCGCTCAGATTGAAGAGATTATGCACGGTCCGCTTAAGAAGTATATTATGGCAAACTCGGTAATGCAGCAGTATTAAGGCTGACAGTGAAAAGTGAACAGTTAAAAAGCTAAGTAAAACGATATAATCCCCTTAAAGCAGACGCTTGAAAAGATAAAATTTCAAGGACGCTTTAAGGGGATGTTTTTGTGTCAAAAAAGCTGTAAAATCTAAACCTGCGGCAGAAAAAGCTCAGGTTCAAATCGGGAAAAGGAGAAATTCATAATGAAGAAAAGCCGTACAAGAGAAACGGGCAAAAGACGGTGCGTATGATTTCAAACCGGAGAAAACGCCATTTGCAGCATTTATAAAATCAATTAAAAAACTCCGCCGTTTTTTGCAGTCATACATTGAATCTCCTTAACTTATGTTTATTACTCCTATTTCAACCTGATTATTGATTCTGGGGATGAATACGGTGTTGCTCAGACCTGCGCAGACAATCATTTTTGTGCCGTCAAGGTCAAATTCGCCTTTGTCATATTTCGGAAAAAGGCCCTGATTCGGAGCGATTACTCCGCCGATGAACGGCAGTTGAATCTGTCCGCCGTGGGTGTGACCGCAGACGATTAAATCTATGTCGGTCTTTTTTGCATCCTCGGCAATGTATTCGGGCTGGTGGTGCAGAAGAATCGTAAAATTATCCTTTGCCTTTTCGGCAAATTCTTCCCAAAGTGTTCTTGAAGGAACATCGTCCTCGGGAGTGTAGAATTCATAATAAGGGTAATCGCTCATTCCGCCGATAAGCACACTCTTGCCGTTTTTGGTGAATTTTATATATTCATCGTCAAGCAATACGGCGCCTGTTGAGTCAATCTCACTTTTAAAGTCTGTGCCAAATTCGGCGGCATTGTCACGCTCATGGTTGCCAAGACAGCAGTATGTGGGCGCAATATCCGCAAGCTTTTTCAGCACATCCTTCATCTTCGTTGTGTCGGGATCGCTACGGTTGACCATATCTCCGCAAACCGCGATAAAATCGGGATTCTGTTCCTTTACAAGCTCTGCAAGGTCTGCGTTCTTTTCTCCGTATTCCTTGTTGTGCAAATCCGTGATGACAACAAATTTCAGCTTTGCGTCGTTCTTTGTGTTGTTTACGCTGTAATTTGTGATTGCAATTGTGTTGTCACAGTAAACGCCCCATATTACGAGAGCCACAAACAGCACAAGTATTATTGCTCCGATAATTATAAAAAACTTTTTCATTTAATTTACCGCCCATATTAAGTATGGTATTATTTTAGGCTCGTTTTGTGCGGTTGTCAACAAATGTGTGTCGAACAAGTCTGATTATTACTGTTCCTTGTGCTTCGGTTGTCGGGATTTTAAATTGATTTAGGAATTGCTTTGTTTGACATTCCTTTTGCACTGTTGTATAATGAATCATAATTGTATTTATATGTTACTCGGGAAATTTACACAAAGTTAAACAGAAGAGGTATGGGTTATGAAGAAGATTAATTTGCGTAAGATGTTTCTGGCTCTCGCAGATGTGTTTATTATCGTTGTCAGCGGTATTCTTGCAAATTACATTCTCTCACTTGTCGGTTACATAGGCACTGTTGCAAGCAAAGGACTGTTGAGTTACATCGTTATCAACCTTGTAATGTGTCTGTTTACACTTTATATAAGCGGAACATATTCAAAATTGTGGCGATACTTTAACGCAAAGGACTATATGGTGTGCGGAATTGCCGTTTTTTCGGGGTTTACGCTCGGCTTTGTAATCTCGTTGTTTTTGCAGATTCCGCAGAGAAAGATTTTTTGTATAGTATATTTCGCAATAGCCCTTGTCGGAATTCTTGCATTCCGTTTTGTTTTCAGAAAGGCTTTTCTTGACCTTACCGAGGCAGGAAGGGCAGAGGGCGGAGAGCGTACACTTATTGTGGGCGCAGGCAATGCCGGCAGAATGATTATCCGTGAAATTCACAATGCGAATGAGCAGAATGATGTTAATAACCCGTCAAAAAATATTATTCCGGTATGCTTTGTCGATGATGATTTGAAAAAGCTGAATCAGAAAATCGAAGGAATCCCCGTTGTCGGAACCTGTCCCGAAATTGTTAAAATATGTGATGAATACCGCATAGACAATATTATAGTTGCAATTCCGTCATGTGAGGAAGAAGAGAAGAGGAAGATTCTTGACTACTGTTCCGCAACAGAGTGCAAAATCAAGATTATCCCTTATCTCGGCGAGCTTTTGTTTGATGACGGGCATACACAGCTTATTTCACAGGCAAAGGAAATCAAGATTGAGGATCTTCTCGGCAGAAAACCGATTGAGTTTGACCGCAAGGAGATTCATGACCTTATCAACGGAAAGGTCTGCCTTGTTACAGGCGGCGGCGGTTCAATCGGCAGTGAGCTTGTAAGACAGATTGCAAAGAATAATCCGAAACAAATCATCATTGTTGATATCTACGAAAACAACGCATATGATATTCAGCAGGAGCTTGTGCTTGAATACGGCACAAAGCTCAACCTTGTAACGCTTATTTCATCGGTTCGTGATTACGACAAAATGGAGCTTATCTTCAAGACATATCGCCCCGAACTCGTATTCCACGCTGCCGCTCACAAGCATGTTCCGCTTATGGAAACCGTTCCCGAGGAGGCTGTAAAGAACAACATCTTCGGCACATTCAATGTTGCAACCCTTGCAGAAAAGTACAAGGCAAAGAAGTTTGTTATGATTTCAACCGACAAGGCTGTTAATCCGACAAATGTTATGGGCGCAACAAAGCGTGCGTGCGAGATGATTATTCAGTACAAGGCGCAGCACAGCACCGATACCGAATTTGTAACAACAAGATTCGGTAATGTTCTCGGCTCAAACGGCTCGGTTATTCCGCTGTTTCGCCGTCAGATTGAAAACGGTGCACCCGTTACCGTAACACATCCCGATATTATCAGATATTTTATGACTATTCCCGAGGCTGTTTCGCTTGTTCTTGAGGCAGGTGCAATGGCAAAGGGCGGTGAGATTTTTGTTCTTGATATGGGTGCTCCCGTCAAGATTACAACCCTTGCCGAGAACCTTATCAGAATGTACGGTAAGGTTCCGTACAAAGATGTTCCGATTATTTTCACGGGACTTCGTCCGGGTGAAAAGCTTTTTGAGGAGCTTCTTATGGACGAAGAAGGTCTTAAGTCAACACAGAACAAGAAAATTTTCATAGGAAATCAAATTAAAATAGACGAAACAGATATGCTGTCAAAGCTTGAGGTTCTCAAAAAGACCGCAGAAAACAATGACAGTGAAAAGACAGTTGAACTTTTGGCAGAACTTGTACCTACTTTTTGCCACAAGGTCAATGATTAACCGAAAAGGAGAAATTTTATGTGCGGTATTGTAGGTTATGTAGGACCTAAGGATTGCAGTGAGGTGCTTGTTAATGCTCTCACAAAGCTTGAATACAGAGGCTATGACTCGGCAGGTATTGCGGTTTTTGACAACGGAGAAATCAAGACCGTAAAGACCAAGGGTAAGCTTCAGGACTTAAAGGATAAGCTTGCAGAGGTCGGCACTCCGAAAGGTCATGTCGGCATAGGTCACACCCGTTGGGCAACCCACGGCGAGCCTTCGGATGTAAACTCACATCCACACAGCGGTGCAAGGGTTACAATCGTTCACAACGGTATTATTGAAAACTATATGGAGCTTAAAGACTTCCTCATCTCAAAGGGAAGAACTTTTTTAAGCGACACAGATACAGAGGTTGTTGCTCAGCTCCTCGACTATAAATACAACGGAAATCCGCTTGAAACAATCGACAGTGTAATGGCTGAGCTTAAGGGTTCGTTTGCACTCGGAATTATGTTCAAGGATTTCTCCGACAGAGTTTTTGCGGTTCGCCGTGAAAGTCCTCTTATCGTAGGCGTTGCAGAGGGTGAGTGCTTTATTGCGTCCGATGTTCCTGCAATTCTTCAGTACACAAGGGATTATTATCTTCTTGACCATGATGAAATCGTAACACTTTCACCTGACGGTGTTTCGTTCGTTGACGAACACCTTGATCCGATTGAAAAGGAACTTCAGACAGCCGACTGGGATATGGAGGCTGCCGAAAAGGGCGGTTATCCGCACTTTATGATTAAGGAAATCAACGAACAGCCCGAGGCTATCAGAACAACGATTATGCCGAGAATCAAAGAGGGACTTCCGTTTCTTGAGGAATGCGGCATCACAACGGAAACAATCAAGGATTTCAAAAATATCACAATTGTTGCCTGCGGTACTGCCATGCACGCAGGTATGGTCGGCAAGTATGTTATTGAGGATCTCGCAAGAGTTTCCGTAAATGTTGACATTGCGTCCGAGTTCCGTTACAGAAATCCGATTGTAGGCGAGGGCGACCTTGTAATCATCATTTCACAGTCGGGCGAAACAGCCGACAGTCTTGCCGCAATGCGTCTTGCAAAGCAGAAAGGTGCAAAAACTCTTGCAATCGTAAACGCAAAGGGCAGTTCAATTGCCCGTGAGGCGGATATGCTCATCTACACACTCGCAGGTCCCGAAATTTCCGTTCCGTCAACAAAGGCATACATCACACAGCTTTCTGTTATGTATCTCTTTGCCTTTGAGCTTGCTCTTGCAAAGGAAACAATCAGCACAGCCGAGTGCAAGCGACTTGTTTCGGCTCTAACAAAAATGCCCGAGGCAGTTCAGTATGTAATCGACAACTGCGAGGAAATCTGCAAGTTCGTTGCCACAAAGCTTGTTGCAACCGACAGCCTGCTTTACATAGGCAGAGGTCTTGACTATGCCCTTTCAATGGAGGGTTCGCTCAAGCTCAAAGAGGTTTCGTACATTCACTCAGAAAGCTATGCCGCAGGCGAGTTAAAGCACGGCACAATTTCGCTTATTGACGAGGATGTTCCCGTTATCGCCGTTGCAACTCAGACAGGTATTATCCCCAAGACAATCAGCAATGTTGTTGAGGTTAAGTCAAGAGGCGCAAAGGTTATTCTTGTTTGTACAGACGCCTGTGCAAGAGAACTCAAGGACGGTGTTGCGGATTATGTTATCGAAATTCCGCATACAGACGAGCTTCTTATGCCGATTACAGCGGTAGTTCCGCTCCAGATTCTTGCTTATTACACATCAATCAACAGAGGTATTGATCCCGATAAGCCAAAGAACCTTGCTAAGTCGGTTACTGTAGAATAAACGGTGCTTTATGTTCGGGAAGTTAGTCTGCAAAATGTGAGGGCTGAGCTGCCCGAGCGGCAGTCTTGTTTTTAATTGAAAATTGAAAATTGCGGTCGGCGTTGTGCCGCCGCAGTTCTTTTGAGATTATAGTCAGATAAAAAATTGCATTGATGCCCGATACGGCATTGATGCAATTTTTGCTTTATATGAAAGTTAATGCCTGACTGTAAGGTCTTTGCCGGATAACAGTATTTTATTTTTCAAACAACTCAGGGTGCATTCTGCTGTAGTGAAAAATATACTGTTGGGCGATGCCTGCGTACTGACCGAAATCGTCACCGCTCATATTCGGGAACAGCTTTTCCATTGCCCGCTTCATCCACACATCAATCGGGAAAGCCTCAATTCTGTGCATACCGAAAAGAAGCGTGCAGTCGGCTACCTTTTTGCCGACTCCTGTAATTTTCATAAGCTCTGTTCTTGCGTCTTCATAATCAAGCGTGAAACAGCTGTTAAGGTTCACATCACCGCTTGAAACCTTTTGTGACGCGTCAATAATGTAGCGGTTGCGAAATCCTGCCCTGAGCGGTGCAAGGTCATCGGGCGAGAGCGTGGCAAGTGTTTCCGCTGTAGGAAACGCATATTCTCCGTCGGCAAGCCGTGTGCCGAAGTTTTCGCACAAACGCTCAACTATGCCCTTGATTCGCTTGATGTTGTTGTTCTGCGAAATAATGAATGTGCAGAGCGTTTCAAACGGTTCTTGCCTCAAAATTCTTATGCCGGGGGCATACTTTGCCGCCTCGTTCAGAACGGGGTGAATTGTGCTGATTTCTTCACGGATTTTTCTGTAATCAAGTGCAAAATCAAAGTAGCTGTACCAAATATTCTTGAAATCGTCAGCCGTTGCATTTTCAATGTACATATCGGTTTTGTCAAGTTTGACGCTCACGCTTTTGCCGTAAGCAACACCGTGGAATGAACCGTCAGCCTGCGGCTTCCAACGAAAGCTCTGACCGCAGTCGAGAGTCTGCGCAAGGTTAAGGTCATGCACATCTGTTACTTTGATTTTGTTGTTAAGTTCAATACATTCCATAATTTTCACCGCCGAAATTTTCTTAATAAAGTATATCACATTCGGTAGATTTATGATATACTAAATTTTAAATTACAGCCTCATTGGGAATCCGATGCCGGACGGTTAAGGATAAAACATTGCATTTTGATATTGATATGAAATTGTATTTGCAAAATTTCCGATATAATGTGTTTATAAAAAATTTGCAGGGCATTAAGCTTTTGAGCTTCACGGTGCTGCAAAGCGAAGGAGTGACAATATGAAAACCGATAAAGTAATAACCGCAACGGTTGAATATTTTGGAAGTGACAAGAAAAGAATTCACCATTTTCTCAAGGTTTATTCATTCGCAAAGACAATCGGCGAAAGCGAAAATCTCTCCGCCGACGAACAGGAGCTTCTTGAAATTGCCGCAATTGTTCATGACATCGGCATAAAGGTCAGCGAAGAAAAGTATAATTCTTCCGCAGGAAAATATCAGGAGCTTGAAGGACCCCGTGAGGCTGAAAAGTTGCTTGCCGCTCTCGGCTACGAAAAAACATTTATTGACAAAGTTTGTTACCTTGTGGGACACCACCACACCTATGAAAATATTGATACTTTGCCGTACCGAATTTTGGTAGAGGCAGACTTCCTTGTGAACCTTTACGAGGACGATTCAAGCCGCAGTGCAGCAGAGCAGGCATATGAGAAAATTTTCCGTACAAAATCGGGAAAAAATCTGCTGAAAATAATGTTCCTCATACCCTAAAATTGTACTCATTTACCATAGTGTTTTGAGTGTGAAAAAGTGGTGTAAAAAGTATCTCAAAATGCTTGACAACGCCCTTAAAAAGTGTTATTTTAATGGTGTTGGTTATATGATTATAAAAGTGAATAAATGACAGTATACAAGGATGTATGACGATTTTTTCAAGGAGCTGACCTTACCGGGCGTCTGCTTGGAATTGAGTCGGCATTTTTTTGTGTCATATACAAAATTCAGTATTAATTATCATTATCGGAGGTTTTACAGTAATGAGAGAAGAATGGACAAATTTTGCAGGTGGCAAATGGGAGTCCGACATTGATGTCAGAGACTTCATTCAGAGAAACTACACACCTTATGACGGCGACCAGTCTTTCCTTGAAGGTCCTACAGAAGCAACAGACAAGCTTTGGGGCGAGCTTAAGGAACTCCAGAAGGAAGAAAGAGCCAAGGGCGGCGTTCTTGATATGGAAACTGAGGTTGTAAGCGGCATCACAGCTTACGGCGCTGCATATCTTGATAAAGACCTTGAAAAGGTAGTAGGTCTTCAGACAGACAAGCCTCTCAAGCGTGCATTTATGCCTTACGGCGGTATCAAAATGGCTGAGCAGTCATGCCAGATGTATGGCTACACTCCAAGCCCTAAACTCCACGAAATCTTTACAAAATATCACAAGACTCACAACCAGGGTGTATTCGATATCTACACTCCTGAGATGAAGCTTGCCCGTCACAACAAGATTCTTACAGGTCTTCCCGACACATACGGCAGAGGCAGAATCGTCGGTGACTACAGAAGAGTTGCTCTTTACGGTATTGACCGTCTTATCGAGGGCAAGAAAGAGGACTTTGCAGAAACAAACCGTCAGGGTATGAGAAGAGGCGACTTCCAGCTTCGTGAAGAAATCGCCGATCAGATTCGTGCTCTTAACGATATGAAGGAAATGGCACTTTCTTACGGCTTTGATATTTCACAGCCTGCTAAGAATGCCGCAGAAGCAGTTCAGTGGCTCTACTTCGGCTACCTTGCTGCCATCAAGACTCAGAACGGCGCTGCAATGAGCGTTGGTCGTGTATCAACATTCCTCGACATCTATATCGAGCGTGACCTTGAGAACGGTACACTTACAGAATCACAGGCTCAGGAACTTGTTGACCACTTTGTTATGAAGTGCCGTATGGTTAAGTTCGCAAGAATCGAGTCTTACAACCAGCTCTTCTCAGGCGACCCTGTATGGGCTACACTCGAAGTTGCAGGTCTTGGCATTGACGGCCGTTCAATGGTTACAAAGAACGACTACCGTTTCCTCCACACACTTGAGAATATGGGACCTTCACCTGAGCCAAACCTCACAGTTCTTTATTCTTCAAGACTTCCCGAGAACTTCAAGAAGTATGCTGCTCATATTTCAGTTACAACAAGCTCAATTCAGTACGAGAACGATGATGTAATGCGTCCTGTATGGGGCGATGATTACTCAATCTGCTGCTGCGTATCCGCAACACAGACAGGTAAGGAAATCCAGTTCTTCGGTGCAAGAGCTAACCTTGCTAAGTGCCTTCTCTACGCTATCAACGGCGGTGTTGATGAAAAGACAAAGATGCAGGTTGGTCCTGAATATACACCTATCACATCAGAGTACCTTGATTATGACGAAGTTATCAAGAAGTATGACACAATGATGGATTGGCTTGCTCACCTCTATGTAGGCACACTTAATATGATTCACTATATGCACGATAAGTACTACTATGAGGCAGCAGAAATGGCTCTTATTGATACAGATGTAAGAAGAACATTTGCAACAGGTATTGCAGGCTTCTCACATGTTGTTGACTCACTCAGCGCTATTAAGTACGCTAAGGTTAAGGTTATCCGTGACGAGGACGGCATCGCTGTTGACTTTGAAACAGAGGGCGACTTCCCAAGATACGGTAACAATGATGAGAGAGCAGATAAGATTGCCGTTGATCTTCTTAAGACATTTATGGCTAAGCTTAAGTACTGCCACACATATAGAGATTCAGAGCCTACAACTTCTATCCTTACAATCACATCAAATGTTGTTTACGGTAAGGCTACAGGTTCACTTCCTGACGGCAGAAAAGCAGGCGAGCCGCTTTCACCGGGTGCTAACCCATGCTACGGTGCAGAGAAGAACGGTCTTCTTGCTTCACTTAACTCTGTTGCTAAGCTTCCTTATGAGTACGCTCTTGACGGTATTTCAAATACTCAGACAATCAACCCGGGTGCTCTCGGACACAACGATGACGAGCGTGTTGACAACCTCGTAAATGTTATGGACGGTTACTTTGATCAGGGCGCACACCACCTCAATGTAAATGTATTCGGTACAGAAAAGCTCATTGACGCTATGGAGCATCCTGAGAAGGAAGAGTACGCTAACTTCACAATCCGTGTATCGGGTTATGCTGTTAAGTTCATCGACCTTACAAGAGAGCAGCAGCTGGATGTTATTGCCAGAACCTGCCACGACAGAATGTAATGTCGGACAACGCTGTTAAAGGCTTTGTACACTCAATAGAAACTTTTGGTTCAGTTGACGGTCCGGGCGTGAGATTTGTGATTTTTCTGAGCGGCTGCGCAATGCGTTGCCAGTTCTGCCACAATCCCGACACCTGGAAACACGATGAAAACACCGTGGAATACACCGCTGACGAACTGCTTAATAAAGCGCTTGCATACCGCCCATATTGGAAAAATAAGGGCGGTATCACAGTAAGCGGAGGTGAGCCGCTTTTACAGATTGACTTTTTGCTTGATTTGTTCAAGAAGGCTAAAAAGCAGGGCGTTAATACCTGTATTGACACAAGCGCCAACCCGTTTACAACCAAAGAGCCGTTCTATTCAAAGTGGAAAGAGCTAATGGAATATACGGATTTGCTGTTGCTTGATATAAAGCATATCGACAACGAACAGCACAAAATCCTTACAGGACAGCCAAACACCAATATTCTTGAAATGGCAAGACAGCTTTCCGATATGGGCAAGCCCGTATGGATAAGGCATGTTCTTGTGCCTGAAAGAAATGATAAGGACGAGTATCTTTTCAGACTTGCCGACTTTATCCGTTCGCTCAAGAATGTTGAGCGTGTAGAGGTGCTTCCGTATCACACCCTCGGTGTGTACAAGTGGAAGGCTCTCGGTTATGACTATCCTTTGGAGGGCATTGAGCCCCCGACAAAAGAGCGTGTTAAGAATGCGGAAATGATTCTTAACGGTGAAAAAACAAGAGAATAATTTTGTTTATAATATAAGGAACGGCAGTATCGCTTTTGGTACTGCCGTTTTTGTTTTGATTTTTATTTGTTATTCTGCTTTTGTAGTTTCTTCTTCAGCCAAAATTGATGAATCAAAGGTGTATTCAAAGATTTTTAAGCCGTCCTTGTTGAGAAATTGTCACAGTCGGTTCAGACTGCTCCGACGGGTGAGCCTGCAACTGTCGGTACAACCTCTGCAAATCCGACTTCGGCAACAGGCGGTGCCGCAACATTGGACAGCACTCCTTCACAGCCTGATAAAAACGGCAGTGTTCAGACAGGAGTGACAGCAACGGCTGTTATGATGCTTGTTGTAATTTCGGGCGGAGTGCTTTTTGCCCTTGCAGAGCGTAAAAAGAGAATATAACACACTGACAGCCATTTGTGCAAAGATTATCAGTTGCCTATTGCAAAATTTGTAAAAAAGATATAAAATAGAATCAGACAAAAAAATATGGCTTTTTCGCTACATTATATCAATTATGAAAGAGGTGCCAGAAATGGATAAAAACAAAAAATTATTCTACACAATTATCGGTGCAGTTTCTGCACTTGCGGCTGCCGTGGCAGCACTTCTCGCTTTAAAAAAGCACAGATGTGCAGAACAGAAGCTTATTGAGGAAATTGACGATATTGTTTCCGAAAAAGAGCCCGAAGAGGTTGCAAATGAAGAACCGCAGGCAGAAGTTACAGCCGATGAGCTTGCCGAGGAAGAATAATCAGCGGCTCGCCGTAGTATTTCATATGCAATATAAATTTGTGTCCCATGCCGGAATGTAGGGGTGGTGGCGGAGAAAGATTTTGTAGCTTGGGTTCACGCTGT
Organism: Ruminococcus bromii; assembly: GCF_002834225.1. Lineage (GTDB taxonomy): Bacteria > Bacillota > Clostridia > Oscillospirales > Acutalibacteraceae > Ruminococcoides > Ruminococcoides bromii. The sequence continues at coordinate 13,450 of NZ_NNSR01000032.1, read as the reverse complement.
GAATATACAACGCAAGTCGGAAAATGTCTTCAAACCTGTGATATGCCGAAAAATTCAGCTTCGGTTTGCAGTTTCTCATAGTTTTCTGCATACCGACAAGAGTTTCCATATCCGCCCCCTCGACATCGGCTTTAATATAGCCTGCCGCCATTCCGCAGAGAATCGTATCGACTGTCGCAACCTTTGTTGCAACGCCCTTGTCGGCAATTGCGCTGTTGCGACCTGCCTTGTTGTTGAATATAAGCTCCGTGTTTTTGCTGTATGAGCCGAGCTGCCAAAGCGACACATTCGCCATACCCTTGCAATGAAGCTTCAGCTTTTCAAAATTTTTTGCGTTTGGTTCAAAGGCAATTATACGCTTGTACTTGCTGTTTGTGTAGTGCAGAAATTCGTCAATCGTGTCGCCGTTGTATGCGCCGAGGTCAACATAGCTTTCGTTTTCACCAAGATTCAGAATGTTGGCGAAAGCCTCGTCCTTGTCGGTTGTGACAGGGGGGAGGAGGTCAATTCTGCCGGTAAAGTAGAATTTCAGAAGATTTTCGTAAACCTTTTTTGAAAGGTCGTCGGCAAGCAGACTGTACGCACTTTCAATTTGCTCTTTATTTTCGGTAATAAAATCACCGTCAAAAAGTCTGTCGCCAAAAACAGGAACAGAGGGGACAAGCGTTTCGTGTTTTTCGGAAATTTTCGTAATGTGTGCCATAACATCCGGGAGCTGGCTTGCAAAGCAGAGGGCGATAATAACATCACCTAATTCTGCCTCAACATCGGAAAGCTTTTTAACCGTAAAACCGTGGAATTTTTGACCGCGCACGAAATCGTCGCTTGCAATAACGGCAGACGCTTTAATTCCGTAACGGTCAAATGCGGCAAGAACCTTATCAGCACCGTCACCCATTCCGTAAAGCACAACAGGCTTTGCGGAATTTTTTAGTTGTTCCCATACAGATATTTCGTTTTTTAAAAGTTCGGTTATATTAAACATAAGGATACTCCAATTAGTGTATATGGCATTGTAATTGTTTTCGCAATGAACGCCCCTACGGGTTTGCAAAGCAAAAAAGTATAAAAAAAACGCCCACCCTATTGGGTGGACACTTTATATGTCGGCATCTCCCTATTTTTCCGGGCCGTCACCAGCCAAGTATCTTCGGCACCACTGAGCTTAACTTCTGTGTTCGGTATGGGAACAGGTGGACCCTCAGCGTCATCAACACCAACTTATTAACTTTTTCTTCTCTCTTGAGAACAGTATTGATTATACTACGGGCTGCACCAAATGTCAACACTTTTTTTAAAAAAATTTAAAAATTCTTTTAAAACCTTGAAAAGCCCGTATTTATCCCGATTTATCGCCGTTTTAACCGTCATTGAACCCAATGTATACTTGATGCGGTGAAAAATTATACATATTTTGTCACAATAAAGTGTAAAAAATAGGTTGCCGCAGTTTTTCGTAAATTATTGACTAAACGGATAAAAATGTGTACAATTAAATAGATTAGAATAGATTGGGATGTTTAGAATGAATAATGTAAATAAGTGTAAAATGCTTTTGTCATCACTCTCTGTATTCAGAGGTATAATGAACAGAAGCGTTCCGAAAGCCTTTTATGAACTTTTGCTTTCGCTTGACAAAAAGCCTGAGGAATTTCTCGGTGCATACGGCAAGCTTTGCTCAATGCTTTGCGAAAGAGGCTGTGCGGATAAGTTCGCATTTGCAATCAGCGAAACGGCTCTTTTTGACGATAACTGTTTTGCCCGTGCCGCAACAGCAGGCAAGCAGGACGAGTTGCCCGAAAATGTTATCTCTGCTGTAAAGACAGACTGTGACGCTATTTTAACAGCCGCAGAGCTCACTTCGGACGAGGTGCTTGAAGCATATGCCTATGCCGACAAAATCAAAGAACTTATTCCGATTCTCCCAAAGTGGCAGACGGGCAAGTGCGCTCCGTGCTTTGACGGCTTTGACGGTTCACTTGACAAGCTTTCTGCTTATTATAAGGAAAACGGCTGCGGTATGTTTGCCCGTTACAAGGCATTCATCTGGCGTGACGGCGACATTCAGCCCGTTGAGCATCCTGACAAGATTGATATGGATACATTTACGGGATATGAGCGTCAGAGAAGTCAGGTTGTCAACAATACGATTTCGTTTATTCAGGGCAAGAGCTGCAACAACTGCCTGCTTTACGGTGATAAGGGTACAGGTAAAAGCTCAACGGTTAAGGCTATTGCAAATGAGTTCCGCAAAGACGGACTCCGCATTGTTGAAATGCCCAAGGACAGACTTATTGACTTTCCGCTCCTTGTTGACAAGATTGCCGCTCTTCCGCTTAAATTTATTATATTCATTGACGATCTTTCGTTCCAGCATCAGGATCAGAGCTATACAACCCTTAAAGCAGTTCTTGAGGGCGGACTTGCGGCTCGTCCCGATAATGCGTTAATCTATGCAACATCAAACCGCAGGCATCTTGTTAAGGAAAGCATTTCCGACAGAACCCACACAGTTGACGATATAAATGTTCGTGATAATATGCAGGAAAGCCTTTCGCTTTCAGACAGATTCGGTCTTGCGGTTTGTTACACAGTTCCTTCAAAGAACGATTTTCTTGAAATTGTATATTCTCTTGCAGAGCAAAGAGGCGTTAAGATGACTCATGAAGAGCTTGCCCTCGGTGCGGAGCAGTTTGCACTTTCAAGAGGCGGTCGTTCACCAAGATGCGCAAGACAGTATGTTGAATCACTGTTTTGCTGATAAACCGGAGGTAGTTTATGAAAACAAAAATAATTTCAATTGCTCTTGCAGTTGCTGTAATGCTTTCGGCAGTTGCTCTTTTGAGCGGCTGTTCTGACGGAGAGTACCCCGTTGAGGTGGCAAATCTTAAAATTGAAAGTAAGCCGGAGAACATTGTTGTTCTTGACGCACCCACAGCCGATATTCTTATTGCCACAGGCTATGACAGATACATTGTCGGCAGGAGCGACGAGGTTGACCAGAAGTCCGTTGAAGTTGCTCCGAGTATGGGTTCAAGCGAAAAGCCTGACGCCGACAAGATTATAGAGGCAGGGGCAGACCTTGTTTTTGCAGGTCCGACAATTGATGAGAGCGTAAAGAACAAGCTTAGCGACAAGGGTATTCAGGTCATAAAAATGTCACACGGTGATACTCCAAAGCAGGTTGAAACAAACTATATAACGATCAGCAAGATTTGCGGCGGCACAAAAACAGGTGCAAAGAACGGTGAGGATACTTACAATGACTTGCTTGACAAGATGAACAACTACAAACAGCAGGTCAACAGCAGAAATTCAGGTATCCTTGATACTGTATGCTATTTATATACGGAAGATGATCAGCTCAGAATTATGTCAAACGGAACATACGGCGATATGCTTCTCGGCTATACGGGTGCGGTTAATGTTGCAGTAAACATTACAGACAACGCTGTTGATGTTGCAACTCTTAGGGTTGCAAATCCGAATTTTGTATTTTACGCAGATGACGCAACTCTTAAAAAGATTAAGAGTGACGCAACGCTTGCAGGTCTTGGAGCGGTAAAGAACGGAAAAATTCTTGAGGTTTCCATTGAAGAAATGTTACGCCCCGGCAATACATCTCTTGAGGCACTTGAAAAAATGGTTTACTTTATGTATCCGGATCTCAAGCCGAAATCGGTAACAGCCGAAACAACCCAACCTGCAAAAGATTCATCTGCATCGAAAACTACCGCAACAACAGCCACAACCGCAACTCAGGCGGCAACGGCTGCAAACAGCTCAAAGTCGGTTGCGGATAAATACAAGCTTACCATTACATCCGACCTTTCACTTAAGCAGGAGGATGAAAACGATACGGTTAAAGCTATGCAGCTTCGCCTTTATAACATCGGCTACATCACCGACAAGGACAATGTAACAGGCTATTACGGCGAGGTTACAGCCGAGGCGGTCAAGAAATTCCAAAAGCGGAATGGCTTGAAGGAAACAGGCACAGCCGATAACGCAACGCTTGTACTGCTGTTTGACAGCAGTGCCAAGAAGGCTAAATAATACGGCAAATAGCTTTACAAATTGAAGGCGGAAAACGAATGCGGGCGATGTGCCGCAACTTTCCGCATTAAAAGCGGTCGCAGGGTTATTATTTGACAAGACATTAGATGAAGGATTGCACCAATGCGCGGCAAGGCGTTGGTGCAATTTTTGTGTTCATACGGCAAGACTGTCCGCACAGGCATTGAGCGGCAGTCTGCAATAATCGTAAGGTTTTTACCTGTCAGACCTTGTATTTTTTTGACAGATTATGTATAATAAATTAGATATACATTCTGAAAGGCAGTATTATTGATTCTAATTTTAGTTTCGGGGGAATATACAAATATGATGAAAACTGTTTCAAAGCGAGTTGTGACACTTGCAGTTTGTGTTGTGACGGTGTTGTGTGGTATTTTTGCGTGTGCAGGTGCAACAAATGATTATGAAATTCCGCAGATTGACGATATGACGCTTTCAATGCCTGAAGGTATGAGTGCCATTACAAGGGACAGCAAAAGTACTGACAAATATTTTTCGGTTTTCGGCATTGATTACGAAACTACAATGAAAAGCTTTGAAAACGGAAATATATATCTGCAGGGCATGGACAGTATGTCATCGGTTATTTTGACCGTGACTATGACTAAAAATGAAAGCAGCGAAAATGTTTCCAATTATGCTCAGCTTTCTTCAAGTGAGCTTGTTAATATTCGCAACAACTTTTTAAACTCCGGAGAATACAAAAGCTGTACTCCGGATCAGCAGGAAAAGGTTGTATGGCTTGTGTTTGACGCAACTGCTCAGGGCGGCAGCGGCAATGTTAAGACCTTTGTGGCAAACACGGTGTACGACGGTATGAATATCAATATTACAATGCAGAGAACAGAGGGCAATGTTACTTCTGTTGATTATGATACATTTTCTAAGATTGTGTCATCGGTGAAATTCAGCGATTTGCCGTTTTCAAAGGGAATCATTCCATATATGATTATCGGCGGCGGTATTCTCATTGTTATTCTGATTATCATTATCATTATCTTTGCCGTCAGAATCAGAAAACATAAAAAAGCAAAGAGAAACAATGCTGTTCTTGAAGAACTTGCGTCAAAGTATAAGCTTGGCGACAAGGGCGGCGATTATGATATTGATAACTTTGACGATCAGCCAAAGCCCGAAAAGCGTTCAAAGAAAAAGCAAAGATATGTTGAAGAGGCTGAAGAAGAACACGCACCGGAGGGAAGAAGATATGCTCCCGAGGTGATAGCCGATTATGACGAGCATGACGGTTCGGAGTATGATCATTCAACCTTAGATACGGGCTATGCAAGCGACAGCGAGATTGATGAGATTATCAATTCGGCAAGAGCTTATAAAAACGAGCTTGAGCGTGAAGTATACAAAAACAATTACGGTTACGAGGAAAACAGTACTGAGGACGAAAAAAAAAAGGAGCCTACCGAAGCAGACACCTCAGAGATTGAAACCGAAAAGAATAACAAAATCGAAGAGGGTAACGCGGAAACACCTGAAGAATACGAAGACATAAGTTCTTCATCGGGTCCGACGCTCGTTATCCCGGAACCCGAGCACGACCTCTTTGAAACAAGCGAGCCTGACGATATTGACCGTGAGGATGATGCCGATGTTGTGGATGCCGAGGAAGTTCCCGAACAAAAGCACCCGCTTGAGAAAAAGGTTGACGAGTACGCAAACATCATTTTCGGAAGCGATGAGCCTGAGGAAGAGATTGACGATGAAGAGCTTGTGAGAGCTAAGGCTAAGAAAAACAAGTTTGACAGCGGCTATGATTTCTTTGAAGAAGCTCCCAAAAAGTCAATGGGAGTTATCAAAAGCTCCGACCTCAGAGACGCCGAGGATGTCGATGTTATCGGCGAGGTTGAAAAAAAGGCGGAAACAGTCAGGAAAAATGCACTTGAAGAAGAGCATAATAAAGAAAACGAGAGTGAACCGACCGATAAACGGTCAACGGAAGAGGTTCTTGCCAATGTAGGCAAAAACATCGGTAACGCTCTCAGGGGCTTTGCAGGCGGAGTTAAGAATTTTGGCATTCATTGCGGATACTTCTGCAAGAATGTTTCGAGAATGATAAAGCGTAAGCGTGCAATTGCCAAACGCAAAAAGGCAGAGGAAGAGAGAAGAGAGAGAGAAAGGCAAAAAGCGGAGCGTGCAAGAAGGCGTGCTGAAAGAGACGAAAACGACGGACTTGTTCAGGTCCACAGCAGAACCGACCGCCGCCCCCAACAGAATCACCGCCCCTCAAACAGAAACAATAGAAGATAATTCTTTTCTTAACGGAGAAAAAACACAATGGAAATGCTAATTAAAAATGCAGTGGTTGTTTCCCCTGCCGACAATCTTAACGAAAAAGCAGATATTCTCATCAAGGACGGTGTGATTGCCAAAATCGGCAGCGGCATCACATCAGACGGAGAGATTATTGACGCAGACGGTCTTTGTGCCGTGCCGGGCTTTGTTGATATGCATGTGCATCTTCGTGATCCCGGTCAGACTCACAAGGAGGATATTATCACCGGCTGCAAGGCGGCTGCCGCAGGCGGTGTTACAAGCCTGCTTGCAATGCCGAACACCAACCCCACAACCGACAGTCCCGAGGTTGTAAGGTATATTCTCGACAAGGCTAAGGGTGCAGACAGCCGTGTTTATGTTGCGGCAAGCGTTACAAAGGGACTCAAAAGCGAAGCACCCACAGACATTGAAGCCGTGAAGAACGCAGGTGCAATCGCACTTACCGATGACGGCAGACCTGTTGAAAACACAAAGTATTTAAGTGACGCAATGAAAAAAGCACCAAGGCTCGGTATGACAGTTGTTGCACATTGCGAGGACTTGTTTCTTGCCGACGGAGGCAAAATTAACGAGGGCGAGGTTTCGGAAAAGCTCGGTGTCAAGGGAATCCCTGCCGGTGCCGAGGACTGCGGAACTGCCAGAGAAATTGCACTTGCTGCCGCTCTTAACGAGCCTATTCATATCTGCCATGTCAGCACCAAAACAAGCGTTGCGCTTATTCGTGACGCAAAAAAGAGAGGTGTTAAGGTGACCGCCGAAACCGCTCCGCATTATGTTTCGCTCACGGACAGAGAGCTTTTAAGAGGCGACGCTGATTACAGAATGAATCCGCCTCTCAGAACTCAGGCTGATGTTGACGAGATTATCAACGGACTTTGTGACGGCACACTTGATGCCATTGCAACCGACCACGCACCGCATACCCCTGAGGAAAAGGCCGATTTTGTAAAAGCTCCCAACGGTTCAATCGGTATGGAAACCTCATTTGCGGTCTGCAACACATACCTTGTTAAGACAGGAAAAATGACGCTTTCACAGCTTGTTGAGAAGATGAGTGTTAATCCTGCAAGAATTTTGAAAATCAACGCAGGCACACTTTCAGTCGGTGCAAATGCCGATGTTGTTCTTGTAAATCCCGATGAAGAATGGACAGTTGATGTCAATAAACTTCACGGCAAAAGCAAAAACACACCGTTCAAGGGCAGAACCCTCACAGGCAAAGTCAAAAAGACAATCCTCGGCGGTAAGGTAGTTTTTGAGGATTGAGCAAATAAAACCCGTAGGGGCGGATATTATCCGCCCGCAAGTAATAGTGCGAAATTGTTGTTAAAACAAATTATATAAATGAAACAAAGATAATGATATACTGTAGCGGCGAACCGTGTTCGCCAATCGGTTAAAATGGCAGTCAATGACTGTCGGTAAATAAACAGAAAATTTATTTAACATAAAGGAGTAAAATTATGGCACAGAAGGGCGACCTCCTGTCGGTAAGACAGGACATCAGAGTAGTAGACGCAACAATCCGTGACGGCGGTCTTTGCAACGATTTTAGATTTGACGACAAATTTATCAAGGCTCTTTACAATGCAAATGTTAAAGCCGGCGTTGATTATATGGAATTCGGCTACAAGGCTTCAAAAGAAATCTTTAACGAAGAGGATTTCGGCAAGTGGAAATTCTGTAACGATGCAGATATCAGAAAAATTGTAGGCGACAACAAGACTCCTCTTAAAATCGCTGTTATGGCTGATGTCGGCAGAACAGATTTTAAGAAAGACATTATTGCAAGAAAAGACAGCCCGATTGACCTCATCAGAATTGCAACATATATCAACGCAATTCCTGCGGCTGTTGAAATGATTGAAGACGCCGCTAAAAAGGGCTACGAAACAACAATCAATATTATGGCTGTTTCAAAGGCAAGAACCGAGGATATTACAGCCGCTCTTGAAACTCTCGGCAAAACTCCCGTAAACGCTTTCTACATTGTTGACAGCTACGGCGCACTCTATCCCGAGGAGTCAAGACGACTTGCAGACCTTTACTGCTCAATTGCCGATAAGTACGGCAAGTCGGTCGGTATCCACGCTCACAACAACCAGCAGCTTGCTTTTGCCAACACAATCGAGGCTATGACGCAGGGCGTAAGCTACCTTGACGCAACCGTTGACGGCATGGGCAGAGGCGCAGGCAACTGTGCGCTTGAGCTCCTCCTCGGTTTCCTCAAAAACCCGAAGTATCAGGTTGCTCCTATTCTCAAAATCATTGAGGAGTACACCCACAAGTTTAAGGCTGAGGGCGTTAAGTGGGGCTACGATATTCCGTATCTTCTCACAGGTCAGTACAATACGCACCCCCGTCCGGCAATTCAGTTTGTAAAAGAGGACAGACAGGATTACTACAAGTTCTCAAACGAACTTTATGATATTATCAACAGCTAAGGTAAACAGCTTTGCGGCTGCCGTCGGCAGATAAGGAAAGCAAAATTTAATATTCCGGATTCACTAAAGCCAATTTCGAAAGAAATTGGCTTTTTGCGTTTTTTCCTATTCCCTCCGAAAACTCACATCAAATTTCCTGCCGTGTTTATTTTAATGTTCTTTCTGTATTCCTACACCGTTACTAACAGCTGTAGTTTTTAAAATCAAGTCAAAAGAATAATACTTTATATTGACAACTAAAAGAGATAAAGTTATAATTTAGTTGTAACGGTATAGAAATATACTTCGGTAAAAATTACTGTTTGAAAGGGGAAAAAGTATGAAACTCAAAAGAATCTTGTCATCATTTCTGGCTGTTGTAATGGCTTTCGGAGTTGTTTCATTGGCAACGGTTGATGAAAACGGCAACATTTTCGGAAACACACTCACCGCAGAGGCTGCGACAGAAAAGACGGCAACAAAAATGCCCGACAATGCAATCACATTCAGCAGTACCTATAGCGACGAGCTTGAAATCATTCCTGCTGCAAGCAAAAACGGTATGTATTACTATAACAACAAGGTCATTTATTTTTACAGCGTTGCAAACAACACTTTCAGAAAAATTTATGATTACAACGATAAAGGCAGAAACAAAGACACTGTTATCTGCGTTTATGCCGATGCCGAAAAAGGCAAGTTTTATATAGTATGGCTTGACTCATCAAATCGAAATAAAAAATACTATTATCTTGATGAATTCGATGTTAAGTCTGAAAAGTTTGTTTCAACCAAGGATATATCATCGCTTGTCGGAAGCAACAACCTTTCACATCCGGAATCTATTGGTGTTGACAGTCAAAACAGATATTACCTTGCCGTGTATGACAGCAATCAGGATAAGTATATTATCAATTTGATTTCAGCCGATATGAAGCTGTTGTCATCAGCTGTTGCCGGTGACGCAGTTTATAAATTCAGCGGTTTTGACAAAACAAACGGCAATTTCTATTTTGAAGGCTACACAGACTGGATTTATTGGGGATACAGCCACGATACGCAGTCGCTTAAATGCGGTAATGTAAAAAACAACAAAATAAGTATAAGCAATTATTATGTAGATATTTTATATCAGCAGTATTATACTCCGCATTATGACAATGCAGTAATGCTTACAAACGGAGATTTCGTGTGGACTTCTACCATGTCAGGTGCTGTCAGAGTGCTTGATTCGGCTAAGTTTGACATTGCCGACAAAGATTCTTCACTGCCACTCAAATTAAGCGTTTCAAGAAGCGGTTACGAAATTGATGACAGATATGCAGACAGTATCGGCACAAGAACGGTGTATAATGCAGCTACAGGCGATTACCTTATGTATGTAAACGATAATACTATTGCTGAGCTTGATTCAGAAGGCAATAAAAAATCGACCTTCAAAACAGCTTATCCTGTTTTTGCAATGTATAACTACGGCGACAGCGTACTTGTTATTGAAAAGGATACAGGCGAAAATTTTTATGTTGAAAATCTGAAATGGGCATATCCGACCAAAATCACATTGTCAAAAACTTCTGCCACAATCAAAGTCGGCGAGAGCCTTTCGCTCAAGGCAACAAGTGATTCGGTTCTTGATATTTCATTTACATGGTCAAGCAACAATAACTCCGTTGCGTCTGTTACAAAGGACGGCAAGGTTTACGGCAACAAAGCAGGCTCTGCAACGATTACAGTAAAAAGTAAAAACGGAATTACGGCAGCCTGTAAGGTTACGGTTCAGAATAAAGCAAACAATCCCGACAGCGGCGAGGTTAAGCAGAACGGTGCGTCGTCGAATAATATTTCCGCAAATGATTATTACACCTGGTCATCGGTAGTAAAATCAAATCTTACCGAAAACAGCGACAAAACGCTTACAAGGGTTGAAAGCACATCAAAAGGCGTTCTTGTTGAAAAGTATTCCGCAAACGGCAAAACCTTGATTTCAAAATCAACAATCAAAAACGAACTTCCTATTTACGGCGGTTATTTCTCGGGCAAGAATAACAACTATATTGTTTTCGGTCAGAACAACAAGGGCGAAAAGGATTCCGCAGAAATCGTAAGAATTGTAAAATATTCAAAAAGCTGGTCAAGAGTCAGCGACTGCAAAATTTACGGTTCAAATACCTTTGAGCCTTTTGAAGCAGGTTCACTTCGTATGATTGAACTTGACGGAAAGCTTTATGTTTATACCTGCCACACAATGTATGCAGATTCAAACAAATTGAATCATCAGGCAAATATGCTGTTTACCGTTGATGAAAGTACAATGAAAACCACCGATTCAATGTATGAGGTGTCAAATCTTCAGGACGGATATGTCAGCCACTCGTTTAATCAGTTCATCAAAACTGACGGAACTTATATTTACAGGGTAGATCACTCCGAGTCAAACAATATGATTATGAGCGGGCAGTATCTTACTGTTAACGGAATTACACTTTCAAGATACAACAAAAACAGTTCCTCAACAAATGTTGCGGTTACAATTCCGCTGAAATTTGATATTCACTCCGGAAACTACACGGGTGCGTCAATCGGTGGATTTGAAGTTGGCAGCGGAAATTGTCTTATTGCATATACAAAGGATATTTCATCTTCATGCAAAAGCAGAAATGCTTACATCAGTGTGACCGATGAGTACTTTAACAAAACAAATAATGTTGCACTCACGAACTATAAATCGGGTACGAAAGTAAGCTGTCGCACTCCGCAGCTTGTTAAGATTAATGAAAATCTTTTCCTCGTTATGTGGGAGGAGTATAATTCCTCAACAAAAAAGGTTACAACAAAAGCAAAGACAATTGATTCGAGTGCAAATACAGTTGCATCTGCAACATTGTCTGTCAGACTTTCGGATTGTCAGCCTGTTATGTGTAGTGACGGTACGGTTAAATGGTATGTTTCCGACAATTCTTCACCGAAATTGTACAGTATAAATCCGTATGATTTGACAAAGCGTCACGAACATACTTACACATCTGTTGTTACAAAACAGCCGACTTGTACAGCAACAGGTGTCAGAACATATAAATGCACAACCTGCGGTGCAAAAAAAACAGAAACAATCAAAAAGCTTGCACATTCATACAAGCAGTATGTAACACCTGCTACAACAAGTGCAGACGGTTCAATTAATAAAAAATGCACAGCTTGCGGCTATTCGTCTTCAAAAAGCAAAATATACAAAATAACGAGCGTAAGCCTTTCTTCAACGGTGTTTACATACAGCGGAAATAACATTACACCGAGTGTAACCGTCAAGAACAGTAAGAACAATAAGCTTGTTAAAGGCAAGGATTACAAAGTTATTTACCCGACAAACAGCGTAAATGTCGGAAGATATTCCGTGAAGATTCAGTTCATTGGCAACTATTCGGGTACGGTTAATAAATATTTTGATATTGTGCCGATAATCACAAGCCTTACCAACACAACAGGCGGTATAAAGGTTTCTTGGAGCAAGGTTAATGGTGCGTACGGTTACAGAGTTTATCAGAAAACTTCAAACGGTTGGAAACGAATTAAGGACACAACCGCAACAAGCTTTACGGATTCAGCGGTAAGTGCAAATCAGACAAAGACTTACACAATCCGTTGTATTGACAAAAAAGGCAAAACCGTCAGCGGTTTTTATTCAAAGGGTTGGTCGAAAAAATATACACCTGTTGCTCCGACAATTTCAAAGCTTGAAAACACTTCAGGCGGTATCAAGCTCAGTTGGCACAAAATTGCAGGAGTTTACGGTTACAGACTTTACTACAAGACCTCATCAGGCGGTTGGAAACGCTTTAAAGACACAACCGCCACATCGTTCACCGATTCGGGAGTAAGTCCTAACAGAACCGAAACATATACAATCCGTTGTATTGACAAAAACGGCAACACCGTCAGCGGTTTTTATTCAAAGGGCTGGTCAAAGAAATATACACCTGTTGCTCCGACAATTTCAAAGCTTGAAAACACAACAGGCGGCATTAAGCTTAGCTGGAATAAAGTCACAGGTGTTTACGGCTACAGAGTTTATCAAAAGACTTCCACAGGTTGGAAACGAATAAAAGACACAACCGCAACAAGCTATACAGATTCGGCGGTAAGTGCAAATCAGACAAAGACCTACACAATCCGTTGTATTGATAAGAACGGCAAAACCGTCAGCGGTTTTTATTCAAAGGGCTGGTCAAAGAAATACACAGCCGCAACACCGAAAATAACAAAGCTTACAAATACATCAAAGGGTGTAAGTGTGACATGGAATAAGATTGCCGGAGTTTATGGCTACCGTCTTTACAGAAAATATGACAGAGGAAGCTGGACAAAGGTAAAAGATACAACTTCAACCTCTTTCACAGATTCAGGTGCTAAAAAGGGTAAGAAGGTAACCTACACAGTCCGTTGTATTGACAGAAAAGGCAAAACGGTAAGCGGTTTCAACTCAAAGGGTTGGTCAATTACAAGAAAATAGTATAATTCACTATGCCAATTTGTAAATATTTAAAGGTGCTGTCGCATTAAGACCGCCTAAAAAGGAAAAATGACCAATCCGAAAGGGTTGCCCGTTCAACAAAACAGTGGCTGTGAAAAAACAGCCTTACAAAAACAGGAAGGCACATAACCGA
>NZ_NNSR01000031.1 GCF_002834225.1 Ruminococcus bromii | reverse complement strand
TCTCTTTGTGCTGTGCTATTATCCGAACTTTTTTCCTTAAAAATAAAAGGTGTTAAAATTACAAACGCTGTTGGTACATTTGCTTTTTTTATAGTGTTTTATACTTTTTATAATTTACCTTTCCTAGGTTTTGCTAATAGTTTTGGCATTCAAAATAGCATTGGCACGCTATTCTTATTTTCTTTTACATCAAAAAGTTTATTGTATTTGTCTTCAATCTTAAAGAATAAAAATATGGATTTTGCAATAAAAAGCAATTCTTTAAGTAGAACTAAAAATTACAGTCAATATTTTGTGCGATATTTTAAATATTTTAGCATTTTTTTGTTGCTGGGTGGAATAGGCGTAGCTGTTTATAATTTGTTTTGCATGAATATAGATATAAGCTTGGCAGATGTGCTTTCAGGATTTAATAATCTTAATCCACAATTTCATTCTGATTTTTTTAATTAGATATATTAGTCGTATTCATTGAAAAAATTGTTTATAACGAATAGTTGGTTGATTTGTTAACCAATTAAATAGTGAAATTGTAAGGGTAGAACATTTTGCTGAACGGAGGCTCGAAAGAGCCTCCTTTGACGCCAAAAAAGTATGATGCACATAGTAATATTACAGATTTTACCAAAGACGGAGTTTTACAGTATCATTACGGTTACGATATGATGAATCAGCTTGTTAGCGTAGATGATAAGCTGAACGGTAAAGTTTACAACTATACTTACGATGCAGGCGGTAACCTTATATCCGAAACTGTTACCGATTCAAACGGTACAGCAAGCAATGCGTATGAATATAACAATTCAAATTGGGGAGATGTTCTCACATCATATAACGGTCAGAACATAACCTACGATGAAATCGGCAATCCGCTTACATATCGTGACGGAATGTCAATGACATGGAAGAACGGCAGACAGCTTGCAACACTCACAAACGGTGATACAAGCATAAGCTATGGCTATGACAGCGACAGTGTTCGTACAACTAAAACCGTAAACGGAGTAAAATACACATATGCTTATCTTAACGGACAGCTTATGTATGAAACTCGTGGCGACGCAAAGTTCTATTATTCCTACGATGCAAACGGAATTTTGTATAATGTCAGATACACTTTGACTGACGGCGGTACCGAGTATTCCTACTACTACACCCACAACTCCCGTGGTGATATTGTCGGAATTTATAACGGAGCAGGCGAACTCAAAGCACACTATGAGTATGATGCTTGGGGCAATGTGATTTCAATAACCGATAATAACGGCAATGCAATTACAAACCCGAACCATATCGGTAATTTGAATCCGTTCCGTTACAGAGGTTATTATCAGGACACAGAAACAGGTCTTTACTACCTGATGAGCCGTTACTATGACGCCGTAACCCACCGCTTTATCAATGCCGACGGCTATTTTCAGGCTGGTACATCTATTCTTGACGGAAATACTTTTGCATATTGTGCTAATAATCCTATTTATTCTTCTGATCCTACAGGTGCTTTTTGGGGAATAGTAGCTGGATTCTGTTCAGGATTTATAAGTAATACTATTTGTCAAATGATTTCAGGAACAGATATATCTGAAATAAATTGGGGTTCAGCACTTATAAGTGGACTTACAGGGGCTGCTTTAGGTGCTGTTGATGTTTTAGGTATTGGTTCAATAGCGGGTGCTTGTATCAAAGGTGGAATTAGTTTTTGTGGTTCGTTTGCGGATAATGTTTATAAAGGTGATGATTTTGGAACTGCAGTTGGAGGTGCAACTGTTGATGGGTTGACATCGTTAGGTTTTTCTTCGATTACACGAGATTTAGGCGGTAGTCACTTTAGTCAGGAAGCGGTTACTAAACGGAAAAACTGGAATTTCGCGGCTAGTGTAGGTGAAAAAGCTTATCAGTATGTTCGTGGTTCTACCAGCAGCGTTGGTGAGTCAACTGGAACAGGATACAAACCAGCACCCAAAAAGCAGACGCAGTGTAGATCTTGTGGTAGACCAATAGGTAAGAAATATGCTTGGCAATGTAAATATCCTACTTATTATTGAAGTTATTGTGTAATGTGGAGTTTATGAGGTAATGATTTTTAATATTTTTGGAGGCTTAGTTAAAAGTCTGGGTGTTTACAGACATAGTCCTCTGCTTTTAGCTGTATTTTTAATAATTCAACTTATCTGTATTATTGTTTCATGTATATTTGACAATATGTATTTTAAGTCTGTCATTTCTGAAACTTCTTTCACAAATAAGAGGTATAACAGAGTTAAACATTTTGTGTATGATACGATTGTTAATCTGTCAAACAGTATGTTTGTTCTTATGGTTGATGAAAAAACTAATATAGTTTCTCCTGCAGTTTATACAAAGCGAAACAATAGGGTTTCTATGATTAACCGAAATGCCGAATATACTGCATTTGAATACATTGAACTTTCGGACGATACTTATTCAGGTGAATATACCTTTATCAGAATTTGTAAAGTAAAAGATAGGAAAACCGGCGAACAGGTTCTTTTTGTAGCAGTTCCGAATAGAGAAACGAATATTCTCGCATATTCCGATTCTGCACATAAAGCCAACAAAACCGTAACTTTCGGAAAATTCAGAATATTCTGTTTTGTCGAATCTGAAAATAATTCCTATACGGATTTGCTTGTTGATTCGGAAAAAATCCATCTTGAAAAAACAAAAAGAAAAGGTATGTACTTTATAGGTTTGGATGACGTTACAAAAACAGATCAAAAGTCAAAAAAGTAATATAATTTGTTAAAAACTATATTAAGTTATATTCAGACAAAGTATCAGTCGGAATAGGGTAGAACATTTGCCACGCTATGGGCTGCTCCCCCAACGATATGATGGAGTTTATACCCGATAACCCGGAAGGAGAGAAAAAGGATGATTAACATACGGAAACTGGAAGCGGAACTGTGGGAATCCGCCGATCTCCTTCGTGCAGGGTCAAAGTTGACGTTGAATCAATACTGTATGCCCGTGCTAGGGCTTATTTTCCTGCGCTATGCGTACAGCCGCTTAAAAAAGGTAGAGGCCGAGATACTGAAGGACCGTCCATCACGAGGTGGACGCGTAATGCCCGTGGAGGCGAGCGACTTTTCCGCAAAGAGCGCACTGTTCCTGCCGAAAGAGGCGCAGTACGAGTATCTCGTCAATCTGCCGGAGAATATCGCAGCGGCAGGACTTATCAATAAAGACGGACATCCGATGAACAGCCTCGGTGAAGTGGTAAATAACGCTATGGCTTTGATCGAGGATCAGAGCGAACAGCTCACAGGCGTTTTGCCGAAAAGCTATACCGACTTCTCCGACGAGCTGCTGGCGGAGCTTCTTCGTATTTTCAATAACAGCGCACTTGATGACGTTGTAGGCGATATCATCGGACGCATCTATGAATACTTTCTCAGTAAGTTTGCTCCTGTGGTCGCATCCGATGATGGTGTTTTCTTCACGCCGAAATCCCTTGTAAAAATGATCGTAAACATCCTTGAGCCGAAACAGGGTGTTCTTCTCGATTGCGCATGCGGCAGCGGCGGTATGTTTGTGCAGAGCGGTGATTTCGTGAATGCCGCCGGTATGAACACCAACAGTACCATGACCTTCTACGGGCAGGAGAAAGTGGAATATAATGCCCAGCTCTGCCTTATGAATATGGCGGTGCACGGTCTGACGGGTGTTATCAAATCCGGTGACGAGGCAAACACTTTCTATCACGACGCACATAATCTGAACGGCTGCTGCGATTACATTATGGCGAATCCTCCGTTCAATGTAGATAAAGTAAAAGCAGAATCCTGCGAGAACGCCGGACGTCTTCCGTTCGGACTGCCGAGCGTGAATAAAAATAAAGAGGTCAGCAACGGTAACTACCTGTGGATTTCCTATTTCTATTCCTATCTGAATGAGCATGGTCGCGCCGGTTTCGTTATGGCGTCTTCCGCTACGGACAGTCAAGGCAAAGACAAGGATATCCGTGAGGCGCTGATTCATACTGGGCACGTTGACGTGATGATCTCCGTCGGTAATAATTTCTTCTATACGAAATCGCTGCCTTGCTCCCTGTGGTTTTTCGATAAAGCGAAGGGCGAAGTAATCCGGGATAAGGTTCTGTTCATCGACGCCCGGAATTACTACACAGTTGTGGACCGTACGCTGAATGAATGGAGCGAATGGCAGCTTAAGAACCTGAACGCAATCGTGTGGCTCTATCGCGGCGAGACCGACAAGTATACGACTCTACTGCAGGAGTATCATGATTATCTGCACAGCGAAGCCGAGGCCGCTGATAATGACAATCTGAAAGAGGCTGTTTATCGGGATTCCTTTGCCGATATCGTTTCTGCGCTGAAAGAAAAGCTCTCCGCACTCCACAAGACGGCAAAAGCTGAAGTGGAAGCCGCCGGGAAACGCGACAAGAAGAGCGTGCAGCAGCAGTATGGCGATAGAATTGCCTATATCGAGAATATGCTGACCGTTGCCAAGGAAGCGCACTGGCTCTATGAGAAGTTCGGTGACGGCGTTTATACCGATGTCCTTGGCCTGTGCAAACTGGCAACGATTGCCGAAATCGAAGAAAAAGGCTGGTCACTCACCCCCGGCGCATATGTTGGTGTGGCCCCCGTGGAGGATGACGGTATAGATTTTGCGGAGCGTATGGCTGAGATTCACCGTGAACTTCTGTCCCTTCAGGCCGAATCCAACGATTTGATGGATACCATCTCGCAGAATATGAAGGAGATGGGGATATGAGTTGGGATAAGGTAAAACTTGCAGATTGTTGCTTATCGATTTCGGATGGAGACCATCAACCGCCTCCCAAAGCTGTCTCTGGAGTACCGTTTGTAACCATTGCCAATATAAACAAATCAAATCAATTCGATTTTAGCGACACTATGTTTGTACCGAAGGACTACTACGACCGTTTGGATTCAAAGCGTAAGGCCCAAGTCGGAGACATACTGTATTCTGTGGTCGGCTCTTTTGGCATACCTGTCCTAATAAAAGAAGAGAGGCCATTTGTCTTTCAAAGACATATAGCTATTCTTAGACCAAACGAAAGAATAAACTCGGCCTTTCTATACTATACAATGCTAAGCAGAGATTTCTATGCTAAAGCTGATGCTGCTGCGATAGGGGCAGCGCAGAGGACAGTCAGTTTAACTTCGCTCCGTGGCATGGAAATTGAACTTCCACCATTAAAAGTCCAAGAAACGATTGCCTCAAAACTTTCCGTATATGACAACCTCATCGAAAACAATCAGAAGCAAATCAAGCTACTTGAAGAGGCTGCTCGGCGGCTGTACAAGGAGTGGTTTGTCAATTTCCGCTTTCCCGGATATGAGGATACGCCTATCGTTGACGGTGTGCCGGAGGGATGGGAGAAAGCCCCGATTGATTCGCGCATCTCCTTGTTAAGCGGATACGCATTTAAAAGTGCACAATTCGATAGCTCAGGAGAATACAAAATCGTTACCATTAAGAATGTTAAAGACGGTGAGTTTGACGGGATTAACACAAACCGAATTGTGTCAATTCCGGGAAAAATGCCAAAACACTGTGTTCTCACAGATGGAGATATCTTGTTATCTTTGACAGGAAATGTTGGTCGCACTTGCATTGTGAACGGGAATAATTATTTGCTAAATCAGCGTGTTGCAAAACTACAATCTGATATTCCCGCATTCACATACTGTTTATTTAGGAGCAGTGATATGTTTGATGCTATGAATAATCTTGCAAATGGAACTGCTCAACAAAACCTAAGCCCGATCAGAACCGGAAAAATATCGATATTGTTTCCTGCGGATAACTTGCTTGAGGAATTTGAAAGAATTGTGGGTTCTATGATTAGCAAAATGCTTAGTTTGATAAAACAATGCGATTTGTTGATTCAGGCCCGTGACCGTCTGCTGCCCAAGCTGATGAGCGGCGAAATCGAGGTGTGATATGAGGAAGTCTTTTGCACAAGTATTAAGAGAAGGCAACGTAGATATCAGACAAGAGTATCGTAAGCTGTATTCGATATTACATCAAGAAGCCTTTAATCATAGAACGAAATCTCTATATGAAGTTTTTGGGGAGAACTTTGCTCATTTTTATTTTCGTGGGACATGCCTTAGCATAGAAGAATTCGATCAAAAATATGGCTTCAATTTTGAAGCAGATCCGGATGATTTTGATATTGATTATCTGGTTTCATTTTGTGAATATCTGCAAAATATGCTCTTCGGCCTGCAAGCGGCTAATTTTTCTGGAGGATATGGCGGCTTTGCATCTATGGAAGTGAACATTCCATTTATCCTCGAACAAATTCGACTTGTGATCGAAGCCATAGGATATACATCTGCAAGTGATGATGGAAAAACGATCTTCGTTGAAAAATCTCCTGTAGCTATTGCTGTATCAGAAAGCGACCTAATTCCGGCAGAGCTATCATACAAGGTGCTGGAATATGATCATTATGCCCTTAAAGGTGACATTGAAAAGAAAAAACATATTATTTTGCAACTTGCCCAGATACTTGAGGCAAAATCTAAAGAATTGCAGAAAATCTCATCTTCTTTGAAAGATGATCTGTTTTTCCTCTTTAATAATTTGAATTTGCGACATAACAATGTTGATCCCTCAAATAAAGGAAAATATAAACGAATCGTTTCTGAACTTGACAAGGGGCAATTAGAACATTGGTATGACGAAACTTATCAAATGTGTCTTCTTGCATTTATGGAATTAGAGCAGGCAGAACGCAAAAAAGCATTTGATGAATTTAAAAAGCAAATTGTTGAAGGATAGGAGGTGGCGGCATGAGCTACGATTACTCAGAAAATATACTTGTGCAGGAAAGCGCCGGAAACCTTCTCAGGGACGAGCTCCAATGGGATGTGAAATTTGCATATAACACGGAGGTGCTGGGCGACGATGGCACCTTCGGCAGGAAATCGTACAAAGAGATTCTGCTTGTGCGGTATTTCCGTGCTGCCCTGAAAAAACTCAATCCTTGGATCACCGAGACGCAGATTCTTGAAGCACAGGCTGTTTTGGAAAAACGCCTGTCCACAGCCTCACTCCTGCAGGTCAACGAGGAGAAGTATTTCCTGATTCGCGACGGTATTCCCGTGACAGTAAAGCGTCCGGACGGCAAAACGGAAGTAAAGAAAGCTGCCGTAATCGATTTTCTCCACCCGGAGAACAACTATTTCCTTGCCATAAAAGAACTGAAAATACACGGTGATCTTTACCGCCGCACGGATATCGTGGGCTTTGTAAACTGTCTGCCGCTCCTTTTCGTGGAATTAAAGAAAAACACTGTAGATGTACAGAACGCCTACGATGATAATTATACCGATTATCAGGATACGATACCGCATCTGTTCTATTACAACGCCTTCCTTATACTGTCTAACGGCGCCGAGGCCAAGGTCGGCACGCTGGGCAGCAAGTATGAATTTTTCCATGAATGGAAGCGTCTTGACGAAAAAGAACAAGGCAGCGTAGCTTTGGAAACGATGCTGCGCGGCATCTGCAAAAAAGAGAACTTCCTTGATCTGCTGGAGAATTACATCCTTTATGACCACTCCGGCGGCAATACTGTAAAAATTCTTGCCCGTAACCACCAGTATCTCGGTGTCAACGAAGCAGTCAAGGCATACGAGGCACGGAAGCTCAACGACGGCAAGCTGGGCGTGTTCTGGCATACACAAGGTTCCGGCAAGAGCTATTCCATGGTTTTTCTCGCCCAGAAGATCCGCCGCAAGTTTGCAGGGTCCCCCACAATCGTTGTTCTTACCGACCGAGATGAACTGAACAAGCAGATCAGCGACACTTTTGAAAACTGCGGTCTGCTCGGTAAAACGAAAGCCTCACAGTTTATCGCCACAAGCGGCGGTGACCTCGTCACGAAGCTGAAAGGCAATCCGAGCTTCATTTTCACGCTGATACAGAAATTCAACAGGCCGGACGAACAGCCGATTTACCCGGATCACGATATTATCATTATGTCGGATGAAGCGCACCGCAGTCAGTACGGTATCTTTGCCGACAACATGATGAAGCTGCTTCCGACAGCGGCCCGTATTGGCTTTACCGGCACTCCGCTCCTGTCCAGCGACAATATCACAGCCCGTACTTTTGGCGGCTACATTTCCGTGTATGATTTCAAACGCGCTGTGGAGGACGGTGCTACCGTTCCGCTCTATTATGAGAATCGCGGCGAAAAGATACTCGATCTTCACAATCCTGAGATCACCGACCGTATCCTTGACGCTATCGAGAATGCCGATATCGACGTCGATCAGCAGGACAAGCTGGAAGCGGAATTCGCAAAGGAAATCCATCTGATGACGGCAGAGCCGCGTCTGAGATCCATCGCAAAGGATTTTGTCGGTCACTATTCCGATCTGTGGACCAGTGGCAAGGCCATGTTCGTGTGCCTTAATAAGGTTACCTGCGTCCGCATGTATAATTTCGTTCAGGAATACTGGAAGGAAGAAATCAAAGCTCTGAAAGCGAAAATCAAAACGGCCACGCAGCAGGAGGCGCAGGAACTGGAGCGCAAGCTGAAATGGATGCAGGAAACCGAGATGGCCGTTGTCATCAGTCAGGAGCAGAATGAGATTCAGACCTTCAAGAAGTGGGATCTGGATATCAAATATCACCGGACGAAGATGGAAAAACGGGAGTTGGACAAAGAATTCAAGGATTCATCCAATCCGCTCCGCGTGGTATTCGTCTGTGCCATGTGGCTCACCGGTTTTGACGTTAAGTGCCTGTCCTGCCTGTATCTCGATAAGCCCCTAAAGGCGCATACGCTCATGCAGACCATCGCCCGTGCCAACCGTGTGAACGAGGGAAAGAGCAACGGCCTGATCATTGATTATATTGGCATCGTGAAAGCTCTCCGCAAGGCACTGGCTGATTACACGGCAAACATCAACACACCCGGCGGCGATCCGACCGTTGATAAGGACGAGTTGGTTGCCCGTATCCTCGATACGATTGATAAGGCGAAGACTTTCCTCCGGGAGCGTGATTTTGAGCTTGCCGATCTGGTGGCAGCCGTTGATTTTGCGAAGCTGGCTCTGCTTCAGACCGCCGCCAACGCAGTATGCGGCACTATTGAAGATAAGAAGTCATTCTCCACATATGCCTCGGAATTGATCCGCTTGATGAAATACACGGATCGTGACGATATTACCGGGCAGACCCGGAAGGAGTATGAAGCCATCGCCGCGATTTACGGGGAGCTTCAAAAAAAGCGCCGTCACGTTGATACTACCGATCTGATGGTGGAAATCAATTCTATCATCAGCGAGTATGTGGAAATAGATGACGCTCCGATGATGGTAAAAGAGGAGCCGCGCCGGTTTGACATCAGCAAAATCGACTTTGATCTGCTCCGTCGGGAATTTGCGAAGGTGAAGAAAAAGAACCTTGTGATGAAGGATCTGGAGGAAATCATCCAGCAGAAGCTCGACCGTCTGCTTTTCAACAATCCGGACCGTATTGATTATTATGAGCGGTATCAACAGATCATCACGGATTATAACAGTGAGCAGGATCGTGCCACCATCGAAAAGACTTTTATGGATCTTATGGATCTGGCCAACAGCCTCGATAAAGAGGAACAGCGGTATGTACGTGAGGGCTTTGAGAATGACGAGGAGCTTTCTCTGTACGATATGCTTTTCCGGGACGATCTCTCCAAAGCGGATATCAAGAAAATCAAGGAAGTGGCCGCAAGTCTTCTGAAAAAGATCAAGGCGAAGATTGCCGAGCTTGACCACTGGACCGATAAGCAGGAAACAAAAGCCGCTGTGGATAACCTAATCCGTGATACGCTATGGGCCGAGCTGCCGGAGTGCTATGACGAAATCAGCATTTCCGAGTACCGCCAGCGTATTTACGAATATGTTTACACACGGTATAGGATGGCTGCATAAAGGAGTGTTCGCAATGACTATAGATATGCAGGCACAAGGTGTTTTACGTGATTTGTATCAGAAATTCGATGAACGCTTAGAACTATCAATCTCCGCACTGGATTATGACCAGATGCAGATCGATTATTTGATAAAAGCTGGCTTGCTTACCAAAATCGATACGAGTACGCTGAGCGGTTGGGCATATATCGTTAGACCTACATATGAAGGCAAAGTTTACTTGAGTCAATTGAGAGAAACGCCAGCTTCCAAACTGCAGGAATTCATACAGCGAGGTGAAGAAATAGGTAAGAAGGAATACCATCCTGCTGAACGTGGCTTTGCCATTTCCTTTGTAAGTGGACCACTTTATAAAGCTTGGATGGACGAGATCAACATTTTTAACGAGCGGTATCTTAAAGACCACCCGATGCACGATCAGATTTTTCAGACATATTTTCACCGGAGAAATAGGCCATCTGCCTATGAAGACATGATGGGCCACTTGCGTGCATTATCGGCTGATGAAGAATTTGCTTTTAAAAACACAGAAAAAGGACGGACAGCAAACGTGATAAAAAGAAGCCATACTATTGGTAAAATGCTGCAAGAAGATATTATGCGTTGTAAAGCATTTCTTGCAGATCCAAAAGATGAATCGATTGGACTGGATTTATACATTGATGTTACAAGCAGATATGATGCCATAATTCCCAACTTAGGTGCTGGCTTGTATCAGTGTATGCCAGAAAAACATTGGTACGATCCTGAGATTTCCGGCGAATCATTGATATTTAACTTAAAGAGTATAACCAACAAGATGCTTGCTTACCAAGCAGTAAATTATCCAGTTCAAGAATCAGATGTACATATAACTGAGAGGAAAACTATGAGTAATAAAGTATTTATTGTTCACGGACACGATAATGCTGCCATACAAGAAATGGCTCGGACACTTGAGAAAGGTGGTTTTGAAGCGATTATTCTTCACGAGCAACCCGATTCTGGACTTACAATAATTGAAAAGATAGAGCGTTATGCTGACGTTGATTTTGCTGTAGTTCTTTATACGGAATGCGATCTTGGCAGAGCAAAAGAAATGGCTCAGAAAGATGAAAGATATCGTGCTCGGCAGAACGTAGTATTTGAACACGGATATCTAATTGGAAAATTGGGAAGAGATCATGTTTGTGCATTGGTCAAGGGTAATGTAGAAACTCCCGGCGATATCAGTGGTGTCGTATATGTCAGTATGGATTCTGCTGGTGCTTGGAAAATGCAACTCGGTAAAAATATGAAAGCGGTTGGCCTTTCGGTCGATCTAAATACCTTCTGCGGTTAACCGAAATTAAGAAAAGAAAAACGGCCAGACTGAGCTTTCTTTACTCAATCTGACCGTTATTTCTTTTGGACCCGCTTGAAGGCTATCTCACTTGAAATATGGTTGTTTTGCCAAATCCCTAAGTGAAGCCCTCAGAAAGAACCTCCTTTTAATGCTTGAATAGAATACAAGCAAAATTCAAAACATAATATATGACAGATATATGACAGACTGTTCTGTACGATGAAAATGTTCGATAGAAAACGCATAAAATAGCAACAAAATAGTTTGACTAATGTATAATATTGTGTTAAAATTATGCGAAAAGGAGGGTGACAGCCCTATGGAGCAATATATGCCGATAGTGTGGATAGGCTT
>NZ_NNSR01000030.1 GCF_002834225.1 Ruminococcus bromii | reverse complement strand
TGTTAATACATTCGGTGTGTCAGCATATGCTCCTTTAAGCGTGCGTGCCTGTATTTCTGTACCTCCGAAATCGCAATCTTTGAAGGTGATTTTTGCGCCAACTTTAATAGGTAAGCCAAAATCGCTGTTATCGGCATTATCGTGACTTTGATAACCAATAGTGCAATGCGTAGGTATGATTTTACAGTTTTCAATCAAGCCGACTTCGCCAAAACTGTGTCCGCAACCGAAGACTGGCACTGTTGTCTTATTCGCATAATCCACACAATCAGCACGACCGCCCCAAATAAAGGTACAGTGTCCCACAACCCAATTTGTTGCATAACCTGTTCCGCCACTTTCTAGGTGTATGCCGTATCTGATGTTTTTACAGTCAAATGTAAATCCTTTGATATGCGTATGAACATTGAGGTCAAGATGGAACGGGCATTTTTTGATTATATCCTCAGATTTTAATGTAGCTTTGTCAAAGCCTGTTGCACCGTCCCATTTGATTATAGTTGCAGAGGGGTTATAGATGTTCTCGGATTCATAGTAAACATAATCCTTAGTCATTACGCCACGATAACCCACTAAACCGACATCTGACATGCCTGCATATTTGTCCTGCAAATCTGTGTATGTTCCTGCCATAACAATAATTGTATAACGGTTATGATAACTGTTGTCTGAAATACTGTTATTTGCCGATA
The DNA here is from genome assembly GCF_002834225.1 of Ruminococcus bromii. GTDB lineage: Bacteria > Bacillota > Clostridia > Oscillospirales > Acutalibacteraceae > Ruminococcoides > Ruminococcoides bromii. Next base: position 10,773 of record NZ_NNSR01000030.1, on the reverse strand, counting down.
AGATAGAGTTAAATTTTGTTTCTCCGAATCCCTCTGTATCTTCATTATAATCATTTGAAACATACAAATAGTGCATCGCATAATCAGGGCCTTGATATAATGTAGGCTTAACCTTTTTAACAATCTTTTCGGGGTCAACATATGCAGTCTTTTGATTATTTTGCTCAATCTGCAAGTAACAGCTATTGTCTGTTAATCTATTTGCAGCAATGGCAATTTTAATACTATTAACAAACATGTATTGTATAGGAGTGAATGTAGCTGCTGCATTTTTAAGAGCACTCACCTCAGATAGTAACCATTTTGAGTCGATAACATTTTGATTATAAGCTGGATAAAATACACATCCTGTGTTGTTAGTTGTAAAATCCTGTAACGACAGGCAGTAAGGTGTGTCAATTCGTAATGTTATTGATGATTTCAAAGGTAAAAAGAAGTTAGTGGCCGCCGTAGATGTACCGCTTAAACTGATTTTGCCTTTGGCGACTGTAACGGTTACACCATTTTGATGTTGTGAATAATCTGCCAAATTGGCTAAATTTATACTCTTAGTAACATCAAATAATTCGCTACTGTCTACTTTTTCGCCAAATTTATTTATGACATCGGCTGCTAAGTTGACAGCTCTGACCGTGCCTGCTGCATCTTTAATTCCGTCCATAATGCCATAACCTGCAAGAGTATTGGCTTTATTTGCTTTTTTTGCAAGGCCGTTGCTCACATCGGTTGTGTTAGCTTTATTTTTCAGCGTTGTCTCAGTGCTCTGCAAACGCGAGTTAATTGAGTCAATGCTTGCTTCATCAGCGGTAAAGCGTGTGTTCAGGTCGGCAGAATCACCTCTTGCTGTGGTTATTTCGGTTTCAAGTGCAATTGCTCCGTCTGTTGCCCGTTCAATCCCCTCGTCCATATGGTTGAGGTTGTCGGCATTGAGAGCAGGAGCAGAGCCGTTCACAAAGCCGATTTTATTGTATTTGTTCATTCTCTTTTATTTCCTTTCCTAATCGCTTTTCACCCTTTGATGTGAGGGTAGTTATAAATCCGTCCATTTTCTTATTGAACACAAATGTTTCGATTGTCGGCAAATCCTTAAACGGAGTTTTAATTGTGTACTTATCGCCTGCCTCAAGCCACCAATACGAAAACAGCTTAATTTTTGTCGGGCGGTATTTATATACACTGCCAAAAAAATTAGCAGAATTATATTTAGCACCGATATCACTTGCTGTTGTTCTGCACCTCATCAAAATATTATCGGAAACATACCACGAAAAATCGTTACTGCTGCCATACAAATATGTTTTTTTATCGGCAAACTTAGCACTGTACATACGGATAGGTTCAAGTTCGTAATCCTCAAAAGACAGGTCCTTGTATGAATCAACGGTATCTGCCGACTGTTTGCCGTAGAGCGATAAAAATTTAAGATACCCGTATTTAGGGTCAATCATCGCAAAACACAAGGATAATTCCGCATAAGCCTGAATTAAATCTGATAGGGAAATATTCTTTATAACCTTTTCCACGCAGGCATCATCAAAATTAAGAGGCAAACTTAAAATATCAAGTTTCGGCAAGTATGAAACAGCCTCCACACCGTAATCTTCCCACTTATCATAAAGGGCGCTGTATAGATGCATAAAAGTTTCGTCTTTTGCATAGTGAGCATAACCATAACCAAAACTGCCGTCCTCGTTCTCTTTGCCTGCAAACCACAAAGACACATCCACCTTTGACATATCATAAAAAGCGTCATAGGCTGTGATTTTGACGATGTTACGCTGTTTTTTATCTCTTTGAGCCGACTGAATTTTGCCGTAGAAAACAGGACATTCAACCGTTCCTGTTTCGGCAGGACAAATAAGAGTATTTGACGGGTACAAATCATCTGACGGATACAGCTCCGATTCAAGATATGTTGCCGTTATGATGACCTGTACCGTCTTTCCTATCAAAGCCGAGCAATCATAATCAATGAGTTTCACGCTCATTTCAGAGGCTATGCAACCGCCGAATTTCAATTCTTTTTCAACGATTTCATTTTCAAGCGAAAAACTGTCAAGCACGATACTTTCACCTGTTATATTCTCAAAACTGCCGTCGGGGGAATGCAGGGCAACGGTGTTGTAAAGTGTGTTTGTTTTCAGCTTATCAGCAATTTCTTTAGATACAAGCATTTTTAAGAATCACCCCTTAATACTCAATCAGCTCAACCGTAATCGGCTGATAGGTTATATCACTTTTTTCGGCATTCATTACGGTATATTCAATATCAGGAATATAAAAATAAGAGGTGTAATAGCTGTTCGTTTCATCGTTCCAATAAGTTACCCTGCACTTTCTCTGTAACTTATTCGCCATTGAGAGGTTGATAATCGACTGAAAATCAATCTTTTCGTCAAGATGAAGAATGTGAGTTGAAAACGAAATTTTTGTTTTGTAATTTGGCAGCGTTGCCCTTTGAAGCGTACCGTTCTGATCTCGTTCCGCAGAAGTTTCAAGTCGCTGATTCGGAGTTGACGAAAATGCGTTAATGTACTTATTTGGCATGATGTTGTTGCCGAATTTAAGCAAATAGCCGTTATAATTTGACATATCATTCCCCCTTTTATGCAAATGCGGATTTACCGTTGTGTCTGCGTCTGTAAAGCTCATCCTGCCTTATCATTTCTTCAAAAAGCGTTGAACCCTCAAGTTCTGCCGTAAACAAATAAGTGTTGCCGCCGTTATTGCGGAAGATAATGAACATTTCATAAATGCGTTTAAGCAGGTCAAGAATTTGTGTGAGAATCACTGTATCCTGACCGCCCGAATTGTCGAGCATACCCTGCAACTTGTTGAGCGGAGAAATAACCTCAGGATTGCCGCTGTTAGCACCTGCGTTATCGCCGACAACCGCAAGTGTCGGAGCTTTAACAATACCGCCTTTTGCAAATTTTCGTGCCGGTGATTCCGTGGGTTCTTCAAATCTCGGAATGAGAGGCGGATTTTCAGGCATTGAAAAGCTCCAATCCTGTCCAAATGCCGCTCCGATAATACCGGCTAATCCGCCGATTGAATTAACAACGCCCGAAACAAAGTTATAAATACCCGTCCACAACGCATTTATGCCGTCAATGATTGCGTTTATAATGAACTTAAACACGGCGCAAATGCCGTCCCAAATGCCTTTGAAGAAGTCGTAGATACCCTGCCATGCTTTTTTCCAATCGCCTGAGAAAACACCTGTAATGAAGTCAATAAGACCGCCGAATGTTTTCTGTATAGAGGTAATCAACCCACCGATAAATGTAAACACATTATCAAACACCCTTTTTACGGCATTGAAAACATTCTGAAATATAGGTCCCCAAAAACTGACAAGCCAGTTTACAAACGGTGACAGGAAGTTATTCCACACGGTTGAAACACAGTCTGCAACCTTGCCGAAGAAGTTTATTGCGCCTTCAAAAACAGGCTTCAGCCAGTTTTCCCAAGCTGATTTTACGATTGCTACGATAAAATCCCACGCAGGCTTAATCCATTGATTGTAAACATTCATCAGGGTTGTGCCGATGTTGGTAAACATATTGCAGATATTCTGAAAAATCTGCTGTCCGCTGCCGTTCCACCAATTACTGATAATTGTTCCGATATCTCCGAAAATCTGACCGATAAAGTTAAACACATCTGCAAACTGCAATTGTAAATTTTCAAGAAATTTTGTGATTGTTGCACCGTCATTTTCAGTCCATTCAACAAAGCTTTCGGTTGCGATTGAAAACGCACCCGAAACGACCTCGCCGACTGAGCCCGCAAAGGTTGTAAGACCGCTTAAAAGATTGGAAATTGATTCTTCCATTTGAGGGCGAACATTGTCAATTGCATTGCCTGCAAGTGTACCGAAATTATCAAAAAAGATTGAAAGGTTGTTATAGCCGTTTGTAAGATTGTTGCCTATGGTGTCGATAAAGCCGATAATCTTTTCCCTGTCTTTTGAAATCCACTTTGCAACACCGCCTGAAATGGTCTGAAACGACTTTCCGCCGATTGTCGCAACCGCTCCGAATGCAGAACCGATTGCCCCGAGTTTTGCAGAACCGACCTTTTGCATTGTGCCGAATGCCTTTTGAACTATAGGAACAGCATTATCAAAAACAGTCTTGCAGTTCTTGCCTATAGCTGACCAATCAACCTTGTTAATACCTTTCTGTACATTCTCGACAAAGCCTTTGAATCCGCTTTTTTCGTATAGATTTTTGAATGTCCCCGAAAGATTTTTGGTTGTATCCTTGACAACATTCTTTGCAACATTTCCGCCTGATGAACCGCCTGAAGAGCTTTTTGATGAGGAGGTGTCTGACTTTGAAGATGAGCTGTCAGAGCTTGAAAGCACATTCAGCTTATCAAAGCCCGCAACACTTCTCTTTGCTTTTTCGGAACTTTTCTGAACATTATCAAGTGACTTTGAACTGTCATCTGCCGTATCCGTAAGGCTTTTGGCAGAATCGGACGCAGATTTGATATTGCTTGCGGTGTTGTTGCCTGTATCCCAGCCGAAGACCTTTGAAAGCGAATCAACCGCACCTTTGGCATATTCCGTTAAAGTTGCAAGTGCGGAACTCAACCGCTTTACAACCTGAGTTGCCACCTGAAGAATAGGCTGACCGACTACGGCAAGGAGCTGTTTCCAACTTTCTCTGAGGTTGCCCGTTACATTCTCCCAACCGTCTGCTTCACGGCTTGCCTGTCCCATAGCACCCGAAAGCTGATTAGCGTCCTTAACCATTTGCAAAAGCGTGAGCTGTTTCTGCGATTCCGACAAATCCGTAAATGACTTGCCATACAACTTATTAGCCGCCGCATTTCGTGTGGTTTCAGTACAGGACAAACCGAGTGCGGCGTCATTTTCAAAGTTACCTTTGAGGAATGATTTCAGGCTTTCTGCGGTGTCTTCAAGCGAACGGTCGTAATATGCGGCACTGTCGGCTGTTACCTGTAAAGCCTCCTGCATCATTCCCAAAGCACTTGAACTGTCCATACCCGTAGTTTTGGCAAAGGCATAAATGCTTGTGCCGACACCCTGTAATCGGGTTTCAAGAATACCGCTTTGATCGGCAACGCTCTGAATGGCTGATTCTGCCTGTGACTGCATTGTGCCGAATGTCTGCTCAAACTGCGAATTTGCCGCATTGACTTCCGCAGCCGATTCAATGCACTGCTGACCGAACTCCTTGATTTTGGCAACGGAGAAGGCGGCAACCACAGCCATTCCTATTTTCTTAAACGAAGATGAAACCGAATTGCTTAACTGCTCACCGCTGCCTTTGATATTTGAAAACTCTTTCTCGGTTTTCTGAGAAACACCCTCCGCAACCTTAGAAAAAGATTGTTTCATATCCGTGCTTACATTTTCAAAATCTTTTGAAAGACTTGAAAATGCCGAATCAAACTTTTTCGTAATTGAATCGGAAATCTTATGCAATGTTTTGGAAATATCATCACCCGTAAGCCTGACATCAAGCTCAATTTCACCCGCCTTTGTCGCCATATTCACCACTTCCTTTCATTTTAGATTCTTTAAAAACAGGCATAAAAACAGCGCACACCGTTATGATGTACGCTTAAAAAAATTGCAGAAGAATAGCCACCCCGTTTGGAGTGGCTTTTTGTTTTATTTGTTGAGTTCGTAGTATTTGATGTCGATTTTCGGAAGTGACACATTGTTGCCCATTACGGTTTCATATGTATAGTCGCCGTCACAAGTTCCCCAGAATGTGATTACATCATCTTCAAGGAGTTTGTCCGCACCGTCAGGAATTTCTACAGTTGCGTAGATTGTATCAGTCCACAATGGTTCATCAAGATACTCATTTTCTTCTTTGGTTATATTGATTCTCAGGTCAACCGAATCGCCCCAGCCTTCCTGAACCTGAATAATCTGACCTTCAAACTTGTAGTCATTACCTTTGTACTTGTCAGGGTTTCTTGAAAGAGTTTTAAAGTCGATTGTTTTGCAACCGTCTTTAAATTCTTTTTCAACCTTCTTCGGATCTTTAGTAGGCTTTTCTGTTGCAACTTCTTTTGTGGTCGGTGCTTCTGTCGCTTTTTCAGTCGCTTTTTCAGTCGCTTTTTCAGTCGCTTTTTCTGAACTCTGATTTGCAACAGTAGTTTCCTGCTTTGATTTGTTTGAGCTGCTGTTACCGTTAATTGCACCGTTTACACCGCCAACAATCATAATAGCAACAACGATAATAACCCAAAAATACCAACGCTTGTAAATTTTCTTCTTTGCATTTGCAGGATTTACGGTTGCCGAGGTTGAATCGTTTCCGCCAAAGCCTGCACCGCACTTGTCGCAAAATTTTGCATCGTCCTTTAATTCGTTTCCGCAATGTGGACATTTCATAAACATACACTCTCCTTAATAAATTTGTTAGTGTATGTTACATTTTATCACTATGTATTAACATTGTCAAGAATTTTGTAGATACAGCGAAAATTATGTACAAATTTACAGATTAGCGAAGAAGTTTTGAAATTCTGCAAGAACGGTGTTCATATCTTCGTCTGAATAGTGCTTTATATTCCTTGACCGCCATTTGTTGCGGATTTTATGCTGTGACGAAGTAAAGTTTTTCAAGACCTCTTTGTCGGTTTCAAGGCGAATTTGAACCGTTCTTGCAAGCGGTGTTTCGGGTCCTAAGCCTTGCAGAAGTGAGCAGAACTCATTCCAACTCATTTTTGCAAAATCCTTTGAATAAATGCTGACCCCGTACTCCGAGCGAAAGCTCGACACGATTAAATCAAAGTCATCAATCAGGTCGTAGCCGGGGTCTGAGCTTCCCCCTCGTCAGTCAAATCGCCTGTTGCAATTTTGGCAGATTCGCTGATAAGGGTGCTGAAATCGTGAATATTCAGCTGTAACTTTTCAATCTTTTCCCTTTCGGATTCATCAAAAAGAAGATGATACATTTTGATAACATCTTTGTTCTTGCCGTTGCCGTCCTCAAAAAGTGCCGCAACTTTGAGCATTGAAACTGCGTCATTGTTGATTGCAAGGTCAACATTTTTAACTCTGACACTCGGCTTTTCCTCAAAATTAAGTTTGTCTGTAATATCAATTAACTTTGACATAATCGTTCATTCCTTTCGTTTTTTAAGCGGCTGCTGTATATACGGGTTTGCCGTTTGACATAACTTCAAATTCAAGCGGAGCAACACCCGTACTTGCGCCTGCACCATTTGATGTAACGGATACAACTGCATTTTTAAAGAGGACGGTTGCACCGTTGGGGAAGGTCCACATAAACGAAACTTCTGTCTTTCTGCCGTTTTCAAATGCAAGGGCGGCAATCTGGTCATTGCCTGCGTCACCGATTGTACGCTTGCCCTTTACCGAAATTGTGATTGACTTTGCTGTCATAAGCCTTGACTTCCAGCCCTCGTTTTCAAAGGCTGTCCATTCCTCGACACCGTTGTCAAATGCAACAGAAAATTCTTCGCAGTTAGCAATATTTGTCGTGGCGGATTCTGTTCCTGCCTTGCCAACCGCAAACTGATTTTCATAGCATGGGAATACTCCCGATTCAACTTTTGCCATAAAATTACTTCCTTTCGTAATAAAATTTAACTTCAATGACCTGCTCATACACACCCTTGTCGTCTGTTCCCACATCAACGGGTTCTTCCGTGAGCAGTTCGATTATATAGATTTTGTGTTCCTTAATTTCAACTTTTTTAATGCCGTAAAGCGTTTCGTAAAGTCTGCGTGCAAACTCCTCGGTTTCTCTTGCGTTGTCGGTGTAATGGATAAGCAAAGACACGCTTATTGTATCGTAGGTACTTTCACCGCCGATTGCCCTTGTGGGTGTTCCCGACTGCTTTAATGAATACACACCGATTGACCTGTCCTGCTTGTTGTCAAGCTTGCCGATGTAATAATACTCGGCTGAGGTAACGCTTTTGAGCCAATCTCTGATGTCCGATAAGTAAATCAAAGTCCTGCTTCCTTTCTGTATAATCTCACAAATGCCCGACTGCAAAAATTCTGCCGTGTACCGCCCTCAAGCCACGGTGAGAACCATTTACCGCCGGCGGCAATGTTTTCCTTACGGCTGAAATTATACTCGGGATGAAAATACAACCGCCTTGCATACGGAGTGCTTGACACAATTTTAACCGTGCCGTTCCAACTCTGCGCACAATCTTCAAAGGTATTTTCGTTCTGAAGATTACCCGTATCAAACGGCATTACCTGCGTGTTTTTCACCTGTGTAAGAAGTGCGTCACCTGTCTGTTCAAGAGCCTGTTGCTTTGCCCTATCAAGCTGTTTTACAACAGGTATATTGAGTTTGATTTTTGATGATACCGAAAATCCCATTAAATCACATCCAATTCCGTAAAATTAACTTTGCCGTCGGGGTTGCGGTGTTTTGTACCCTGTACGATGTTTCGTTTTACGCCGTCAAGGATTACAAAGCCACCGCTTAAAGTGGGGCTGTCGGGAGCAATGTCGCCGTCAAAAAGCAAGACAGCCGACACCCGAACAATTTTCTGCTCTTTGGTATAGACCGTCTTTGCCTTTGACTGCATATTACACAAGGCAGAGCCACCGTGCAGGGTTACTGACGGGTACAAGCTGTCGGAGGGATACAGATTTTTGCATTCAAACACGGTCAGGGGTGCTCCGTCTTCGGTAACACCCTCACCGTAGATTGTGACCTCGACAGGAGTTTTGCAGAACTGCTTTTTTACAAGTGACGGAAATTTCACGGTTTTCACGCACCTTTCAGATTGCAGGATAACAAAGTCCCGTTGATTTTAGCAACGCATAGAGGTCGGCAGGAATTGCCACTCCGCTGATGCACATTAAGTTCCAGCTTGCGCCAAATTCCATTGATGTGCCGTTGATTGAATAGCTTTTCAGGTAGGAAGAAATCATATCGGCATTTTCTTCTTCAAAAGCAGTAAGTCTGCTATGCACTCTGCTGATGATTCTCTTCTGCATTTCCGAAAGTTTTTCAAAATCAATGCGGTTAAAAGTCAGAACATCAATGTGTTCGGCAGAGATAATACTGTTTTCATCTCCGCCCTGATGTTCAATGTAATCGGCATACATTACGCAACCGCCGTTGTGTCAACATCGGCATAAATGCTGTCAATTTTGCCGTCCTTGCCGTTCGGGAATACGAATGTGTCGGAAAGCGAACGGTTCTGATAGAGCCAGCCGTCACCCTCTGTGTGTGAGCCGGGAGCAAAGAAGTAAATGCTTGAAATCTTCGGGACAGTCTTGCAGGTTTCACCGCAGGCAACAAGAACATTGATTTTGTGAGCGCCTGTTGCAGGCTCAAAACCGCCGTCATCGGGGTTAAAGTTGAAGTTATCGTAGAAACGCTCATCGTCAATAACCTCGATGATAGGGCAACCGTCAATCTCGGTCACTCTTGTTTCAATGCCGATACCGCCCTCTGCAATCTGTGTAAGCTCAATCTTACGAGTGAACTCTGTTGACTGTTCAAGGCAGTCCATAATGTGAGATGTCACATAGGCAACAAGTGTGCCTCTTGCCTTGTATCTGCGGAGCTTGCCGGCAGAGAGAATTGTTTTGAGCTTTGAATAAGCGTTCTCCTTAGTCCACTCCGATGTCTTTGTTGAAGAATGGTAGCCGTCTGTTGCCTGAGCCTTTGTTGCAACCTTCGAGAAGAAAAGTGCGTCTGTTTCGGGAGCAACCTGTGTCTGTTCAAATGTCTTTGAAATGTTCTCAACGCTTGCAGTCGAATTTGTTTCATCAACATCTGCCTTATCAACGAGGAACTCAATGTCACGGTCGTGTTCGCAGGTGAACGGAACATCTGTCTGAATATATTTGCCCTTGTTCCAACCGCCGTTGCGATTGTGGTTCTTAAAGCCTGATGTACTCATCTGTGTGAAGTGGAAAGTTCTTGCACCAACCCACTTTACATTTGAAGTGATGAAGGGTGATGTGAGTGTACCCTGAACGAGAATTTCGAGCAGGTCAGGGCTGAACTGCTCGGCATAGTTATTTGTGTTTGCCATAATTTTTTCAATCCTTTCTTTGGTTAAATATTAAATCTGTTCCATTTTTTGGTAGGAACATTTGCCTTTGGTTTTGTACCGTCCGATGTACCGTTGCCGTCACCGCCGATTTTCTTAACTCCTGTGCCGTTCTCGGCAGGTTTGCCCTTGAGTGCGGGGATATCATCAAGTACCTTTTTAACAGCCTCTGTCAGTTTTTCCGCATTGACCTTGCCGTCTGTCACAGCCTTTGAAAAGTCTGCAATTTTAAGAACATACGGAACGGTTGCAATGTCAACGCCCTGTTTTACGGCTTCGAGGGTTGCCGACTGATTGACTTCTGCCGTAAGCTTTGCGTTGTTTGCAGATTCAACTTCCGACTGCATTTTTGCAAAGTCGGGAGTGTTCTCGGCTTTCTGCTTTTTAAAAGCACCGATAGCCTCTTTCATCTCATCGGCTGACAATCCCTGCTCCTTAAAATATGACTTCAACACGGTGTCCTCTGTCACGCTCTGTTTGCCTGTAATAAGGCTTGCGAGCTTGTCATAATCAAAGGCAGGAGCGTTTTCCTGCGGTGTTTCCTGCGGTGCAGGTTTCGGTTCATTGGGGTTTGGTGTTGGATTTGGTTCTGCCATTTTTTCATATCCTTTCAGTTTTTCGGGTGTCTCCCGTAATCAGTTTATAGAGTGTCTCTCTGTTTCAGTTTTGCACGGTGTCTCCCGTAGTTTAATGTCTTCGGACAATAAAAAAGCACCTTAC
>NZ_NNSR01000029.1 GCF_002834225.1 Ruminococcus bromii | reverse complement strand
ATATGATGAAAAAAATAAAAAAATATAAACTACCTATCGGGATATTGTGCGTAGTGATAGCGATACTTATATTGCTGCAAAGCTGTTCAAGTGAACATTGGTGGTTTGGGTACACATATGAAACCGATGGATATACAAATAAATCAGCAACAATTGTAAAGATAAACTACCCGTCAGAGAAAGTTGTAATTCCTTCAACAATATTTTTCCATAAAGTAAATGCTTTAGGCGGATATGTTACAGGATACAATTTGTGGGGAGCAGAAAGGAAAGGAATGTTTGAGGATAACGATATAGTAAAAGAGATTGTTGTTTCTGAAGGGATAGAGTATATATTTAACAGATGTTTTGACCATTGTATTTCATTAGAAAGCATACAACTCCCAAGTACTATAAAACAATTCTCTTTTACGAATTGTGAAAGTCTGAAAAATGTTAATTTTAATGGTGATGTAAAAGAAATTGAAAGTTTATCATTTTCAGGCTGTTCTTCATTAGAAACGCTTGTAATTCCGGATAATATTGCTGATCGTGGTATAGCATACGGTGCTTTTTCCGGTTGCACATCACTAAAAAGTATAAATATTCCCGATAATATTACTGCAATACAACGATATACATTTAGTAATTGCATATCCTTAAAACAGTTAGTTTTGTCTAAAAATATTAAGAGCATTGAATGGGGTGCTTTTGAAAACTGCACCTTGCTGGAGAAAATTATCATTTACGATAAGGCAGAAGATATTGCGGATAATGCCTTTGAAGGTTGTGATAAGCTCACAATCTATGGAATAAAAGGCTCATATGCAGAACAATATGCAAATGAACACAATATACCTTTTGAAGAATTGAATAACATAGTTGACTGATTATATTTGCGGAGATTAAATAAAGTCAAATTTTAGAATTTAAATGCCGACAAGTTATAGCTTTTAATGCTATTACCTGTCGGCATTATTTTTTGCCCTTTTGCGTTGAAAGCAGAAAGGGCAATTATGATTTGTAGAAACAGAAGTCCCCCAATCGACCTGAATTAAAAAATCAGACTGATTGGAGGAAAAATTAATGGACAGACGTCCGAAAAGAAGAAAAGATAAGTACAATCCATATACATTACACAAGGAAAATGAAAGATACTATGTTTCTTTTATTGACTCAAACAATAAATTTCAAAAGATAGAGATATCACAGGAAGTGTTTGAAAGCTTTAACAAATTTGAACTTGAAGATGTTTCCAAAATGAATGAGTACGACAGACATTTGGAACACTCCGAAGTATATGAACATACTTTGCATAAAAAGAAAGATTCAAGGGAATGGTCGTTAGAAGAATACTTTGAAAATGTTCAGGTTACAGAAAATTTGCATATGGCAATAAGCAAATTACCCGAGGTGCAGAAACGCAGGCTGAACAAGTATTATTTTGAAGAAAAAACTTTTGATGAAATAGCACTTGAAGAAGGCTGTACTTATCAATGTGTGCAAAGATCGGTGTATCGTGCAGTATCAAAAATAAAAAATATTTTAAAAAATTTATAAAATAGGGGTGTGTTTTAGCTTTTAAGTGAGGAAACAGGTGAAAGGGTTAATTCTCTTTCACCTGTTTTCTATACTCGCCAAAAATAGAGCAGGCATTGTTCTTTGAAAATAAAATATCAGCACATCAGATACTTTCCTTCTGCTGTTCGGTACGGACAAGCCACATGAGCGAACATATTTTATATATCTTTAGGACTCAGACATTGAAAGGCAAATTCAATGACGGCGATGACAGGCAGAGGGGATAATGATACTTCCGTCAAGTCAAAAGTCGAGCGTGATAAAACCGTCGTAACCAAAGATGGCGGCTGTGGGAGATCCTCACAGTGGTGAAATTCCAATGAGGTCAAATGCATGACCGTCTGATGTGTTCCTTGTCGCAGGGCATCGAGGATAAATAGCGACAATAGGATAGCGTGAAAATTAGAGCTATCCAAAACGATTGATATTATCCCGGCAGCAGAAGATTTTAAATTTTCTGCTGTCGGGGTACTTAGAAGGAAATTACTGAAAGAAGGTGTTAAAATGTTAAGATTTATGATTGGTCTTTTTGTCGGTGCTTTTATCGGCGTTTGCGTTATGTGCCTGTGCAATGCAGCGGCAAAAGCTGATGAGCAGATGAAAGATCATATAAATGATAAAAACAAAAAATAAGGAACAGGTGATAATTTGAACGAAAACTATATAAATGAAAATAACATTGATTTAGAACACAGAATAGAATCTGTTATAAACGACTGCAAGGTCACAATCTGCTTTTCTAAAAACAGAAACTTACTGGTTGAAAGAAATGTTCTGGAAAACCTTTTGGATACATTTGAGAACAGAATGAACGCACAGATTGGATGCTGAATTTCTTTAAGTTCATTTTCAGATTTCGCTGGATATTATAGAAATTATGTAGTATTGTTGGTTTGCAAAAATCGTATGAAAGGGTGATAAAATGAAAAGAGTATACTGCTTGTACAGAGTATCAACCAAAGGTCAGGTTGATAAAGATGATATTCCAATGCAGAAAACCTCGTGCAGAGAATTTGCAGAACGCAACGGCTGGACCATTCTGAAAGAGTTTCAGGAAAAAGGTGTGTCGGGATTCAAGGTTTCGGCAAGTGACCGAGATGCTATTCAGGATTTAAAAGCCGCCGCAGAAAAGAAAGAATTTGATGTACTCCTTGTCTTTATGTTTGACAGAATAGGCAGAATTGATGACGAAACCCCATTTGTCGTCGAATGGTTTATCAAACATGGTATAGAGATCTGGAGCGTTAATGAGGGCGAACAGCGTATGGATAATCATGTGGACAAGCTTATGAATTACATACGATTTTGGCAAGCCAACGGTGAGAGTCAGAAAACGTCAGCACGTGTTAAAACTCGCCTTAACCAAATGACGTTAGACGGCAAATTTACCGGAGGTGTTGCACCATTCGGTTACAAACTTATAAAAAGCGGTGAAGTCAATAAAAAGGGAAAAGAACTTATGGACATAGTCGTTGATGACGATGAAGCTACAATTGTCAAAATGATATTTAATATGACTGTTAAAGAGGGGTATGGTTCATATCGCATGGCTGATTATCTTAACAGTCACGGTATACGAACTCATAACAACAGTAAATTTCAATGCAACACAGTAAATCGTATTCTAAAAAATAAACTATATTGCGGTTATATGATATCAGGCGGTGTTGAATCCCCATACATAGAAAGACTTCACATCATTGATGAAAATGTATATGAACAAGCACAATTTATATTAAGTCAGCGTTCTAACAAAAATGAAGAGAAGAAACAAATTGCAAGAACTACAAAAGGCAGTACATTACTTTCCGGAAATATCTATTGCGCTCATTGCGGTCAGAAGATGGTATCAACAAGCTATATCGACCGATACGACAGGGCAGACGGCAGTCAGTACAGAGTTCGCAGACAGAGGTATATCTGTACGAACAAAGCGATGAAAAGAGGTGCATGTGACGGGCAGTCGGCTTATGTAGCGCACAGAATTGACGGTGCTGTACTTGCAACATTGAGAGATTATCTCGCTAAAATCAAATCAACACCAAAAGATATAGCACTGGAAAAACGCTACAAATCCGAAATATCGGAGCATAGGAGGAAGCAGACAAAGCTTGAGAAAGAAATTGAAAAGCTGAAAAGGCAGGTAGTTGAATTATCTGCCGAAATAGGACGCTCTTTACTCGGCGAAAGTCGCTTCACTCCCGATATTTTATCAACCTCTATTGATAATACAAACGATTTACTCCATAAAAAAGAAACTGAATTAAATGATATAAAGTTCAAGCTTGCCAATCAGCAAAATGCGATGGGTAAGCTTGATTTTTATTACTCACAATTCAGAACTTGGGCTGATGAGTTTGATAACTCCACAATGGAACAGAAGAAAATGATAGCTTGTCAGCTTATCAAAGAGGTTAAAGTCGCACGAGGTTATGAATTAGAGATTATATTCGACCTTAATTATGAACAATTCTTATCTCTATAAAGCCTAATAGATTGAATTTACAAATTTATTCTGCTATAATATTTTCAGCTTAGAAGTGGGTGATATATATGAGCGAAGAAAATAAGATACAAATTTTTGAAGATAAAAAGATTCGTACTGCGTGGAATGAGTCGGAAGAAGAATGGTATTTTTCCATAGTTGATGTAATTTCAGTTCTGACTGACAGTAACGAACCTCGTCGTTACTGGAGCGATCTTAAGCGAAAGCTTAAAGCTGAAGGAGCAAACCAGTTGTACGAAAATATCGTACAACTGAAAATGCAATCTCCTAAGGATGGTAAAAATTACAAAACAGATGTTGCAAATACAGAGCAACTTTTGAGAATAATTCAATCTATTCCGTCACCAAAAGCAGAACCATTTAAAATGTGGCTTGCAGAAGTTGGCAGAGAAAGAATAGATGAAACTATTGATCCCGAACTTACCATAGAGAGAGCTCTTGAAACATACCTGAAAAAAGGATATAGCAGAGAGTGGATAAATCAAAGACTTCAGGCTATACAGGTGAGAAAAGAGCTTACTGATGAATGGGATTCTCGTGGTGTAAAGCAGGGTGTAGAATATGCAATTCTGACTGATGAAATTACAAAAGCGTGGTCAGGAATGACAACCCGCCAGTATAAAAATCTCAAAGGATTGAAAAAGGAAAACCTGAGAGATAATATGAGTACGCTTGAGTTGGTACTGAATATGTTGGCAGAAGCTACCACAACTGAGATTTCCAAAGAGAAAAATCCTCAATCTTTTTCTGAAAACAGAAGTGTTGCAAAAGAGGGCGGAGAAGTCGCCGGAAATGCACGAAAAGATATCGAGGAAAGAACAGGAAAACCCGTGATTACTTCAAAAAATGCCGTCGATTTTTCAAATCTCATTTCCGATGTAATAGAAAATGATTTTGATAAAAGTGAATAAAGTATTCTGATTGCCTTGTGAGTTAAAAAATCCCGCAAGGCTTTTATTATATCCCAATTTCAAGTTTATTCCTCGGATGTTTGGAAGACAGAATATTCTTCTGTTTGTTGATACTCGTATGCGTGTAAATCTGCGTTGTGGTAATGGAGCTGTGACCCAGCATTTGTTGAATATAGCGTATGTCAACATCTTCTTCAAGCAGTAGAGTTGCAAAAGAGTGACGAAACATATGCGGAGTAATGTGCAGCGGCACTTCTGCACCGATTGCATAGTTGGTAATCATATTACGAACAGATTGTTCAGATAGACGGTTGCCGAGTCTATTTATAAAGAAAAATTTGTTGTTTGCTATTTCAAATTTAAATGATTGAATATACTTTTTGAGCAACTCCTGAACATTTTGATTGCAGATTTGAATCAGGCGTTCTTTTGAGCCCTTTCCGTAAATTTTGATTATGTAATCATTAAAATCAATTTGTTCAGTCGTGAGTGTGCATAATTCTGAAATCCTCATTCCGGTGGCAAACAGTAACTCAAGTATGAGTGCATTCCGCAGAGCAACTTTCTTAGTATAGTCAGTTTTAGCTTTGGTAAGTTGTAGATAAGCAAACCTAATAATTTGCTCAATATTATTTATGGGAATAGTTTTTGGGAGAATAAAGGGTTCTTTATACTTGATTTGTATCTTATGAAAAGGGTTAATATCAATAAGTTCCTCAATTTCAAGATAGTGAAAAAATGCTTTTAGCGAAGCGATTTTTCGTTTAACACTCTTAGGTTTGTACTTGCAATGCAGTAAATCAATGTATTGCTCAATGGATTTTTTGTTTGTCCATTCAATAGCAGATTCCATAGTGAATTCAAAATACTGCCTTAAATCAATGGTGTATGATTTTATCGTTTTTTGATCGAGATTTTTTCTTGAAAGGCAAAAGTTTAGATAATCAGTTGTTAGATTATTTGCTTGTACATTTTTTATTTCCATCGCATATAGCTCCTTATATTTAATAAAATTATTATGCAATAGAAAACAAAGAAAGTCTATTCAAATGCCTAGATTTATTTTGCATAAAAGTATGTTTATAAAGCAGTGAACAAGATTCTATTATGCAAAATACATAAAAATACCGTGTGAAATTTTATAACTGATTTGCGTATAAGTTATTTAAATATTTGTCAAATTATGTTATAATTAGTATCATAAGAGGGAGTATATAAATATTTTTATATTACATACCCGAAATATAGATTTAGTTAAGGCTTAATACTTTTTTATTAGAATGAGATTAAGCACTACATAGACATACACCAGTTGAATGTAAGCTGTGTAGCGTATTTTGTTAACAGAAATGTATTATTGACCTTATCTGAAAATAATGAATAAAGGATAACTAAGAATTATATGTCAAAAGATCTAGAAGGTTAATATGAAAAAGAAAAAAGACAGTTATGCATCTTCAACAGATAGAATATATGAACATATTGAGAAAGATTATAATATAAAAGGAACGCTTAAATCTGTATTAAATGGCAATCAAATGATGCCACATGACTTGATTGGAACTATATTTTATCAAGAATTGTTTTGTGGAGCAAAATGGTTTAATTGTGATTTAACAGATGTAAGTGGAAACGGAACTATTTTTAAACAAAATGATTTCAATGAATCTAAAATAAATAATGTCTCTTTTCAGTATTGTAGTTTTTCTGATGATATATTTAATAAATGTGATTTTAAGGGAAGCAACTTTGCTAATAGTGATTTTGTGTATTGTGCTATTCAAAACAGTGTAATTTATGGTTGCTCTTTTTTAGGTGCAAGTTTTTACTCAGGATTAATTAGAGGAATGAAAATTCAATCGTCAAATTTTGAACTCTGTCATTTTCACCGGACTAAATTTCAAAATGTTGACTTGCGACAAATAACCCTTAGTTATTGTTTTTTCGATGAAGTAAAAATGGATAATGTATGCTTGCCATTTCTACAAATACCATATACTTTTAATGGATTACAGTATGTTTTTAATACAACAGATAAAATTACTATTTCTTCACATTCAAACGAAAAATCATATCTAACTGTAGATGAATATAAAAATATGATAAATGATTTTATTGTATTTTTTGAAGAACAAAAGCAATATTTCCCTCTAGTCAACTGTTATTTGGTTATTAACAGAGAAGATGTTGCTATAGCTCGTAATAAGACGGGCATTTTAAAAAGTGCAACTAAACACGATTTTCGTTCATTATATTTTTATTGTATACAAGCATCCAAAATACTCAAATTATCTCACAAAGCGAGAATATCCTTGTATTCTGAAATTAATAAAGTATTTTCAGATACCTATCTGACTGGAGCGGAACATCATCAATTCTGCATTTATTATCCTGAAATCAAAAAACTATTGTTTGATGTGCCAAACAATAATCCCGTACTAACACTAACAATTAAAACCAATATTGAACCTGATGACTATGAGAGATTATCTTTATTACTAGAAGCGTTGGAAACTATTTCAAGTACAAATGGCATATATCTTGATAGTAAACATATTGAGATTAGGCATAATTCTCCAAATGTTATTGATTTCTTTTGTTCAGGACAATTTGATTATTTGTTAAGCACATTAAAGAACTTTTATGATGTTTCTATACCAGTAATAAATGATATTGCTGACATTATAACAGTGGGCGGAATGATTGTAGCTTCTACAAAATTCATTAAAAACAAAATAAACTTCCCAAAACCTAAAAAAACAAAAAATATACGAAATATAAATAAGGAAAATAGTAATTGTGATATCTATGAATTAAGGGAAGAAATTAATGAACAACATTCGCAAAACAAACAAAATTTTGCTGACTTACGAAATATAAAAACTAATATAGAGAAAGATATATTAAGTAATCTTTTATCCGTTAGAGAAAGGCTTAAAAAATCAGGGATTCAAATCAATGGTGTGGAAGTCCAGTTTTTAAATTCAGAGGGAGATTTATTGGATCAGCTTTATCATAGAAATTTAATGTAGATTATTGGATCCAGAAAGGCAAACTAAGAGTATTGTTTTGACAGAACGTACAATCAGGTCCAAGATGAAGATTGTAACGAGTGCAAATATTTTCACATTCTGTATAAACCTCTTTTAAAAAGTCATTTGATGGTGGAACTACATTTTCCATGTCCGTCCCTGGAATGGGACGAAAAATTGAAAGAATAGGCATAACACCAAGTTGGCATAATTTTTCAATTCCAGAAATTAACGAAGATGTCGATTCTAGACCAACAATTATTAGGCTTCTCACGTTTCCTGTCTTTCCCCAATATGTTGTTGCTTTTTTCAAAGCCTCAAAATATTCAGTTCTTGTAATTTTCCCTTTTCCTGGCATGATATTTAGGGCGTTTTTTTGATCAAAAATTTCAATATTAAATCCAATTTGCGTTACTCCTGCATTAAAATAATCCTTGAGAATTACATGATCTTTAGGAGGTAAACTCATTACATATATTTTTTTATCGCTTTTTGTCCTTATATGTTTTACTATTTCTAGTATTCTTTTACATTCCATATCTCTTGGTTCTGATCCCCCTCCTATAAGAAAATGGTTAAATGTATTTGCATTATCAATATAATGATCTATTACCATAAAAATATCATTCAATGACAAATTTTCGTTGCAAGGAACTATCTCGCAAAACTTACATCCTGCTCCTTGTTTTTTTAGTGAGCATGTTAAATTGTGATGAATTCTTAATCTATCTGTTGCCCAAAAACAAATCCGAGAAAATTTGATGCTTGAATCAGTTGTGTTGTTGCAAAACTTGTCCTCAATATCAATTTCCACAGAGCATAAGGGAATTTTGTAGTAGTAAAGCCATAGTTCATTATTACCTGAAAGATCAATTATCCATGGAGAGAAAAAGCTGAATTTTAATTTTTTAGGACAGTTTATATGTAAATCGTTAAAAATAGTTATATCTACTGCGCTAAAAACAGCATCTCGTATCTCTCCAATCTCATTTAAATGTTCTTTTGCAGAATCTGTTATATTAACCCCCTGGTTTAATAAAGAAATTTTTATTTCCAAAGGAGATTTATCTAAGATTAAGTTATAAAAATCATTTTCAATATCTATTAAGTTTTCATATATATTCAATGTTGTTTCTGGAGAAATAGAAACGCAATTCGTATTAAATATAATTTTAAATAAATAAGAATTAGCGGTTATAATATTGTCTTCCGAGAATCCGTCATAACAAACTTTTTCGATTTCACCACAACTTGATATAATATTATTAAGCATACTGAACGGTTTTTTCCAGGTGCCTTCAATGTAAGAAATAAAGCTATAAGGCACTTGGATATTATCTATTATTTTCTGCTCTGGTAAGTTTTGTCCAGCAAAAGCTAATGTATTCATATATTGTATGCTGTTTAATCCAGCCTGTTTTAAGGCTTTGTTCAATATAGGTGTAGATGCTTGGTATCTTGCGTTTATTTCTACAAATAAAACTTCTTTAGAAGTAATAAGATAATCAATTCCTAAAACTCCTATATAACCTAGTTTTTGCAAATACGCCCCTATAAGTTTTGAGTTTTTTCTGATTTGTTCTCTTATTTTTTTAGATATTTTAGAGTAGGCAATATAGTCTGCTCCCAAATACAGTATTTTGTTATTTATTTTTTGAGTGATTTGAATTGAGCCAGGAAAGACAAGTACATCATTTTGTCCTATTAGCAAATGGATATTTATTGGGACAGAATTCTCTATATAAGGAGAAATCAATAAATTCTTTCTCATATATGGAATAATTTCATCTCTATTTGTAATATCTACTATATGTGTTCCGTTACCTCCAGATGATCTTATCTCTTGAAATATCAACTTATTATAATTAGGAAAACAAGAAATAAGATTTAAATCAGAGCCTACCACTACATTTTGAAATGGAACAACATCCACAAAACTTGACAATGCGATACGTGTACTTGATTTATCCGATAATAAATCCAATAAATAACTATTGTTTTTATTTATAACATAGTGTGATAATTCAGGCGAAAGGCATTTGCTAAATTCACTATTATAATAAACTAACTTTATATCGGAGTATTTTTCCTTAAACTTCTTAATGTTGCTTATCCAAAAATCATTTTCAACTATATTAGGAATATTGTGATCAATTCTAATATTTCGACTTTTACAATATGAAATATTATTTTTTTCATTACTACCAAATATAGTAATTGAGCCAATAAATAGTTCTTTGCAATCTTCAATATCAGATTCCCTTGGGCCAATCCATATATAATTCGACATTTTATAACTCCTGTATATTTAATATTGTTTCATAGAGAGATTTTCTGTTCTTTTGCAATTTGATATCACTTGTGTATCCTAATGCAACCGCGGCAATTAGTTGTCCCTCTTTAAAATACTTCTCATTAATTAAATCGTAACACGAAAATATATCACAAATCCATAAACTTCCAATATCTAATTCAGTAGCTTTCAAAAGCATATTCTCTATAGAAGCACCTATGGATTGAATATTAGCAATATCGAATAGTGAATCTTTTGATTTAAATATTTTTTCGCTAGGAAAAATATTAAATACTAAAATTAGCGTATCAGCGTCTTTCATAATCTTGTATGTGCTTTCTTCGCTATTAAATTCATTTAACTTTCGTTGAGATAATGTCGGTTTTCGTGAGCGATTTATCCTAAATAATTCTGTGAAATCAGATTTATCATCATCTCTCAAAATATAAAAACGCCACGGTTGTCTATTTTTGGGTGAGGGAGCTTTAGAAGCTGCATTTATTATTTCGAGTAGATATTGTTTAGGGATTTCTTTTTTTATAAAAACTCGGTTACTTTGCCTATCTTCAAAAATATCTTTCATAGTTATTTTCCTTAACAAACATCATTATAACAATAACATAAGTACATTATAATTCTTAGTTATCATGTATCTAAAGAGAAAAATGAAAAAATTGTTTCATAGACTTAAATGAAAAATCACAATCAAGATGATTGTTATTTAAAAGTAGTAACAAAATGTTTTTTTGGTATAATAATTATTAACGGAGGTTTATTAACATGAAGATTCAGGCGCCTCTAATATAGGAGATAAATTATTTTTAATACATCGAGAAATTATTATTACCAAGGTTTATTACCATTTTCAACTTGTTAAGATTCATTATTTAGAAGAACATATTGAATTTTGCTTAGATTATAATGTACTGTCTGTTTCTCCTAATTGTACAAAAACAATAGATATTAATAAATTTTAAGGTAGGTTATAATGAGTAATATTAGATCACTTATTGAAGGATACATGAATGGAAATGCGTGGGAGGATCTGTGTGTAAAATGTTACCGTATACGGTATCAAAATGAAAATTATACATATATACCTGCGGCACAAGGTGGCGATGCCGGAATAGAGGGTTTTACCCAAAACGGAATTGTTCATCAGTGTTATTGCCCAGAGCGCGAGTATTCTGATGATGAACTTTATGCCCATCAAAGAGATAAATTAACAAAAGATATAGATAAATTGTTGAATAATGGTGAGCGTTTAAAGAAGTTAGGAGTTCCAACTATTGTAGAATGGCACTTTGATATTCCAGAGTATAAAGATTCTCGTATTATTATCCATGCTGAATCAAAGCAAAAAGAAGTGCTGAAAGCTAAAAGTGAAAAAAGGACTAAACTTTCCTATATTTCAGATGATTTTAAAATAGTTATTAAAATTGCAGAGGATTTTACGCCTGAAATAAGTAGAATAATTCGTACCAATCTTACTGATATGCGTCTTAATTTAGCAATTAAGCATCAAGATACCCTAGATTGGTCAAAATGTGATTCTCAAAAAGTTGCTAATATTAGGCGTAAAGTAAAGGCAGTTATGAATACATGCGATGATAACAATCCTGATTTAAACTATATTATTAATGCCTATGTTGATTTTTATATTAGTGGATTGGATATAATGAACACATTACAGCTTAATTTCCCAGAGCTCTACGAGGATCTTTATGGACTGGAGCAAAGCTACAAAAGAGAAGTATCAATAAGAACTCATATGAACACTAATAAGGAATTAAATCAAAGTTTATTTGATAAAATACTTAATGATTTTCAACAGAAACTTGAAAATGACTTTTCTCGAGTGCTGTCGCAGGCATCAATAGGAGAGTTGAAACAAGATTTAGTTGCAAGTTGGTTGGCAGATTGTTCTATGGAATTTAGGGGTGTATAGTAAATGGTAGATAAGTTACCTTTATATGGCAATATATCATTTGATGCGAAACCCGAAGCAGTCCCTTATAATTATCGTATAAGTTACAAGGTCTCGCAATTATGTCTAATTATGTATATATGTGGACGGGGAAATTCTTGCTCGCTGATTAAACTTCAAATGATATCTTGTGCGTTATTCTCAAGAGAAAGCATGGACAAACTTATTAATTTTTCTAATAGAATAGATGAATCCCTGATTGTCAGATTTGATCCAGCAGTGAATAGGGCACTCGACTATGCTGTTGCATATGGATTTGTCGTTCAACAACCTACTGGGAATTTTAAATTAACGGACAATGGAAAAAGTTTCGCTGAACGAATTAAAATAGAGGGTAATTTGATGGCTACAGAAATTAAAGACCTTACTGAATTATCAAAAAAACTTACAGAAACAAGGATAAAAGAGCTTGTTGAAATCTGGGAGGATAAGTATGCTCAGGATAAATAGATTGCGCATTGAAATTAATACAGTTAATGGTATTTATGGAATAGATGAACATTTTAAGGATGGATTGAACTTCGTTTCCAGTATAGACAATACTTGCGGAAAGAGTTCTATTTTAGCAGCGATTTATTATTGTCTTGGATTTGAACAGATACTTGGAGGAGTATCTGGTATTGGAAGCAAGGTGTTAACATCTGCTTTTAAAAACACAATTGAGGACAATGGAAAGTCATGGAGTGTTACTGAGTCTGGAGCTTATCTTGAAATAAGTAACGGTCTTGAAGTTATAACTGTATACAGAACTATTAAAACAGAGAATAAAGATAACAGGCTTATTACTGTATTTTATGGTGAGTATAATTCGCTCGGTAATCCAGAAATTCAATCTGAAGACTTTTATGTTAATATTCAAAATGCGGCTACTAGTTCTCGTGGATTTCACTCATTCTTGGAAAATTTTCTGCATTTAGAACTGCCTTTGGTGAGAACTTCTGACGGTATCGAAAGAAAACTTTATTTGCAATTAATATTCTCGGCTATGTTTATTGAGCAAAAGCATGGGTGGTCTGATATTTTATCTGGAATGCCTATATTTGGTATTCGAGAATCGAAAAAGCGTGTGTTAGAATACATAATCGGACTTGATACCCTCAAAAATGAGAAAGAACACGAACGACTTAATGGTATAAAAACAGAAATTGAGAACGAATGGAAAAAGCTTATACAGCAAATACAGGCAACCGTTTATTTAAATTCTTGTAATATTATTAATCTTCCAATCCATCCACGAGTTTTATCTGATAAAGAATACTCTCGTATTGTGATTTTTACTGAAACAGACTTAACTATCGAAGCAAGAAGTGAACAGTTAAGTGCCGAGTATGAATCATTGTGTCAATTGAAGCCTCGCGTAACAGATAATTTTGAAGCAATTAGCAAAGAACTTTCAGAAACAGAAGCAACAATACTTGATTTTGAAGAAAAACTTAAAATCTTAACACAAAAATT
Organism: Ruminococcus bromii; assembly: GCF_002834225.1. Taxonomy (GTDB): domain Bacteria; phylum Bacillota; class Clostridia; order Oscillospirales; family Acutalibacteraceae; genus Ruminococcoides; species Ruminococcoides bromii. Next base: position 14,181 of record NZ_NNSR01000029.1, on the reverse strand, counting down.
GTTTAGTTTAAATCAAATAATAAATCAATTAAATTCTAATATTCAACTTATTTGTGCGGATATTCGTAATAATGAGGACGCTGCCAGACTACAAAAATTTGGATCTGAACATGCAACTGAACAAATAAGTGTAAATGTTTGTCCTACTTGTAAGCAACAGATTCAAGACAACCTTTTAGAAGCAAATGTTTGTAGTGGTTTTATGAGTATTGAAGAAAATATTCGGCATCTTAAAGCACAAAAGAGTATGTTGGTATTTTCACTTAATGGTCGTAAAAATACTCGTGATGAAATTCGAAAGCAAAAACAGGACTATGAAAGTAGGCTATTGACCCTTAGGAGATTAGCACATACTTTGCGCTCTGATCTATATACCACAACTGATGCAGAAGCATCCGAAGCAATCATGCTCAAAAAAATTGAGATAACGCAAAAAATTGAGCAACTATCTCAATTGAAGAATGATTTAGCTACTTTTCTTGAAAGTTTTAGAGATTTATCGGATCGTTGGAATACATATCTGGATCAAAAAAGTAAATTGCCTAAAAAGGGAGTTTCTAAATCGGATATAGATAAAGTTGAATTGTTGAAGACTTATTTTATTAATAATTTGAGTCGTTACCATTATAGCAGTTTACCAAGTTTAGCTGAAATTGAAATCTCTAAGGAGTCATTACTTCCTACGGTCGATGGCTTTGATATGAAATTTGATTCATCTGCAAGTGACGGCATTAGAATGATTTGGGCATTTACAATGGCACTTTTACAAGTGTCTATAAAAAAAGATGGGAATCACCCTGGTGTTATTATTTTCGATGAGCCTGCTCAGCAAAGTATTGTTCCAGAGGATATGAGAAGTTTTATTCACTCTGCAACTGAAATTGGTTCGAAATGCCAAATCATAATGGCGATTACGCTAAATAGTAAAGAATTAATTCAAATTATAAACGATTTGGATTCAGAGAAGTATCATAAAATATCCATTACAGAAAAAGCATTTAAACATTTTGAAATTTAATATATGTAATTAAATATTGAGATAAAAAATAGCAGATATTGGTACAATTTATTCTTAATAGTTAATATGTTGCATAATACATAAATAATATTATAAAGCGAATTTTGCATTATTTTTAAATAATATTGCATATTTGATTGATTATTAGAAGTTTATATTGTAGCGAACAGGGGAGAGTGATATAATTGTATTGGGATAAATTATTAACACCAAAAAGGCATAGAGAAACACCTACTGTTGAAAAGACAGCTAGTGATAATAGAACTGCTTTTAAAAAAGATTTTGATACAGTATGTAATAGTACAATTTTAAGAAGATTGCAAGACAAGGCACAAGTGTTTCCCTTAGAGGATGGGGATTATGCACGTACTCGATTAACACATTCTATAGAAGTAATGTCAATTGCTGAAAGTTTGGGAATGCAAGCTGTTAATGTTATTAATAATCACAATGTTAAATACATAAGTTCTGATAGTAGTAATACTACTGATGTATTTAAACTAATAAATGATATACCTACTATATTAAAAACTGTAGCTTTATTACATGATATGGGCAATCCACCGTTTGGTCATCTAGGTGAACAGATTATAGGTGATTGGTTTAGGGATAATCTTGGAATTATGACTTTTAATTCGGATAAAATGTTGGTCTTTAAGAATGGTGGGGATGCAAAAGATACCTTAGAGTTTAAATTAAATGGAAAATATGCTGAGGATCTAAAGCATTTTGAGGGTAATGCACAGTTGTTTAGGTTAGTTAATAAGCTTAGCTTAGTTGTAGATGAATTTGGAATGAATTTGACATATCCTGTAATGTCAACGTTTATAAAATATCCTGTTTCATCTACAAAAATTAATGTAAACAAGTTAATAAGTAAGAAAATGGGATATTTTTCATCAGAAGAAAAAATATATGATGTTATCAATGAAGAGTTAGGACTAAATAGTCGTAGACATCCATTAGCTTTTTTGTTAGAAGCGGCAGATGATATAGCATATCTTACAGCTGATATTGAAGATGCACATCACAAAGGTATTATTTCTATGAGAAGTATAGAAGAGTACTTTAAAACTTGTGAAAATGATGAGCTCGTTGCTACTGTAATTAAATCAATGAAAGAATATAAATTAAAAGCAGAAAACATGAATTATAATGATATTGAAAACTATGTGATTCACAGAACAAGAGTGTTAATTAAAGGACTGATGATTGATGCTGTGCATTCTGCTTTTGATGAACATTATGAATCTATAATGAGGGGAACCTTTGATAGCGAATTAATTGATGTTTCCTGTGCATCAAAAATTGCTAATATTTTAAGAAGAATTGAAAAGAATGAAATATATTATTCGCCTCAAATATTAAAAAATAAGACTAAAGCATTTTCTGTTTTAAAAAAACTTTTAGAAACATATATTCCGGCAGTTGTAAATTGGAATAAAAATGTAGATTTTGGTAAAGATACATCGAATAATTTGTTATATCAGTCTATTTCGAAAAACTATAGATATATTTGTGAAAACGCTAATAATAAAGCTCAAGATGAGTCAGAAGTTATATACAATAAATTGCTATTAGTTACAGATCAGATTTCAGGTATGACAGACACACACGCTTTATCAGTATACAAAACAATAACTGCAAATTAAAAAGTACTATTCCCCTACACTCGCCAGAGCGCATGACTGTTAATCATGATGTCACTGGTTCGAGCCCAGTTGGGGGAGCCACAACAGAGTAGTCTTTTAACTACTCTGTTTTCTTTTTTATCTAAATTTACTGCTAAATCGGGCGAGAAGGTGAGCGTTGATAAAACAGTCCTGTGGGACACACTACATAAAGAAGGTATCCTACCGGACTTTGATATTTCAGGTTTTATGCTGTTTTCTTCTGTTTCTGTTGCATTTCTGCCATATGGCGTTGGAAGCCTGCTTCCATATCTTCGGGGTTAAGCGGTTTGATGATACCAACACCGTTGTAATAAATGTCGATAATCTGATACCGCTTGCCGTCAAGATAGCGGGCGGCTGATACAACAATCTTGTCGATGAATTCGTGAACAAGCTCACCTGTCAACTCGGTTGGCTCGGTGATTGCCTTTACTTTTTGAACAAATTTTTGCAGATTAACCGTCTTATCTGTTTCGGCTTCAAGATAGCTCTCCATTTCGGGGAGCTTTTCTTTTAGTTCCTTCTGCTCGGTTTCGTATGTGTTGCTCAAGGTTGCGAATCGCTCGTCGCTCAGTTTACCGATAACGTTGTCCTCATAGATTCGCTGTATCAGCTTATCAATTTCAGCGATACGTTTCTTTGCTTTTTCAAGCTCTCGGCGTTTTGCTGTCAGCTCTTTCTTTTTGTCAGAGTCGTAGCTCTCAACCTGTTTGCGGACAAATTCCTTTTCAAAAGCCTGAATGTTCAGAAACACTCGCCGCATACTTTCAAGAACAAGGTTTGTCAGCGTTCTCTCGCCGATATAGTGTGAGGTACAGGTGTCGGGATTCTTGGAATAGCTTGAACACATAAAGTGCGGTGGATCTCGCCGGTCCTTCTTGCCTGATTGGTAGTACATCTTCTGTCCGCAATCCTCACAGAACACCAATCCCGAAAAGATACTGACTTTGCCCGTCCGTGTTTGACGGTGCCTGCCTTCTCGGATTTTCTGAACAAGTTTGAATGTGTCACGGTCAACAATGGCGGGATGGGTGTTCTCGAAGATTATCCATTCGCTTTCAGGACGGTCAACACGCTTCTTGTTCTTAAAGGATTTGGTTGTGCTGCGAAAGTTGACGGTATCACCGCAATACTCTTGTCGCTTCAAGATGTTCGCTATCATAGCCGGACACCAGTGAAACGGAACGGACGGCGGCTTACCGCACTTTCTGCCTACACTAATCCAGTATTCCGTTGGTGTTGGAACTTTCTCTGCGCTTAGCTTGTTGGCAATTTGCGACGGTCCCATTCCTGATACGCACATCTTGAATATACGCTTGACGATTTCAGCCGCAGGCTCGTCGATTATCCATTGATACTTGTCATCAGGACTTTTCATATATCCAAAAGGCGGATTGCTTGTCAGTGGCTTGCCCGATTCACCTTTGCTCTTGAATACCTTTCGCACCTTGTCGCTTGTATTCTTTGCGTGCCACTCGTTAAACCAGTCCTGCATAGGTACAAGATCGCTGATTCCGTTTTTGGTGTCGATATTGTCCATAATGGCAATATAGCGAATGCCCATACGGTCAAATTCTTCTTCCAACAAGGAACCGACTACCAATCGGTTACGTCCGAGACGGGAATGGTCTTTGACAATCAGTGTTGCGATTTTTCCTTCCTCGCCGAGCTTCATAATTTCGTTGAAGGCAGGACGGTTAAAGGTTGTACCGGAGAAACCGTCGTCTATGAAAAGGCGAGTATTTTTGAAACTGTTTTCGGCAGCGTATTGTTGTAAAATTTCTGTTTGATTTTTGATTGAGCCCGATACGCCTTCGTTCTCGTCATCACGGGATAGTCGGCAGTACAGAGCTGTGATTTTGTCTTTATCTGACTGTTTACTCATTTTGCTCCTTTCCACAGTCGGATTTGTATTTGTAGGATAGTTTTATTATAACATATCCGACTGCTAAATTCAACACTTTAAAGCACTAAATCGAATCTTTCTCTACTATCTTTTCAATCTTCTTCAAGATTGTTTTGTCAGCGTTCTGATTGAAGTGCGTTCGCACAACATAGGTTGTGTTGTCAATGTCCTGTGTGTATCGTAACGGTTCAACGAACTGTTCATACTTAAAATAGTTTAGCCGTTGCTCCGCTGTCATCTTACTGAGCATATCGAAGTAATCCTCAATGACTGCGTTGAGTGCTTCGGTAAGCGGCGTTTGAATATCAAGGACTTTGCCTTTCTCATCAACATAGTACATAATCTGTCACCTTCCTTTCGTAGTTAAGATTTTCGAAAACAGGTCTTAGGGTGTCCCTAACAAGTGCTGAAATTCCGAGGTGATTTCTCAGCAACAACTGTTTGTGGATACGAACGGTCTGCTTGCTGAGATAATACACGGTAGTTTCAGCAAGCACTGTTTGTGGTTACAAACAGTATGCTTGCTTAGATTCAACATTGTTATGCAGTGTTCTGAAAAACTGTCAACATATCTGTCACCCTAAACTGTCACTATGGTTGTCTGTGATTATAGATTTCGATGATTCTTCTTCGGTTAGTACGCCGAAAATTGATGCCGATACCGTCACGTTTTCTCAACCGATACCAATATTTGTTGAGCAGTTTTGTTACCGTATTAGTAGGCGTAACGGTGTCGTTCATTTCGGTAAGTAAATCTGTAGCTGTGCCCATCCAGTAATGCTTGTCAACCATAAACGCTCTTAACCTTCCGAAAAAAGGATGATCTTCGGTCAGCTTCGGATAGCCTTCACGACTGACTTTCTCCATTGCCAGCGCAACAATTTGTTCACCTTTAGTCATTGTTTCTCCTTTCTGTCACTGTAAAAAGTGACTGTTTTGTTGTAAGTTTGCCGCTTTACCCGAATGTCGTTCCTGCACCGGATTTTCACCGGAGCGTCGTATCGCTCGCTTACGATCATCGCAATATCATATCCCATTCGGACGGTCATTCAGTTGTATTTTGACACGACAAAAAGCCAAGTCACACAAGGCACTTCCCTCAACTTCAAAAGGGTAAACTACCCCCTTGGTTGAGAAGCCTCATGTAACTTGACTTTAAATTTTTTGATTAAACTTTTGAAAAATTAAAGCGCTTATTTGTACTGCCGTTCACTAAAATAAGCTAAACTCAAATGACTAAAAACAGAACGGAGCCGGCACTTCTGTCAGCGTACCGGTACCCTATAGCGCATCTTTGGCTTTGCGCTGCCCGCAGGTGATGCTCCTGCGCTCGTCAGCTCTTTACACTCATAAGTTCATCACTATTCAGTTGTCGCACACAATCTGCGAACAGTTTTGTGTACAGTAATTATTATAACGAACATTCGTTTGGTTGTCAAGCAAATTTAGAAAATTCGTTCGACAAACGTTAGTGTATTTAAGATGTCACATCTAAACAAGCAGTGCGTTTTTACTCCTACCGAGAAAAACACGTTTGTTAGGGACACATAAGACCTATAAAAAATTCTCTTTTTAGTTTTTATGTCTGTTAATTTGTTTTATTATATGATATGATAGAATTATCAATCATCAAGGGGCTATAGTATGAGCACTAAGAATCAATTTGACTGGATATCATTTTATGAGGAGTTTGCAGATAAGCTACTTGCGTATAAGGACAATCGGCAGGAGCTGATTGAAAAAATAAAGCAGGTTTATGAGGTTACAGGGATAAAACTGCCGACTATTGATAGAGATAAAGGCGGAAATAATATCCTTGTTGATATTGATCCTTTTACAGTTTTTGGATTATTTAATAAACAACTAACTGAAAAGAACAGAATAAAACTTATTACTGAATTCAAGGAATTGTTTGACATAAAAGCTGATGTTCCTATGTCTTTTGACGGAATTCCTGTGTTAAGTCCACTAAAATCTACTTTTTTCTATTTTGTAGATAACAGAGGAGAATCAGATATACAAAACCTCTGGTCAATTTTTGAATTAGCGCTTACTCTGTCAAAAAACGATACAGAAGAAAACAGACAAGAGTTTATTTCTGCTTTTAATACAGTTAGGAAACAAAAAGGCGTAAAATGGAATTTGTCAATGGGCTTATACTGGATTCGTCCCAACAGATTTATAAATTTAGATTCACGCAATAGGTGGTTTATAAAGAATAATGACAGCTTACCTGAGTCAATTACAGCCACAGTAAAAAATCTGCGTGATACACCGAAAGCAGAGATATACTTAAAACTTTGTGATGATTGCATTGCTTATATTCAGTCTGACAAATGTTCCTATAAATCATTGGCAGATTTTTCTTGCAGTGCGTGGAGTGTATCTAAGCAAGATGATGAATATGAGAAACTTTCCGAGAAAAGCGATGCTAATTCCGGCGCAAAGTTCCTGCGTTGGTTCAAACCTCTTTTGCAGGCGCTCAAAGATTTAGGCGGTTCGGCTACTCCGAAAGAAGCACGAAATAAAATTATAGAAAACGAAAAGCTGACCGAGGAAGAAACAAGCGCAGTTGTCGGTAAGACGCAAACGCCTGAATTTAACAATGACGTTGCTTGGGCAAGGCAGTACCTTGTCAGAGGCGGTTATTTGGACAACAGCACTCGTGGTGTTTGGAAACTCACCGAAAATGGCTGGACTGTTGATATGACAGACGAATTAGCGTCAGAGATATTCAAGACGATTGTTAAAGAAAACCAGCAAGATAAAGAAGATAAAGGCTCAGCTCTTGCTGACGAAGATGTAAACACAAAGCGCTATTGGATTTACTCGCCCGGCAATAATGCTTCAAAGTGGAGTGAATGTACCGAGAAAGGAATTATGCTCATCGGTTGGGGTGAAATCGGTGATTTGACACGCTTCGCTTCAAAATCAGAAGTGAAGGCTGCTATGCAGGACACCTACGGCGACAATAAGCCTTATCGCAATGCAGCTCTTGCTACTTGGCAGTTTGCCAATGAGATGAAACCGGGCGATATTGTTTTTGCTAAGCAAGGTATGTATAAAATAATCGGTCGTGGCGTTGTTGAGTCCGGTTATATATATGATGACAGTAGCGAAGATGAGTATAATAACACCCGTAAAGTAAAGTGGACAGACATCGGTGAATGGGAACATCCCGGTCAGGCAGTTATGAAAACGCTGACCGATATTACCCAATATACAGAATACGTTGAAAAGCTCAATGCAATGTTTGATACAGAAGATGATGACGATGATATTGACGTCGAGGAAGAACCGCTGAACACCTATACCAAAGAGAACTTCCTTGCAGACGTATATATCAGCGAAAAACAGTATGACACTTTAGAAGGACTGCTCCGAAAGAAATTGAACGTCATTTTGCAGGGCGCTCCGGGTGTCGGTAAAACATACGCCGCAAAGCGTCTTGCCTATTCAATGATGGGTGTTAAGGACCCCGAACGTGTGCAGCTTGTTCAATTTCATCAAAGCTATTCCTATGAGGATTTTGTCGAGGGCTTCCGCCCGTCAAGCACAGGAATGAATTTTGAAATTAAGAAGGGCGCATTTTACAACTTCTGCAAGAAAGCGTCCGATGATAAAGAAAACGAGTATTTCTTTATCATTGATGAAATCAATCGTGGCAATCTCAGTAAGATTTTCGGCGAGCTGTTTATGCTGATTGAAGCCGATAAGCGAGGTAATGATATTCAGTTGCTCTACTCTTCGGACAAGTTTTCCGTCCCGAAAAATGTTTACATTATCGGTATGATGAACACAGCTGACAGAAGCTTGGCGATGATTGACTATGCGCTCCGCAGGCGTTTTGCGTTCTATGAAATGAAGCCTGCGTTTGAATCCGAGGGCTTTAGAGAATATCAGTACGGATTAGAAAATGATAAATTCAACAAACTAATTGACTGCGTTATCAGCCTGAATCAGAAGATTGCCGACGACGAATCTCTCGGTGAGGGCTTCTGTATCGGTCACAGCTATTTCTGCGATATTGAGGAGATTAAGGAGAACACGCTGACCGATATTGTGGAGTTTGAAATTATCCCCTTGCTCAAAGAGTATTGGTTTGACGAGCCTTCAAAAGTGAAAGAATGGTCTGACCGTTTGAGGAGTGCTGTCAAGTGATTCCGATTCAAAATATCTACTATATGCTCTCCTACGCATTTCAGGTGCTTAATGAGCAAGGATATAAAAGTGTGGCGACAGAGCATTTTGAGAATGTGGCGGATTTATGCGCCGCAATACTGATTAAAGGCTTGTCAAAGCAGCTCAAGCGTGGTCTGATGAAGGACTATATCCCGAAGCGTGAACCGCTGACGGCACTGCGTGGTAAAATGGAAATTTCGGAAACACTGAAAACAAATTCCATTATCAAGCGGCAGGTTGTGTGCTCCTACGACGAGTTTTCCGAAAACGCCTATATGAACCGTATCATCAAGACGACAATGCTGCGCTTGATGGTAGCGGACGTTGACAAGAGCCGCAAAAAGGAAATGAAAAAGCTTTTGGTTTTCTTGGTTAATGTCGAACCGCTGCCGATTTACAGAATCAACTGGAATCTGCGCTATGACCGCAATAATCAGACGTACCGTATGTTGGTTTCGATTTGTTATTTGGTTTTGAAGGGCTTGTTGCAAACCCAGTCGGACGGCACGTCAAAGCTGATGGACTTTCTCGACGAGCAGCGTATGCACCGCTTGTATGAGAAGTTTATTCTGGAATATTTCCGCAAGGAACATCCGGAACTGACCGTCGGCGCACCGCAAATCCCGTGGCAGCTCGACGACGATTTCAGCGATATGCTGCCGGTTATGAAATCGGATATTGTGCTCGAAAAAGACGATAACATTCTGATTATCGACGCTAAGTATTACGCCCATTCCACACAGCAACGGTTTAATAAGGCAACCGTCCATTCAGCAAACCTGTATCAGATTTTTACCTACGTCAAGAACAAGCAGGAAGAACTGAAGGACAGGCAAGTAACCGTTTCGGGAATGTTGCTCTACGCCAAAACAGACGAACAAATTGTCCCCGACAACACCTATCAAATGAGCGGCAACCAAATAAGCGTGAAAACGCTTGACTTGAATTGCGGGTTTGATGAGATTCGGGAGCAGTTGGATAAGCTGACGATTTAGAAAGGTAAAAAATATGCCATTCAATAGAGAAAGTTATAAACAGATAGCAACGCAGGGCTTTTTTTCTGAATATCTTCCGCCATGTTTTTTCTTGGATAAAAAGGTTTTAAATTATGTTCCACCCGAAAACTGTGATATAATACAACCATATTGTTTTACAATGAGCAAATATGATCAGGCTGATTCCAGAAGAAATATTTATATTCCTGAATTAGGATCATATCTTGTATTACACGAATATATGTGGAATAATAATTTGCTGAAAGAATTGATAGATTTTACAAAAAGTGAGGATTATTCTTTTTCTCCAGTTATTAATCAACAAGGTCAAATTTATAGATTTGAACAATCATATGGACAAACAGAGGAAGTATTAGAGGAATCTTTTGAAATATGTTCTGACTACATAGAAAACATATCAAAAAAAATAATAAAGGCAACTGGAGCAAAACTGATTCTAAAATTAGATATATCAAATTTTTATGGTGCCATTTATACACATTTAATTCCTACTATAATTATGGGATATGAATTAGCTGTTTCAGAATATCGTCAAAGCCAAAAAGGCGAAAATTTAAGTCCAACATATGAAAAATACTCCAAACTTGATAAATTAGTTCGTAGAATGAATTCAAATCAAACAAATGGATTATTAGCAGGTCCTTTTGTTTCTCGATTGATATCAGAAGCGCTGCTTACAAGAATAGATAAAGAAATAAAATCTGAAAACATCCGGTTTGTCAGATATGTTGATGATTATGAAATCTTTGTTTTTGATGATAATACTGAAACGACAAAAAGCAAAATTGATTTGATTCTTAGAAAATATAACCTAACTATTAATAACGAGAAAACAAGAGAAGAAAAATTCCCATATTATATTAATAAGAATCTTAATAAACTATTTACTGATCTACACATTGATGAATTTGATAATGAACATCTAATGGATATGTTTAACAGCTTTTTTACATTAGAAAACAAGGGAACAAAGGGAGCAATAAGATTTTTGTTAAAATCTTTAGAAAAAGATCCCATTGATATATCAAATTCAGAATTATACAAGGCATATCTGTTAACTATATTACAGAACAATAAACGCTCTTTAATTAAAGCTTGTCAGATTTTAATTGAGAAGAAATCCGAAAACTTTTGTATTAATGATAAAGATATTACGTTAATTAAAAAAATACTTCTACGCAGTTTGCGGCAAATAAATGATTTAGAAGTAATTTGGTTATTGTACCTATTAATTGAAATTGAGGGAATCGAAAGAGATGATGATATAATAATTCAGATATGTTCAAGCAAAAATGAATTAGCTCAAGTAATGCTATTAAGAAAAGGATTCATATCTCAGGATTTAAAGCAAACAATGAAATCATCCTCGACTTCTTGGATATTGAATTATGAATTGTTTTCTGAAAACATAATAACCGAAGATGAATTCAAAGAAAAACTTACAATTCACCAAAACTTGAATATGTATAACAAACTAAAACAAAAAGGAATCCATTTTTGCGAATTCTAGCAAACAAACTGGAACGGGAGAAGATGAAATTAATCATCTTCTCCCGTTGATTAAACAAGTATCAATTCATTATTGACAATTTCTTCTGCACGGTTGCGTATATTATTCATTCTCTTTACCCACAGCATTTGATTATCTGCTTTGAGTTGGTCGGTTATACCTTCCTTTTCGGCAAGCTGCTTTACTAACCGAAAGAACATATCCTCTGCCTGTTCGTCAATATCGGCGAGGTAGGCTGTGAGCTTGCAACTCGTCAGCAGGTTTGTATATAAGATGGGACGATGATGTTTGATATATTTCAAATGCCGCTTGCCCCAAATCCCGATCTCAACCTTCGGCTGTTCGGGCAATTTCAGGTCGGGTAAAAGGTAATCACCTTGCTGTGTATATGTAATCTTATTTGTCATAATTAATTCCTCCATAGTAGTCGAAAAAGTGTGTACAAAGTTCGATGTAAATTGCCAGTATTTATGCGATTCTTAGAGTGTTGAACTTAATGGGTTAAGGTATCATCATTACCAACCTCAAAATCCGCAAATATACCGTTTACGAGCTTTTGCTGACAACCTTCATTTTCTTGATTTTAGCGTTAGCCACCTTAACCAAAACTTCATCAATGAGGTCGGTGTATTTACCTTCGGATATTAGTCTATTCCTCAAATCATTTAGGCTTTTAATCACTAATCGCCTTTCTTCATAATTTAGATAGACGTGATACTTTGTATTCATTCTGCTTCCTCCTTCAAAAAATCAGTAAAGGGAGCTGTGTTGCTAACAAAGGTATCGTAAGTAAACTGAGCCCCCAAACGAAAGCCAACAATAAAACTATCTAATTCCGATTCTCCTAAAACGATATTTGAAGCATTTGCATATGACAAAAAAGTTTTCTTATCATCTCCTGACAGGTTTTTCGTTAAGACTTCCTCTGCGTTAGCAAGAATAGTCATATATTTTTGAATATAACTGCCTTTTTGGTAACTGCGAGTTTGTGGATCAATATTCCCATAGAACAATTCTGAAATAATGTTTTTCATTTTGTAAAACCTCCGTTAATCTTGATTATATCCTACAAAATCAATCATTCCGACTGTTTTACATAAGACCTTCTTTATCTCTAATACACCGTGGACTGTTTTTAGTGAACTGGGATTGTGCGAGTGCTGTTTAAGAACCAAACATAGTATACGAGGCACTTACTTTCCCTCCTTACAAAGTAAGTTGGGGGAGCCACAAAAAAGTCAGTAATTAAGTCAAAAACGGCTTGTTTACTGGCTTTTTGCTTTGTGAATGACAAGCGCTTATGTTATAAAGAAAAAGGTAACGCCAAATGAAAGTTAAATTGTATGATAATATAAAATTAAAAACAGGACAGACCGCTTCTGTGGTTGAAATACTCGGTAATCACGAGGCTTATATTGTTGATGTTGATTTAGTTGATGATTACGAAACCATTACAGTATTGAATGAACAAATTGCAGAAGTGATTTCTTAACCGCTCCGTAAAAAAGGGCGGTTTTGTTGTTTAACTTGCCGAGAATATGTTCAGAACATGGAAAACGGCTTGTTTACGGCATTATTTAACTTGATTGCAATTTGCCGAAACAAAACATAATACATCCAAACCAGCACTTTGAGAAATCAGGGTGTTTTTTTATTACAATTTAAAGGTGGTGACAGAATGAAAATCAGAGTAACAACAGCATTTAACATCAGGCAGAACGCTTTGACCGCCGTGCCGAATACAGCCTTGATGAGGACAATAAACGAATAGCCCAAACCCGAGCCGATGAGTGGCACGATAGGGCTGATATGCTTGAAGAAAAAGCGAAACAATTTTCTTTGAAGACTGATGAACAAAAATATTACAGACCTGTATTTAAGGAAGATATATCAAAAACTTTTGAACGCAAAATTGAGGGGAAAACAATTACAATTGATACCCACAAGGCAAATACATTGTGTGATAATGTTTATATTTCAGATAAGGTAAAGCTAAAACGAAAAGAACTTCATAATTTTGATATGCAAGTGAGAAAAGCGTTTGATATGCTCGGAGAGGTTGAAACAAGCGGAAAGCCTGAAATTTGTATTATCCCTCCCGAAGAAATGCGAGTAAATGCTATTGCTTCATATATGCCAATGCAGAATATTTTAAATGTCAATTCAGCATACTTTTCAACAAGTGATTTGTCAGGCTTACAAGAAAACTTGGCTTGTCCGCAAGACGGATTGAGTACAATTCTGCACGAACTGATTCATTGGCAAGACGCTAAAAATTACAGAGCAAAATTCGGAAGTATTAACGATTATTTTGAATATTGCGATTACCTTAATAAAATTTATGCTCCAAAGGTTGAAAAATTGATAAATAACGGTTATAATATAGAAGATATAAGTGAGTATGCTTTTGAATGCTTAAAAGATAAAGCTATGGATGAAGTGTATAATGAGTACAGAGTCAGCAAACTTTTAGGGTGATGATAGTATGAGATTGATACAAACTGAAGAACAAAAATCTCTATGGAATGCGTTTAAGCCGTACCTTGTAACAAATGGTTTAAATGTCACTTTGCGTGAAGATGCTCCACAAGAAGCTAAAGATGCTGAAGCACTTTACAGTAGGCTTAGAGAAAAACAAAAAATGCAATATCTAAAAGATAGTGGCATAATCTAACCGCTCCGTAAAAAGGGCGGTTTTGTTATATGCAATTCACAAAAACAGCATAAAATTACGAATTGAGCATTTTATAACCGACAGCAATGTTGATTATAGGGTGCTTTTTGCATTTAAATCCGTCGATTTCGACCGGTTTAGAAAGGTGGTGACGGAATGAAAATCAGAGTAACAACAGCATTTAATGACAGGCAGAACGGCT